>NZ_VPBU01000001.1:0-363369 GCF_013418565.1 Acinetobacter sp. YH12135
TGTACACAGTGCACTGGGTTATGTATCACCTTTTGAGTTTGAAGCAATGTACTATGATAAGATTAACCCGTTAGGTCAGGTGGCCTAACTTAAATAAAAAAGTCTCCGACAAACCCGGTACGGTTCAGCAAAGCTGAATGGCTTGGATCCGTATGCCTATTTAAGTGATGTGCTGAAAAGGCTGCCGACGCATAAAGCGACCCAAATAGAAGAATTACTGCCACATCGCTGGAAATCCAACTCAAATTAAAAAATAGGCATGGGGTTCAGCGGACGCTTACGATACTTTTGTATGAAAAACAGCTCAAGCTATTACTGATGGCTTTTTTGTGACCCAAAAAAAATCCACCCGAAGGTGGATCTCTAGGAAGTTCTATTTGTTCGAATATATTTTCAATATTGCGCTTTGATAGAAATACATAGTCTTAATCACGTATTGGCTAAATGAGCCTTTAGCTTCATTTCCTACAGTGCTACCAACTTGTGCAGACTTTACCATTGGAAGAATAAGCAACAAACAGATTGTTCCTATCATAAAAATACGGCTCAACTTTGGACTGTTACTGAAGAAAATCAGTGAGATCAAAGACAAGATATTTAGGATCAGGAAGAAAATCGAGAATGATAGCGCCACCATAGGCATCACAATCGCTTTATAGGCTCTTTTGGCATCAATTTCTTGACCCATGAAGATACGTTCAGCCTTTGGCTCAACTTGCCCTAGTTCAGGAATAAAATGGCGATATGCATCATATGTTTTGAACAATTTATTCGGCATACTTTGAATGAACTCAGCTTTCATTTCAGGCTGGTTAGGCTTGAAAACGACATTCTGTTTTGTAGTGTTGAAGATGTGTGATTTAACCGCTGCGTTATTGAAGAACTGGTCTTGAGTCATTAATGGTGGAATATAAACACCTGGTCCAAAGTTTAGGATCTCTGTATTCCATTTTTCTTGAATCTTTTGGCGTTTAGTTTGAATGATGAAACGGTGACCCCCTTTCTTTTCTTCAGCAAGTACATCATTCATCGCACTTTTGTATTGGTTCGAATACGATTCATAAGTACCAAATATCGTGATGAGTTCTTGATTCATTGGATCAGAAACATACTGTTTGTATAGCTTTGGATCTTCGATCAAGCATTCAGTAAATTTCATGACCGCTTGTTTGTATCCATCTTCAGCAAATGGCTTCGATAAT
The DNA here is from genome assembly GCF_013418565.1 of Acinetobacter sp. YH12135. Taxonomy (NCBI): domain Bacteria; kingdom Pseudomonadati; phylum Pseudomonadota; class Gammaproteobacteria; order Moraxellales; family Moraxellaceae; genus Acinetobacter; species Acinetobacter sp. YH12135. The sequence goes on from NZ_VPBU01000001.1 coordinate 1,203, forward strand.
TGAATATATGGGAAGAATGCTTTATCAAGCGCCGTGGTCACACCAAAACTATTCGGCGTTTTCACACATTGAGAAGCAACAGAAAAATAATGGTCACGTAGAATACTTTCTTTACGAGCAACATGATCAGCATCCATTTCTGGATTAATTATAACGTGATGCCCTTCTAATTTAGCTTTGGCACGAACCTTAAATTCCCACCACTTTAACCCGGCATATTCCGTTGCTCTATAGTCATCATAGAACGGAACAATCGTACCACTGGCTTGACTGATCAAAAGCGCTTTGCCCTGTTGTTCTTCACTGGAACTATCAACAATCCAATCAATGACTTGATTCTGAACAAAGAACGAAACCCCAATACAAACCAAGCCCAGTGCAATAAATGCCAAAACGAATTGCCATAGTTTGGTGAATAGTGGCAAAGCGAATTTTAATAGGATTAAACAGAGTCCAATGCCAGTGAAGGTCTTGCCCATTTGCTCGATTTGTTGAATTTCGAGCTTTGATGTCATCGTAGACATTTGATCAAAGATGAGGAGGTTAAAAAACACTTCCAAACATAGGTAGCCAATGGATAATGCAAAAAATAGAAAGATGCAGATTTTTTGCTGCATGGTCGCAGTCTTTAACAGATTTATCATGTGAAATAATTAGAAATTAGTTAAAAAGTAACCCAAATATTGTGTTGCAACTTTGCTTAAAATGTAAGCTAGTACTTTATTATACGAGCCTGTAAATAATTTTGTGTAATTGCTTTTCATAAATTAAAGGTGATCACTTAGGCGGTCACCAAATTCAATAATAAAGCGGCTCATAGCTAAACGCCAGTCGCGAATAGGCATATTCCACTTTTGAGCTTGTCATATCGAGTAGCTATTCCTCTAAATTGCTTTGGCTCTAGACTAGCAGATTTACACTTAATTTTACCTAATGAGGCTCCACAACTCTGTTGCTAACTCATTAGGCTCCCTCATCCAACGCCATTCAGTTTCTTTAAGATGATAATCAAAGTACTCTTTTGATATACCGTTGAACTTTGCTAGCCTTCTTTTACAAAAGCTCCCGCTAGCCAATGATTCACTATTCTTATATAGGTTGAGTGAGTCATCTAGCTATATCAATCCCTATATGTCCTTGAAGGAGACAAGACAAGCATATTGGCGGAGAATTGATGACTCAGCAGGATTTAGAAATCCACCAGAACGAAATATTTTTGGAGCGATTTTTGTCCTCACAAAAAAGATGCGCACTTTAAGTACTCCCAGAAATCGATTGACAACATGATTTTGGAAAAGAGAATTCGCTTAAGATGTAAAAAATATAAGTTTGAACATCTTGAAGGTAATTGGAGTGGCTGTCCTAAATGCGGTGAAAATAGTGCGGTTCCTCAATATTTAGTTTTAGCACCCATTTTTTACCAAGTAAATTTCAATAACTAAAGATTACTACTGTAATCTTTAGTTCATATATTGATTGAGAAAACCAACTCAATTCAAGTTGCTTTTTATGCCAGTCTACAATCCCATAAAGAAGAGAACTTAATAGCCTCTTCTGAGTTTGAAGCAATGTACTATGATAAGATTAACCTATTAGGTCAGGTGGCCTAACTTAAATAAAAAGTCTCCGACAATCCCGGTACGGTTCATTTGTTTTCTAGCAATATTTTTACGAAGTACTTCTCAAGTGGTAGATAAAAATCAAACATATGAATTTTCATTAAAAAATAAAAGAGGATTATAGTCCGTGGATAAGTAGTCCTCAAATAGCAATAGTTTTGACATTTGAACAAATGAAATCAAATGTCAGATTTATCTATAGCAGTTGGTCAGTTAATACGCAATGCTAGGCTAAAGAAAGAAATCAGTCAGGAAAAATTAGCTTTAATCTGTGATATAGACCGTAGCTATTTAGGGCGAATTGAACGAGGTGAAGTAAATATCACCATAGAAAAGCTATATGAACTTTCTAGTGCTTTAGAAATGGATGCTAAGGATTTACTGCCCTAATTTAGCGTCCAATTAAGTCACATAATACTTTCATATTATTGATTTTTTAATATTTTCCTTTATTGTAATCAATTTTACTGTAAAGGAACTATATGGCTATTTCTCTAGACACACTAACCAATCACTCTACACGTTTTAGTACGAGCGCAAACAGCTACAATTTTAATCAGAGGTCTAAAAAGGCTTTTTTATGCCATAGCCATAGTGATGCTCAATATGTCAAAGGTTTTATTCAGTTATTAAAAGAAGAAAATATTGATGTGTATGTAGATTGGCAAGATAGTTCTATGCCTGAAAATACCAATCGAGATACAGCTGTTAAAATTCAACAAAAAATTCAAGAAGCAGATTATTTCTTTTTCCTCGCAACACCAAACTCTGTTAAATCAAGATGGTGCCCTTGGGAAATTGGATATGCAGATGGAGTCAAAAAATATGAATCTATTTTCATAATTCCAACACAAGACCGAAATGGTTATTACTATGGGAATGAATATCTTCAGCTATATCAGAAAATTGATAAATCGCAACAAGGTCCTCTAGCATTTTGGAAACCAAACAATGAAAATGGTAGATACATGTCATCACTATAACAATATAGTAATTCTTTAGGGAGCAAAAAATGGCATGTAGAACATTATCTCCATGGATCAAAAAATGCTGCGAATCAAATAGGTAAATAATTGTGTCTGAAAATTACTATCAAATTATATTACTTGGTAAAGTTGATGAACGACTTGTAAGTATCCAAAAGAGTCTTACTAATAGATTTAATGATCTAAAAATTAATCCAAATTTTATCAAATTTATTCATAGTGAGAATTATTCATCTAAAGACCCTAAATATCCCACTATTGCGATTTATTTTGGTGGTGACAAATCTAATACCCTACACTTATCAAATCTAATTGATGAATCAGTAGTCATCATTCCTGTAGTCAAAAGTAATGAACTTGTTCCTACAGAACTACCGGATGAAATCAGTCATATTAATGCATTACCAATTAATGAAACAAATAATAATACAGAACGACTAGTTTCTATTATCTTCGAAAATTTTAGATTTTTAAGAAAGGAGCGAAAAGTTTTCATTAGTTATAGACGTATAGACGCACAGGGTGCTGCAGATAAATTGTATGACCTTTTAGATGCAAATGGTTTTGACGTTTTTCTAGATACTCGATCAGTACCACCTGCACAGAATTTTCAAGATCAATTGTGGCATCGTATGACTGACTCAGATGCTGTAATTTTATTAGATACCCCAAGTTTTAGAACAAGTAGATGGACCAAAGAAGAGTTGATGTTCGCTAACGAAAATAATATTCATATTTTGCACATTCTATGGCCTCAGCAAAAGGAAGAAGGCATTGCTTCTTTTAATGAGTTTATTAAGTTAGCCCCTAAAGACTTCAAAATGAAGGGCCTTAGTAGAAGTGGCATTCCATATACAGGGAAAAATATTACAAAAAAAACTCTTAAAAATATTGTAATAAAAACCGAACAACTCAGAGCAAGAGCAATCTCTCTTAGATATAAATATCTCGTTGATAACTTTTGTGATGCTGCAAGAGATGCAGGATACAATCCAAGTGTACAGATAGATCAATGGATTTCTATAGCTAATTGGAAGGAAAATGGATTAGCTGTAATACCAGCCATAGGTGTCCCTACAGCAGATAGGATCAATGACATTTATAACGCTGTATCAAACTCGAAATTCAAAAAAAGTGAGAAATGGATTATTTATGATAACCGGGGAATTTTGAAGCAATGGTTAGAACACTTAGATTGGTTGGATAACCATCTCCCCATTAAAGCAGTAAATATGACTAAAGCATCTTCATTATTAGAAACTAAGTGATAAAAATGTTAAATATTTTCCTATCAGCAAGTATTCCTCTCTCTGATCGAAAAAAATGCTTCTACGAGACGGCTGATGTCCTTGCTATTAAAGAAGCGATTCGATCACTCGTAGAAGTAGTTATACCTAATGGTCGTATTGTTTGTGGAGGACATCCAGCTATTACTCCATTATTAGCTATGGCTACCAAAAATAGTAAAAAAAACATAAAATTTATTTCTATCTATCAATCTAATATTTTTAAGCCAGATTTTCCTGAAAGTGTCTATGATTTTATTGATTTAACCCTAATAGATGGTAATCCCGAAGAGCGTGAAGAAAGCCTTAAAATAATGAGACAAGCCATGATACAAAGTCAAAAATTTGATGCAATAGTATTAATTGGTGGAATGGAAGGTGTGATAGATGAATTAGAAATGTTTTTAGAATTTCATCCTAATGCTCAAGTAATTCCTTTAGCATCTACAGGTGCAGCTTCTAGAATAGTGTATGAAAATGAACAAAAGAAACTTGAGCCTAGATTTGAGTTAGATCAAAGATTTGAAAATGACTATACATATTCTAGTCTCTTCCGAAGATTATTTCGTAACCATCTTAAAAATTAACATAAAGTAGTAATGAATTATGTATATAAGTGTTCAAGTTGAAGATTTTGATTTTTCAATTTTCCCAGAAGTTAGTCGTCAAGAAGTAAGGAAATACAAAGAGAAAAATGAAAATAAACTAATCAAAATTCAAGATTACTTACTTGATAGAAAAAATACGCTAAGTGTGGATAAAATCTCTGAAAATCTGTTTTTAGATATCAAACCAGATATATTTTTATCACACTCACATGCTGATGAGGATGATGTTATACGATTGGCAATTTTAATAGAAAAAGAACTAAATTTAAGTGTATTTATCGACTCTTGTGTTTGGGGGGATGCATTCAAACTGCTAAGAAAAATTGATGAGAAATATTGTCTTAATGGTGATACATTTGATTATCATATACGAAATCATACAACTTCTAATGTTTTTATGATCCTTAACTCAGCTTTACACAAAATAATTGATAACTGTGAAGCTTTTGTTTTTTTAGGTACAGATAAGTCAATTCCAATAACTGATACGTTCGAAGATAAAAAATATCTTTCATCGCCTTGGATTTACTCAGAACTTCAATTTGCAAAATTAGTTCGTAGAACTAAACCAAGACAAATAGCACTTGAAAGTAGAGATATAAAGCTAGAAGAATCAGCAGCTTTTGATAGTGCTATAGATTTTGCTTATTCAATTCCAACGACAGATGCTACTTTAAGTAATCAGAAATTGAAAAGATGGATTGAAACCTCAAAAAATCTTCATACACCTCATATCCTTTCTTCTTTAGATGCATTATATAAAGCCATTTCATATCACTAATATTAGGAAATGAGGTTATGGCTGGTACTACTAAAAGAAAGTATATATCTGAAAATATAAGGATATATAAACAAATTACAAATCAATTACATTTGATTAAGCAGATATTACCTGAAGTTTACGATAGAAATATTTTGTTTTCTTTTTATTTTAAATTTTTTCCTAGCACTATAAAAGAATTAGACCAAAGATATGATTATTATAAATCTAAAGATATATTTTTAAAATCTGTTGGTAAAAAGATAAGATATGAGCCATTAAGTGCTAGGGATTTTTTCTTTAGCTCACAAAAAGTTAAGCATATGCTCTCAAATGGATATAGGAGTAAACATAAATTAGAATATAATGAAGAATTGAAAATTAAGGCTCTAACTCAGTTAGAAAAGAAATTAAATAATTTTTTAAATAAAGATTTGGTTATCATAAATAATACTGAGTATATTCAAGATATTGAACCAATATATATAGATATTTTTATAAAAATCTATCATAGATCAAATCATATAGAAAAAATACTAATATTTAATGAGCTTAAAAAGTTTAATAATAGTAAAACAATAACATTTTTTTATAAACTTAATGACTCCGAACGCAATAATCAAATTAGGAATATGGCTTTTCAACATCTACAAAGCCTAGGTAAGTATGTCAAATTGAGAAAAAATTTTAAAGGAAAAAAAAAGACATATCATATCGATAGTACTTTACCGAATTATAGCCCAGAAGAACTTGTAAAATTTCTTAATTCAGACTCAATAGAATCTAAGAAAAAGTATGATATTTTTATTTCACATAGTTATTTGGATAAAGATCTAGTTAAAATTATCAAGAATGCCTTAAATATTCAAAATTTATCATGCTATTATGATTGGACATCAGATCAATATTTTCTAAAAAGAAATTTAATAAGTGATTATACAAAAGAAGTTCTAAAAAAAAGAATTCAGCAATCTGAACTATTTCTTTTACTACTAACTGATAATGTAATCGTAAATGGTGAAATAACTTCTGAATGGATTAACATGGAAATTGAACATGCTAAATCCGTAGGAAAAAAAATATGTTGTCTAAATTTTACTAATTTAGGACATCAGTTTATTAATATTGAGTTTCAATATGAAGGGAACTCCATTTCTATTTCTAAAAATGGAGTTCAATTACTAACGAACTTGTAATCTTTTGTTCAAGTTCTTAATTTTCTTTCCTTATTTTAATAGCTTCTTCAATCCAACTATCAATATTATCTTCAATATACTCATAAACAAATTTACTAGTTGAGTATGGTGGGTCATAAGCTTTAGCAATTTCAGATAGTTTTTTTCCAGTAGGTCCATGTTTTATGTACTCTAAAGGATTTCGTCCTTTATCTGATTGTTCACCTTGTGAATTTTTTAGGTTATGAATGTAAATTACTACAACACCCTTTCCTTTATCCCAAGACTCAACAATCTCATGATTAATCCATTTTCTATTAGCTGTATCCTTACCAGCGAGAATAACTGTGCAAGCTCTCCCCACCATTTGATCAGATATCCATTTTTTAATTTGCGTATCACCCCCCCCCACGACTGTTTCCCAATCATTATCTTTGGCTGGTTGATTGCCCTCAATTACGCCAATATTCCGTACTTGAGATACTCTCCAATTATCAGGTTGATAATGAAAACTAAAAAATACTTTTCTAGCCATAAATTTTCTCCAATTTAAATTAACTTAATTACATCATGAATTTTTGATAACAACTTATTTGGTTCGTCTACTTCTTCATTTAGTTTTTCAAAAGCTTCTCGAAATTTTGGTGTGGAATTTGGGTAATATTGATCGAAGTCAGAAGTTATTTGATTAAATAATTCTTTTGCCTTATATCCACTCGCACCAATTGGTATTAGCTTTAACCCTAATTCATGAACCGCTCTTTCTCTGATTTCAGGGGTATATTTTACTTTTTTCATCGGGACATTCTCTCAGAAAGCTTGGTCTCCGACAAACCCGGTACGGTTCAATGAGTTAGAAAAAGTGGGGCTCAGCGGACGCTTACTGTTGAATTGCTCATTAACTGAGTCATTTGCTCCATATGCGCCGTATTGCTATCTAGGACGGCGTTATCAAGTGCTGTATCAAACTCACCTAGCATTTCTTGTACACGAGGATTATTCTGAATCTGTGTCATCATACGAGTGTTCTCAGACACCTTACTCACGTAGCATCTGGAACAATACAGTGTGAGTTCACTTAGATACTAAGGTATTTATCGCCACAGCCAACAATCTAAGAAATAAACTTATAACAACGATGGTAAATTTTTCCTAACTCTTTAAAGATTTCCAAGGCTTCATGAGCTTCCTTTACTAATGCTGAAACTTCCTTTTCAGCATTAGTAAAAAGTACAGGCTTATGAATACTCTTAGCAATCTATAATGACTCTATTTATGTGCACTTTAAGATTTAGTTATATATAAATCAGTCTTGAAATTCTCCTCACTTCTTACACATAGATTCGTCTCTTGTCGTTTTACCCACAACAATTGTTTTTGGAAACTTCCATTAAATGGAAAATCCCTGTCTTCTTTCACTTTTGGCCACTCAATGTATTTTATCTGCCAGAATCCAACTCCTTGATCTAATCGAAGCTCAATTTTCTTCCCAGATTTCAATCTAAAAAGTAAAAATCTCGCATGATCAATTTTTGAGTCGGGTATCTGCAAATTCAGCTTCTGAGATAACTGATCTTCAAAATAATTTATAAAGAAATTATCAAATACTTCACGCTTGCTAAAATCTGAATATAATTTTTCATCTTGTATTTGTTTGTTTCTAAAACAAGTTGTTATCGTTAATCGAGGGCGAATACCTAATAATTTCTTTATTCCTTTTAACAAACTGGTTATCAGAATAATATTTGCTGGAGATTGCAAATATCGATCTGAATATTCTATTTCTATAACCTCATCATTCACCAAATCGTGTAGCTTAGATATTGGTAAAACTTTAGCCCAAAATTTTTCAGCAAAATCATTTACTGATTCACCATCAAAATCTTTACCAACTTTGATTTGTTGAAACTCATTTTCATAAGATTCAATAGCTTTAAAATCAAAACTAAATTTTTGTAATTGCAACTCTGGGGAAGTAATTGATTTATAGCTTGGGCTTTGACCCTCCAACCAGAACTCATTAAAACAACTTACTTCTGTCGACTGATTGTATAAGGTGATTACTTTCTCCTGACTTACAATCTGAGCATACAAATATTCAGGGGTAATATTGCTATTCACCGTAAATGAAATACCGATTTTTTCCAATGCCAACATTTCTTGCTGTATTTGTGGTGTCAAACTCATATCTAATGAGACCACCCCCACTAGCTTTATATTACTATTCAAAAATTTAAATAGTTTTTTTCTGATTGCAGTACACAAAACATCCCAATCTTCACTATTACCGGTGAGATTGAATGTGATTTGTGTCGCACCATGATTTACATATTGCTCAATGATCGAAAATGGAGTACCCGCGATAAAATCTGTATTAGCAATTGGAGAATCTAAGTAAGTTAAAAACTCATCTCCTAACCATGCCAATGCCAAAGTACGATCTAAGTTTTCAATGTCATGTCTTGTTTGAGTATCAAGCAAGCATTTGCCACAGACTGAATCACAACTATCGTCTATACAATTTAGTTTTTCCGCAACTAATGATCTTAAAACTTCAGCAATATAATGAGCAGCAGTAGTCGAAAAACCCGCTCCACCGCTTAGGTCATCAAAAATTTGTAAAACTAAAACTGCTTGATCATCAATTTTCTTCACTTTTACTGCATAACCCAACTCATCAGTAGCAATACCCAATTTAGTTGCTATTGCCTGACGTAAAGCTACAACTAATGTTGTTGCAATAATTCGACCATCTTCATTGTTTAAAATATATTCATTACGGGTCGGATGTTTTAAAACAATTTCCAATACATCGGTTTTAATTTGGCAGCCTAAATGAATATTAGCTTTAACGACGCTTGAACCACCGCAATCTGGTCGTTTAAATTTATCACCATCTTTTAGAGCTTTAAGTGCCTTATGTGGACGATCTGGAGTTAAAGTACTTGGAAACTTCGCTTCACCGTCATAACTTTCTTCCATTGAATCCGCTCGACCACATTGCATACAAATAGCAAATCCTGTGCCGTTCAATCCTGAACTATATTGAAATACATGTCCATCAGGGTCTAGGTTAAAATATCCTAAATTAGCATGTGGCAATGGCCAACTTTGAGCTGTTTCTGAAAGCCCTACCCAAGGTTTCTGGACAGGGATATATTTTTGCGTCGTGACATCATTATTGGGTTTATCATAATAATCAACACTAAATCCGTTTGGACGTAATACTTTTTTAACATCTTTTATAATTTCGCCACATTTAGCATTTGTACATATCAACTGTTCTTCATTCAGCAAAACACCTGATGTCAACCCTGTTTGACCACAGTGATGGCACATCCAAGCATAATCAAATTTCTGGGATTTCTTATCGTGTTCATTATGAGTATTCTGCCATGCAAGTGATATGCCTCTCGATATATAGACACGACCATCAACGATAACTTCTGCACCTGGTGCATATTCACGAATCGCAATCGCAATATTACGGCTTGGTAAGCCTTTTACACGCGATAAATTATCTTCACGATCAAGACAACTTTCCAAATCCTTTGTTTTTCGGTTCTTTGAAAGTTTATCCCAACGATCTTTCTCTAGCTTAGTAATATTATTAAAGGTAATCACATCCGTTGGGAAACCATAACTTGGTAAAAAGTTACGCATTGCTAACTCAGATAATAAATATGTTTGTGTCAAACGGTATTTTTCATGTGTCAGGCGATGTAGATAGCTACTATTAGGATTCGTAGCCAGTTCTTGTTGATACTCTCTTTCAACGATGACATATTCTTCCAACCATTCTATCTTAAGTTCTCGGATTTTTGTCACACAAGCATCTATGATTTCTGCATGATCAATATCTTTTAATGCTGTGCCTTTTTTCAAAAATTTTAATACTTGTTGATAATCTTTTACTGCTTTGCCTACCAACCATTTTTCAAAGGTGTCACAAATTGAATCAGATTGATCATCCTGTTTAAGATAAAACCATTTTAAATCTAGTTTAGGTCGATCAATATCTGTATCCCCAATTTCTTTGATTAAAAAGATGGCTAGTAACTGTGCATTGATATGTCTCTGAATCAACCGTTGTGAATTAAAGCTCACATGAGGTGCCTGAATTGCTGTGTTATAAGCCCATAATGGTTGCTTAAACACTTGCTGATCGTGTGGATTATTTTTACAAATAGTATAAGAAATAGCACGTGATTGACTACCACGTCCTGCTCGCCCTGTACGTTGTAAATAATTGGCAGGATGTGGAGGAACATTGTTCATAACCACTGTTGATATCCCTCCAATATCAACCCCCATTTCCATGGTCGTCGAACAATTTAAGACATTAACCTTACCTGCCTTAAAGTAAGTTTCGTACTGCTTGAGTAAATTTGCCGACTGCTGCGCAGAATGCTCCGCTGTACGATAGAAGAATCCTCCCAATACTGCACTATCCGACAAGTCTGTCCATAAATTTAATGACCTTAGCTTTTGCACTGCTGAATCTTGATGAAGTTCTGTTAAATCTGCAGTATTAATATTCCAAAGCTTTGGAAAAGCCATTTCTTCGGTTTTATATTTATCAGTATTTTGTGGCAAACTTATCGGTAAATACGGAGTAAATCCTTTAAAAGTAGTGTCTATTAAACGATGCGTAATTGGGCATAAAAAGACTTTATCCAGTAAACTAAAGGTTAGTTTTTCCTTTCTAAGATGATATTTTGAATTTCCATCTTTTACTAGAAATTCATCTTTTAATACTTGCCATGCTTTTTTTAACCAATCATCGGCTATATTTCGATGTGCTTGCAAGCTTAGATCTAATTTTGCACCTAACACTAAAAGTTTGACTAGACGGTGATTTTTAGACACTGATGCCATTGGCCATGCCAAAATACTATTATTTTTCGAACCATCATCTCGCTGTTTAAACTTGTCTCGATCTTCATGAGTTACAACATGCTTAGGGCGTACAGGCCCTCCCATCCATTGTTTCCATTCTTCAGCAAGATCTATCACTGTATTTTCACGAATATAGTAATCTAAAACAACTTTAATAAAATCCTGCCAATCTTGAATACTTAATTTTTGCTCTTTCCAATAGTTAGGTAGATCACTTAAGTCTTTTAATCCTTGGTAATTAACTTTTACTAACCCCAAAGTTTCTAAGCTATTAGCATTTTTAGGTCGACGTGAAAACTCACGTGTTAGTAGCATTTGTGCAAGCTTAAGCGGTCCTGCATCGTCAAAAACCTCACCCGCAATATGACGATTGGCGAGCAAAATACCTGTTCTAAAATCAAAGTCTTTGGCGATTAGCTTACACAGTTCGTCCCAAGTCATTTCAGGAATTTCCAATGCATTATTGCTAACAGCGAAACCTTCTAATTGCTCCTTACAAATGTTAATTAATTTTATGTCACCATCTTTTTCCGCTTGAATTAATAATTGACGGAATGTTGCCTCAGCAGGATTTACTGTTTGTTGTGGCGCTTTTTTCGTATGTTCAATTAGTATCTTAACCACCGCACCACGTAAGCGCGAACGTTCTGCTTCTTGTTGCATTTTTACGGATAAACGTGCAGTACCTTGACGACTATCTGTAAAGGTAATTAAGCGCTTACCCTTCGCTGGCATGTCCCATGGTGTGCAGTCTTTGAGCTCTTTGAATTCACCTTCGATAAATTCCGGATCACTAAAATTTTTGCTTGCTTCATCAATGTCATCCTGATCAATATCTGTACAATATTTTAAAAGATGTGGAACAGTCTGTGTAATATAGTAAGGTGCACCTAAAATCGCGCGTCTGAATGGCAAGTCATATTTTGTTCCTTTCGAACCACATTCAGGATTGCTACATTCAACTAAATCACCGCTATTATGAGGCTCAAAATAATGCACATTTAACACATTTTTAGAAATCTGCCCAAGTTTTAAATTATCTAAGTTCAGTTGATCTCGACGATAGTTTTTCTCTTTATTTTCATCCGTAGAAAACACCACTAAACGATTCTTTATCGCATTTTTAAATTCACGCTCTTCTTGCTCTTCCGTTTCATTATCAATAAGTAATGCAAATTCATCTTCGACTTCAACAGTCCATTGTTTAAGAATATCTTCCCTACCCAATAAACCTAATAAATGTGGTTCCTTACAACTCTTACAGAACGTTAACTCCAATACAGGTGCTCCACACGCACAATTTTCTTGATGTGTTGCATAGACCTGGCCAAAGCTCCAATTTTTTAAATCGTCGTCTTTTTGATTACACTTGTCATTTATACAACTCCATAGACCATGAGTCACACGCTGATAATAATTGACACGAATCTTAAGAAAAGCTTGTTCTTCATCAGATGGTTTTGTATAGGTTACTAGATCTAACCATTCCAAAATTTCATGTTGAGAAAGTTGGAAACCCTTTTCTCGGGTAATTTTAAATAAATCCTCTAAGGTTAAAGCACGTTGCGAGCAAATACTTTCTCTTAAAACACATGCAATTGAATGCCCTGCTAATCGTTGATAACGCTCATAAGATATCTCTTGTTGAGCATCAATTGCTACTAACTCATCAAAAGATTGCTGATGATTTTCAACCACAGGTAATACAGGGACTTCGCGCTGACCACCAATAACCAAAATATTCTCTGTGCTTTGACCTGAGATTTCAGATAAAAATTGTTTAAGCTTTTCTTCTGCATCTGCACCTGCAATAGTTGCAGAGGTCGCTACAAAACGAACGTCTTTTGTTTCCACACCAAAAGCATGCAGAACCCGACGTAACTGCATCGCAAGTTCTGCAGCTTGTGAGCCCATATAACTATGTGCTTCATCTAATACAATCCAACGCAATTTTCCTTGAGATTTTTGCAAAATAGGTGCATCAATTTGGCGCACCATCATATATTCCAACATGGTGCCATTAGTCACCAAAATAGGAGACGGATTTAATCTCAGTTCTTCACGTGTGAGTACTTGGTTAGGATGTAGTTTTTGTTTTCCCGTTTCCTGTGATTTATGCTCTGGTGTATTGCCATTATACAAACAATACCGAATGGCATTAGATTGTGAAAAATGGCGAGTCCAAGCATCTAATCGTTCTTGTTGTGAGTTAATCAGTGCATTGAGTGGATATAAAAACAATGCATGCACACCAGTTAAGGATTGCCCTGCTTGAATAAATTCTTCATACAAGTCATTTAGAATGGGTACCATAAAACATTCCGTTTTACCTGAACCCGTTCCTGAAGTCACAACAATCGATTTTTTATCTTCTAACAAAGCATTCCAGCTCTGTAATTGATGTACATAAGGTTGATAGTTACGATTAAACCGATATGCGCCGTTTTCTTTATGATCTAAAGCATCAATCACATTTGCATGAAGTAATTCACCACCCAAATCTTCTAAAGTAGGCTGACCTTTCTTCCATGCAAACATCTGTTCAATTACAGGTGAAGATAAAAATGATTGATCTTCACCCACAGCTTGAGACATCTGCTGTTCTAGAACATTACGTAATTCAGGATGCGAGATACCCAATATACTCAGTGTAGCTTCTTTATTTTTTTGAATACTTTCTTGTGTTAAAGAACTAAAATATTTATACATTGTTACTTCGCTTCTAAAATTAAATATTTAACAATTGAACTAAAAATTTGATTAAACCATTGCTCATCAAATGCAATGATTTGCTTAAGTTGCAATACATCGTAAGCACTCAATTGCAGTTTAGAATGATGCTTAACGTTCATATATGCTAAACAAAATGGTAAATAGACCACATCTTTATTCCACTGACTTGCCAATTGACAACTAAAAGGGAGCTTCTGCATACAATCAAAGTAAGCCCATTTATTCTGCGAAAGTGCCGTTGGCCACGCTTGATCTTCTGTTGCACTATGATTTCGTTGCAACATACGTTGATACTCAGAGTTTTCTAAACCACCTATAAAGTTACCTTCAAATATCCAGTCATTTAAAAAGTGAAAATTAAACTCAGGCCCAAATGAACGTTGATTGCTCAAAAAGAATGTATGAAATGATTCAGCCAATAAAGGAGTAAAATTCTTCAATCTTTTTAAGATATTTTCTGCCTTTGCTCGACCATATGTTCCATCATCCATCAGAATTTTCTGCCAATACTGAATCAATTGGTTGATTGCATTCTGCCATGATGAAACAGGAATTAAATACCACATCACCGACAGTTCGGTTTCGAAACGCCGTAAAATATCGAGAGATAAATCAAGTTTAAATATCGCGATAGCCAATTGATCATAATTTGCAGCTAGCCCCTTTAAGACTTCAAAAGTATTTAAAGGCAAATGCTCATAATTATGTAATAAAGCTTTCACATGTTCCCAAAACACCTCATTATTTTCATAATTTACTGTACGTATAAACTGCTTAATCGATAGTTTATTCTGACCAAAATTACGTGTTGCTTCGGTCAATTCATCTATTTCAGTATCTTCAGGATAGTTAAATTCTGGAATAAGCTTGGCTCTAAACAATGTAGAATCTTTTGCGGGTATTAATAAATACGGTGCAAGACTCATATCCAATTCTTTAACTTGAAAAACCTTACCTATCCATTCATTTTTTTCAAGCAAATCGAGAGGTGCCACTTGTGGTTGCACTAACGACATTGCCTGTGGCTTAAAAGATAAAGAAGCTTTGTCATTATAATAAGCCTGAATGCTTTTACCCCAATTAAGTTGATGTGCATAATGGCGGATGTTCCATTTTTTTTCGCTGTGGTGATAGCTAACGGTGCATTCAACAAAACTATCTAAATCATCATCTAAGGCCAAAACGCCTTTCACATCTTCGACTAGCTCATATAAATTAATAGAAGAAATGCCTTGTTTAACCTTGATTTTCTTACGATAAAAAGGGACATCATACCCCTGATTTTTTTTTGTTTTTAAAACAATATCAAAATTCAACTTAGCCGCGCGGTCATAGGAGTACACTTGCAGTTCGGTATTCAATAAGTCGTGAATTACTAAATCTTTTGATGTTACTTCTTTCTGCTCATTAATCAGTTTAAAGCCTCTTGCGGGGAACGGAACAGTAACAATACACTCTCCACCAAATTTAAAGGTTATTTTTAAGTTTAATGCTAAAGGTACAACTGCACATACCACTTGGCACTTATACGATATTCCAGTCTTTTCATAGACTAAGCTTGAATGAGGATTCAAGACTTCAATTTGAATTTCAGCATCTGATTCAATATCAAGTATAGCTTGATTAAGTACAGCACCTGCTCTTACATTCACTTCAAAATGTTTTGGTAAAACAATTACTTTCTTTTTTAATAGACTTTCACCCTGTCTATTTTTTAAAGTTAGCATCTGTTGTCCAAGTAACCCATGCAAAGGGATACTTTCAATCGGCTCTTTGCCACAAAATAAAGTATGTGTACCAAATGTTTTTAATACTGGTTTTCCTGTGAATGCTAAACTCGGTGAAGTTTGTAATGCGCTGATATTATTTGTTCTAAATAATAACTGTTCAAATTCAACTTGAGAGTGACCGCATTTAATGAAAATTTGATCACCATCTTGTGTCAGAATCCGTTGATGGCCACTAATTTTATACAGATCAAATGCTAAAAATTGTCCTATATACTGTGGTGAGTCTTCTGATTCTGTAGGGATAAACTTTGCGCCAGCCGGCAGACTAAGCAAGACTTCAGATGCCTTGGTTTTTAGCGCACCTTGTGCAATATACTTTGGTTTATCCTGTATTTCAAAAGCTATAGGTAAAGTTTCAAAATCCAGGGAACTGTCTTCTAATTCCTTATAGCTAAGTACTACCCCATCTACCTCTAGACACAAATATAAGGTTTCATTGCAGGATTGTCGGCGAATGTCTTTTGAAAACCCTCGGTTAATTTCTGCAATGACTTGTTGGCTCTCCTGCAAAGAAAGATAAGCAACGCATAAAAAGTGGCTTTTATTATTCAAGCCTTCTTTAATCACCAAATGACCCCGTGTTCGAAGTAACTCAGTGTTCTCTTTCAATGTAAAAGAAAGTTCTTCAGGTAAATAAACCGTACTAAATAGCTCTCTAAAATCCTTAGACAAGCTATGTGTACATTTGAAAGCCTGGCGTAATTGGTGATGTTTAGAAATTTCTTCAGTGGTAGATTTAAATAAATGCCTTAAGAAATCATCTACAATGGTTTGATCTTCATCAATTGGCAATGGAAATTCTTTACGCCAGCTCCTTGATTCTTGATCTAAAATGGTAATTGGATCTTGCTGTACATTTAATCCATACTTTTCCACTTTTTCGATGATTAATTTTACAATATCAATTACTAAAGATAATGTCTCATCATGCTCAAATGCTTGGGGCAGCGTTTTTAATTCTTGCTGAATTTCAGCTCTTAATTCATCAATATCATATTTATTGTTTAAATATAATGAGGTCACTTTTTGAAAAATCGAGATATAGCGATTGCCATCCTCTTTTAACAGGCGTGCCGGGAACCCACCCTCTTTAAAAATCGAACCCAGGTAGTTATTGGCTTTACTATATTTTATAATCGGGCGCTTCCAGAATCTCAGCCCTTTAATTACAACTTCATTTCTGGTATTTACGGGTAAGTTGACGATATTTAATGCAGTTAAAATCGGATCCCATGTCCATTTTGCAGTATATTCACGTCTAAACCACTCGGCAGCATACAGTGTAAATAACCTTGCCCATTCATCGCCTATGCGGTTTATATTTTGAAATGGGAACCTTTTTTTTAGAATGTTTTCAATTTCTTTAAATTCCCCAACTGATAATTGATATTGATAAAGTACACGCCCATCAGCAGATGTTAATCCTCGTGTTGTTAATATCTGCTCTAAATATTTTCTAGGACTAAAACTTAAACTGCTCATTATTAAAACACTCGAATTTTAAATATTAAAATACTCATCACTATCATATTCAATACGTTACTTTTAAAATGATTAATTAAGCTTATTGATTAATCACTCAAATAATTTGAACGTATCATTTCCCCTTTAACACAATTAAAAAAATGCCTCATCCCCTCGAGGCATTTTCTGTTCAAACTTCTTTCTTTTTACGTGTCTTTTTGGCTGGCTTACTCGCTTCCCGCTCTGCCTGAATTGCAGCAAGCAAGCTTTCCGCACTGTTTATACCTGTAATCAGCTCTTGATGCTGTTCACGCCATTCTGTAGTCAGTTCACCGCTAAAGGCTTTGGCTAAAATAGATTGAGTGAGTAAATTCACTCGTTTTTGAGCTACTTCTATTTTTTGCTCAATAGTAGAACCTAATGCAAGTAACTGTTTTACTTTGGCTACTATCTCAACCTGTTCTTCTAATGAAGGTAAAAGAAACTGATAATTTCTAACCCCCTTCAAAGGAACATTTTTGATCGTAGCACCCGTAGCTACTTCATGAGCATATTGAATAAAGAATTCCGAAGAAAGAAGAATATAGCCAAAATCTCTATTCATTTTTTCATTGAAATTTAAGTAACAAGCACTTTTCCCTAAAATAATTTTTTCGTTTTGATAAAAGGCTAAATTTCCAATTGTCCCATTAATAGACAAAAGTAAAGTATTCTCACCCAAATCTCTTTTATGTTTTTCAAACTCCAAAGAATTAACAGATTTTGTACTTTCTTTGATAACAATTTCACCATCTATTAAATTATTACCATTTACGAAATGATACTCTCCATTTTCTACATATTGGGGAGTTCCATGTAAGCCATCCCCAATTCTGTGGGTGCATTCAGCCAACGTAGTAGATTCCCACTCTTTAGCTTTACCACGCCACTCCTCCGTCAACTTCCCACTCACCGCATCCGCCAAAACCGACTGACGGAATTTTTTAAGAATGGCAGGAATCGCATCTAAACGAGCTTTAATTTGCTCCACCTGAGCAAGCATGACATCAAGCTGACGTACGATTTCTTGTTGTTCGGCTAATGGTGCTAAGACAAATGGTAATTTCTTACAAGCACTTCCTGATAGCTCTTTAAAAGTCGTCCCTGTTCCTAAACTTTCAGCTAAATCACGAATACGTTTTAAATAGTAATAGAGATATTCCGAAGATATATTTTCATCAATAACAAAGTTTTTAAAACCTTGGTTCGTAGATATCTCATTTGATGCAATTGCTACATAACCAATCGGCGCTCGACTACTGAAAACCACAGAACCTTTAGGTATTAATTTAGCAGAAGAACTTTTATAGCCTTTTTCGGATAAATCTCGTTTACCATGTCCAATATATTTATGTGAATATCCACTCAAATCAGCAGGCGTTAACCAACCAATCCCATTTGGTGGCTCAACAAAGTTTTCAGGATCATTTGCTTTAGGTGTACCGCCTGCAATAACTTCTGAAATATTTTCAATAGATGTTAACAACCACTCAACAGGCAAATTATCTAAACTCATGCCTGTTCCTCAGCGTTTAAACCTAAAGCATCTGCTAATAGCTGTTTTTGAGTATTCGCTTCATCGGTTTGACCTAAGACTTTCATTAACGCATCCAACTCAACCAATGCTTGCGTTAGTTCAGACATTGCTTCACTTGCCAACACATGCGGTTCTGGTAAGTTTGCAGCATCCACGGCGTCATTGTCTTTTAACCATGAAATATCTAAAGAATCGCCTTTTTGTTCTTTAATCCATTCACGACTAAACTTACGCCAACGGCTGTTCTCAAGTGTTTGCTCTTGGCTCTCTTCTGTTAAAGACCATTCACCCTCTGCACGTACTGATAAACCTTTCGGGTCAGCGCCGTAGACCGTTTCAAAGCCTTTCAAATGCGCTTCAGTAAATGGTGTACGCTTACCAAAACTTGGCATATTGGTGCGGAGGTCATACACCCACGTCTCTACCGTGCAGTGTTCGTCTTGTAGCGGATTGACTTTTGTTCCTTTGGTAAAGAACAACACATTGGTTTTTACGCCTTGCGCGTAGAAAATCCCTGTCGGCAAACGCAAAATCGTATGCACATTACATTTGTTCATCAGGTCCTGACGAATTGCTGTACCCTGTCCAGCTTCAAACAGCACGTTATCTGGTAAGACCACGGCGGCACGACCACCTGGTTTTAAGTTCTTATAAATATGCTGTAAAAATGCCAATTGCTTATTTGAAGTGTTAAATGGCAAATCATCACGGGTAATACTTGCTTCACCACCTTTAGACGTACCAAATGGCGGATTGGCTAAAATCACATCAGCTTTTGGCAAAGCCTGCCCTACAGGACCAAGCGAGTTACCCAGTTTAATTGCCCCCTGCTCACCACCAATATCATGCAACAAACAGTTCATTTGTGCTAAACGGCGCGTATTCGGTACAAGCTCTACACCAACAAAAGCATCTAAAGTATAGAATTGAGTTTCTTGTTCAGTCAGTGAATATAAATCATGGTGCTGTCGTATATACGCATCCGCAGCAATTAAAAAGCCCGCCGTACCGCATGCAGGATCTTGAATCACTTCACTTGGCTTTGGTTGCATACAATTTACTATAGAGTTAATCAATGGACGTGGAGTAAAGTACTGACCTGCCCCTGATTTGGTTTCGGTCGCATTCTTCTCAAGCAAGCCCTCATACAAATCACCTAGTCCATCCGCTTTAATGCTAAACCAGTCCAGCTTGTCAAATTCATTGATCAGTTGCTGTAAATGGCGAGGTTCACGTAAACGGGTTTGAGCATTGGCATAAATTGATGCAATCAGCTCATTCTGATTTTGAGACAAGTCCAAGAGCATTTGCTTATAGAAGTTTAATAGCTCAATGCCGTTATGATCTTTAAAATGTGACCATTTATATTGTTCAGGATAAATCTTGGCGAGTGTAGAAAACTCGTCATCCAGCTCATCAACCATTTTGACAAAGAGCAGCATCACCAGTTCAGACACATAATCGCTATAGTTAATCCCGTCATCCTTCAATACATCGCAAAGATTCCAGAGTTTTTGGACAATATCATTTTGTGTCATGTGCTGCACTTCATCAGAAAATGTGAAAAATATAGAAATTTTATTACAGGTGAATTGTAGCAGTTAAGAGGCCTGCCACAACCCGTCATGGATATCATCGACCAGTTTTTCAACGTCGCTATCAAGTAACTTACTCAAGCGTTTAACCCCACCGTCTTTAGCAAACTGATGGTGAATCATATTCTTGTCAACCACCACCTCTTTGGCAATAAACAGGGTTAAACGTGCCAACCATTGCTTTTGATCCTCAGTCCAAGCACGCTGCTGTAGAATCTTGTTTAGACCTCGCTGATAACGTTCTTCCACCGATGAGATTTCTTCACCCAATGTTGAACGGCGAATCATAGAGATGATCTGTGAAGCATATGTTTGATTTGACTCATTGCCACCTAGTGCCTGGGTCAGCTTGCTTGGGGTAAAGCCCTTGCTAGTCAACAAGTTTTCCAGTTCTCGCAACTGCTCACGAGTCAGATCTGATGGTCGTGTAACAACCGCTTTGATAGCGGCATTGTGATTCACGGCTGTTTTAACGAAGCTATCGAAATATTCCAGATAATCTTCAGGCTGTTGATGTGCCGTATCTACGACACGTTCAATCAGTTCATCTTTCTCATCCGAGATAATCGGTAAATCCAAGGTGCCGAGAGCACTACGAACCTCAGCCAAACGTGCTTCTAAAATCGCACTGTGCTGCTGTAGCCAGATACCAAGATCATCCACACCTTTAGCACGCAGCATTTGTGGTAACTTAAATGAATCAACCTTAAAGTTTTCTTTGATTTTTCCAAGTGCTTCACGCAGTTTGACCTGATCAGGATGATGCTTAAACTTCTCAGCCTTACCTAAAATACGGGTCACTTTCTGAATAAATTCATCGAGAACGATATCCGCTTGCGTACGCTTGACTTCATCAATACAAGGAACATTGATTGCTTTTGCTTTCTGCATCAACTCTGGATTACTTAACTCACGAATCAGTTGATCAATACTGATATTTGGACGCACAACAATCGGCTGCATGGTATTAACCGTTTGCAAGGTCGCAAAAATATCTACGGCGTCGTATATACGGAATTCTGTTTTACCGATATCAGGACATAACCGGGTTGCACGACCGAGCATCTGTTCAAACAGCACACGTGAACGGACTTTACGCATGAACACCAAATTGCAGATCTTCGGTACATCAATACCTGTAGTAAGCAAATCAACAGTAACAGCAATATTCGGGAACTTATTCTTTTTATAGCTCTCTACCAGTTTGCTCGGCTGATCTGCATTGCCTGTGATTTTCACCACAGCATCATTATTCCAGTCTTTCCCATATTTCTCTTTGAAAAGCTCATTTAACAATGCTACCACCTGATCCGCATGACGATCCGTCACACAGAAAATCATGGTCTTCTCATCACCTAGTGGATTAAGGTCTTCAACCAATGCCTGACAAATCACTTTATTGAAACTTTCATTGATCACACGACGGTTAAAGTCTGCCACATCAAACGCCATATCATCTTGTAGTAGCGCCGTAGACTTTTGCCCTGTAGCATTAGTCATCACTTGAACAGATGTCCCTTCAGGAATCTCTATGCCTGCCTGACTAAGCTTGGTGATGTAGCGAATCGGTTTGTCATAGTTGACTAAATAGCCTTCCTCTACAGCACGAGTAAAACTGTATGTGAATACAGGCTTACCAAAAATCTCTGTTGTATGTAGTGCAGGTGTTGCAGTCAAACCTATCAGGGTGGCATCAAAATAGTCGATTACACGCTTATAGGTAGACAAGTACTGCGCTTCATCACGAATCGTTTCCTCACCTTCGGTCATTTCCTTATCCAGGGTATAACCACGGTGTGCTTCATCAATGATGATACAGTCATAAAAATCGATTGGCAGTGGTGCATCACTGTTAAACAGACGATGTACCAAGCTTTGCACTGTAGCAACTTGAACTTCAGGACGTTCAGTAGTATCTACACCTAAATCGGCAACAGTATAGATTTGTGCCAAGGTTTGGCCTTGCTCAATGACTTCAGCACCAAATGCATCAAATGCCTGTGTGCCTAAAGTAGAACGATCAACTAGGAACAATATATGCTTAAAACGCTGGCTTTTGATTAATCGATACATTAGGCCAGTCGCTAAACGCGTTTTACCTGTGCCTGTTGCCATAGCCAGTAAAATACGTTGCTTGTCTTTGGCAATTGCTTGCTCAACCGCTTTAATTCCTTCACGCTGATAGGAACGATCATTGAATGGCAGGATCTCGGTCTGTTCTAAATATTCATCTGCACGTTCAATATCCTGCTCAAGTTTCCACTTCAACCCTTCTGGGGAATGGAAACCTTGTAATACCTTAGAAATATTGGATGGATGTCGTACATCACGGAACCAGATTCCGCCCTCATCAGCTAAACGCTTAGACTGCTTTTGACCATTACATGCATACACAAAAGGAATGTGGTAGACCTTCTCCTCAGATGTCCACGGCGTATTCTTATAGGGCTTGTCTAAATCAGACGCAAATAGAAAGCCTTGTGAGTAACGCTCCGCCTGACGAATATACTGACTGACGGTTTTGTTCTGTTTCTTCGCTTCAACCACTGCAACAGGCATTAAGCCTTCAAAAAGTACATAATCCGCAAAACCCTCTTCACCATCCAGTAACGTCGGATATTCTGCTATTGCAAGGTTTAAACCCTTTTGCGGGCGAACGCCATTGCTATACCTTAAAAGCTGTGTATCTGCCTGCCAACCTGCGAGCTGAAGCTGACGGTCAATGAGCTCTCGTGTTTCAGCCTCGGACAATTCAAATGAAGCATTGGCTATATTCAATTGCTCATCTTCAATAGGTGTCTCTAAAGTAGGCATGGTTGCCTGCTGTTCCAGCTCTTTTACTTTTGCTTCATAGGCAGCGAGTTGAGCCTGTAATGTTTGTGCTTCTACTTGCTGCTGTTGCTTAAGCTGTAAATTCTCTGCTTCTAGGGCTGCCAATTTATGTTGAATATCTGAGTGAACAGCTTGCTTGTCCTGTGCCGTACGCAACTGCTGCTGTAGCTCCATCAATTCAAAACGCATGCGCCGTGCTTCAAGCGTTGGGTCAACAGGTGCTTCAAACTCAGGGAACAATTTGGTTTTCTGAGTAGTCAGAATATACAACCACTGTGCCATTCGATACGATAACCGTAGTGAAGTCAAAGCATCACTATGATCGGTTTCGGCATCATGCGCACCTTTGTTACCATTAACACGCAAGGTATGTAAAACAGAGATAAAGTCAGCTTTCAGCTTGAGTCTATTCTCAAGTAAACGAATACGGGAGAGAAAATCCGCCTGTTCAGGGATTTCAAGTTGATTGGCTTGGGCTACTTTATTAACCAGAATCTCAGCAAATTTTCGGGTTTGTACAAGTGTATGCGCTGGTGCTGTGTAGTATGCTGCTTCCGCACTGACTAATAAAGCATGCATCAAAGGATCTACGTCCTTTAAAAAATCAAACTGAGACTCAGTTAAATTCATCATATTATTTACAACTATCTGTACTTTATTATGCTTTTATACAAAGCTCCCCTTAAAATAAGCATATCAGTTCACGTTATTTTTATTAAGAAAAATATTTTGTACATAAGTCTAATTTAGAATGGCTTTGTTGCATAAATATTTTGCAAGATACTAATTTTCAAGGGGTTTGCGAAAATTTAAAAAAACAAATATAATAAAATCATATAGTTGGATATTTTCTACAACAAAGCCCAATAATTCTTTAACTTCAAGGCTTATGGATTGATCCTAGCCATAAAATAAACAGTTAACGCGCTAATTTCATTTAAAGGTGGTGACAATTGAACTAAGTATAACATCTCTCTTTTAACTGACATTTAAACATTTATTAATGCTTGTTTTTAGCCACTTCTACCAAAACAAATGTGAAATCAATAAACCACTTTATCGTTTTTCATGAAAAAACAGAGCACGTTAACCATGCTCTGCCTATAGCTTATTTAGTGGATAAATTTAGTACCAAGGATGAACAATACAAATCATTTGGCATTAAATATGAATTAAATTTTTCTGCCATAAAAGACTGTAGGGCTCTACTGCTTTTTCTAATAGGCTGTTTGCCTGCTGTGTAGTAATCGGTACTGTTTGATGAAATGCGGTTAATTTTTTAGTGAACATACGTTTAGGTGAGAGCTGATTCATCATGACTCCGCTCTGACACCTGAAATCTGTTTCAAATATTTAAATCTAAATTCAGTGATATGAGTAACATTTATTTAAGTAAGATTACTCATTCAAATGTTGTTTAAGAGCTGATTAAATTCATCCTTCACACTCAAATACTGACGTTGCTTTTCTTGCAGTACTGCGAGCTCATGCTCAAGATCTAACTGCTCAACTTCAATATGCACATCAAAATATTCCGTACAGTGTAAGCTATATTTATTGGCTTTGACCTGTTGGATAGTGACATCTTTTGACCACTCATTCTCCTGATCAACAGTGAGCAGTTCCTTAATTTTCTGTGCATCATTCAGGCTTAAATGAAGCTTTCTACGCTGACGCTCGCCTAAACCTCGTGCATCCACCATGCGAATGGTATCTTTAGCTTTGGCTTTATTTAAAATAAGTAAACTCATTTCAATATTTGAATCAGTCAAAATACCAGCAGGAAGTAAAACAACAGCTTCGACCCAATTTAATTGCACTATTTTTTCACGCAACTCTGCATCATACCCACCTCTGAATAGCCAGCCAGGGATAATCTGAAGGTATGCTTTACCATGCGCATTTAAGTTATATAGTGCTTGTTGAATCCACAGACTCTCAGATGCACTGGTAGGAATACGAGCAGTAATAAATAATTCTTTTAAATAATTTTGTCCTGCTACCAAGGATTCTAAGACCCTCATATTGACTGGTGGCGTACTCACTACAAGATCAACACCATAGCTTGAAGAGCCTTCACTTAATGAATCTGCCTGCTGAATATCTGCCTCTTTTTCACTTAAGGCAAAAAGCAGTTTTGTCACCCCTACTGTTGCTTCATTGATATCACGTAATATAGGCTTTTGAGTATTAAGCTCGTGTGCTAATAATCCTAGACCACATGCCCCATCGTAAAGTGTTTTGTCTTCGACAGACCCTATAATAGATGTGAATATATTTAGAATATTTTGTGAATCAATATTAAACATGTCCCCATTTTTATTTGAATTAAGTGCAAAAGCTTTTAATACTTCAAAAGCTTTTTCACCATAATTTTGATTATTCGAACACTCTTCCCGCAGGCTTAAAAACACCTGAACAATATTCACAAGCTGATTGGCGTTCCAACGAATTACATCCTTTGAAAACCAGTGAAATTCTTTTTCCGCTACAAAATCAGAAATAAAAGTTGAGATGTTATCGTGTGTTGATAAAAGGATATTTTTACTTTCTTCTCCATTCTCTTTTACAAGATAAGCAATCAAAGTAAATAGTTCTAATGCAGCACTACGTGTCATCAAGCCTGTCATAGTCGATAAGGCATCTAAATATTCGATTGTATTTTTCATTTTTAATTTCCTATTTAGGCCATCAACTTTTGAAAAGCGGCATTGGTTGCTTTAATTTGTTGAACTTTCAGTTGCTCTATTGCATGCAAGACTTGATTATTTTTGTGAAATACTTCTGCCAATTTATGCTGTATGCCTAAGTCTGGTACTGAAATTTCAATATCCTTTAGACTGCTCACAGGGATATTCATAATCGTAGTACCCTTATTCAGACTGGTGAGCACTGCTTGACCATATTTACTGTTTAAGAAAACAGTTAAAAATTCTGGTAAAGCAACTTCCGAATCTACCTTGATGACTAGACATGTTGCAGGAGCAAATAAATTTAATTTTTCCTGTTCCGCAGTCACAATTGAAGCTCGTAGATTTGTGCCCTTTGATAAAAAAACAATGTCACCTTCTTTTAATTTCTTTTTTTCAATAAGCTCCTCATCGACAAATACTGTTTTCGTTGTACGAGTATTTACATCCAGAAAACCTTTATCGTTTAGGCTTTGACCTGTCAATAAACTGACTTGGATTAAATTCTCTTCATGAGTATCATTGAATTTATTGATTCCAACTGTAATACTTGAACATATTTCATTTAGTTTCATAATTACTCCAAATATAGTTTTAAAAAAACTATTTTTAAATTTCCTGAAGCAAATAGTAGCTCTCGCAAACCACCTTGTAAATAGTTTTATTAAAACTTTTTTAATTAAAGCAAGAAAACTTCTTAATCGATAGCTTAAATATTGAAATGTCGAGTAAGCAGTAACCCTAACTTAACAACTTCAATTATGAGCTGAAGTAAATATATCCATTATTTTTTGCTTGAACGTACGCCCACTCCGCCACCTTATGCGACCGCTCTTTATCCGTTAAAAAACCAAGAACAGAAACTCGATCTACAATGATCAAATCCTGTTCTTCATTACGCTCCTGCCATTTATGCAAAAATTCATCAGATGCCAGTAGATTACTTTTCTTAGAATTACAGCTTGAATCTGCTAACACGAAGTTATGACCTGTATCTGATGGATACATAGACCATGGAATGAAATGATCAACGGCGTAATTGCCATTGCGCATCGGTTTATTGCAGTAGAAGCATTTACAGTCCTGTAGCTCGACCAACACATTAGCCACAGCATTTAATTGGTTCCGACTCGGCTCAAACATGAATTGTTCAAGATTCGGCAACTGATTCAAAATAGGTGCATTGCTGCTGTTCTTACGGATATAGTCAATCCAACGTTTCTGGCAAAGCTCTTCAATGATCTCACTGAATTGCCTTAAGCAAAACATGACTTGAGGCAAAAGGGTAAGCTGCTTTCCACACCGATCAAGCTGATATAAAAACTCAAAATTTTCACCATTGATGTTTTGCAAGTAGCGGACTGGCATGTCTTTTACAGTGCGAGCGACATCTTTAACTAGCTTCAACCACACCAATGAATCTCGTCTTAATAACCCCAAAGAAGAGTAGCTTTGCCGAAACTGTATAATGCGATTCACAATGGCAGCTTGTTTACCATTGTTCTGATTTAAAATCAGCTGCCCTTCATCATTAAAGGTATAGGGTACTGCTTGCTTCCAATACAGCTCGATAAACTTCTCAGCGATATCCGTATATTCGAGTGATAGACTCTCACCTGAATCTTCACCTTTTTCAATAGCTAATCGGCTTAGGCTAATCAGCAATGCAAATTTATAGGTGCTACTAAAACTACCCGACTGTAAAATCAGCTGAATATTTTTTAGAAATTTAAGTTGTTCTTGTGCAGTAGGTATATGCACATTAATCCTCTACTAAATAGATAATATAATTTGAATCATTCATTAAACATAGTCAAAGTATTCACCAAGTTTAATTCACGACAAAGCATGAAATTTGTCTGCTCGAACAACCTTTCAAACACTGGATGCCCTGATAATTGCTGAGTACCACGAAATGGATGATCCCGATATTCTGGCATTACCGGAAACGCTGCATTCCTCACTCTCAGCTCAAAGCTCAATGCATCAAACCAGTCTTTATCAAAGCTCTTGTCTTGAAGTTTAACCAGCTCGTTTGCCGCTACCGGGTACGTCACCCAGAGCTTACGCATCATTCCCTGTTGCTCAACTTCCTTTGTATAGCTATCCGTTTCTGACTCAAGAACAGAAGAAATCATATTCGTAATTTCCCGAATGTGCTTTTGAATGTTCTTGTAAACATTCAACTGTGGGAATCTTCTCTGCAGGGCGATTAACTCATTTCGGAATTTCCTTAAAGAATCTTGTGAGAGATTATCATTGGCAATATCGAAAGACTCCTTATTACCAAAGTTCGAGCGATCTTCCATGATCATAGGCCCACAGATATAGATATTTTCAGGAATGGTCAAAGCATCTTCCTGATCGCTAATAGTGAGTAATCTGGACTTAAGCGAATGATTGTCCCGGCACCATTTCTCGTAGAACTGAAGTTCTTTTAACTCAGGTGTTAATGTAGGTGTGTAAAAACTTCGGTATTTGTTGGTCTTAGTGCTATAGGTGGAACTGAGCTTATTTGCTGAGTAAACCGTTTGGGCCTTCTCTACCACAGCCTTAAGCCTACCTACCAACTCACCTTCAGTTGCAACAATTTTATAAAGAACACTATTCACGTCCTTCATAAAATCCCTAATCAAAGAAGCTAAACCCGGTTTATCACTGGCTTTATCCTTCACCTCACCAATTGGGATCATGGCAATCTGAGTTTTTTTGAAGCCAGCATCCCCAGTGATACGAGTGTATAAAGTCCCACGAATAAGCATGAAAATTGAGAGCATATCCAATGAGCTCTTAACTTTATATTCAAGCTCTGTCTGAGTTTCATCATTAGATACCAAGTAGAAATCTTCTACCAGAATCGTCAGCAGACGATCACGTTCATCGCCGTTGACCCACTCATTTTTCTCTTTATCCAAATATCCACCACGTCCCCGGTAAACAAGCTGGGCGATTTCCATTAAAGAGGCTTCAATTGCGAAACGAGGCATGGCAGCAATGATTGAATCACAGTTCGGGAACGAAATACCCCTAGCTGCAGTCGAAGTAATCAGTACGACTTGCAATGTCTCTTTGCGATCCAGCAACTCTGAACGGTGGTATCCTATTAATTGGCTATCAAAAATGCCAATCTTAGAGCGTTCAACCACTCCTTCATCGACTAATGCATCTCTGAGTGCAGCCAATGCATTTTTATCCTGAGCAAAGTAGATAACTTGCTTTTTACCATCTTCAAGATTCTTTTGAATAAGCTCGATAGCAGTCTGTTGAGTCCTTTCCCCAGCTTTCTGGCGAAATAGATGAGTCAGGTTCTTATCCAATCCAAAATCATCTGTTTCAGGGACTACGGCGTATTGCTTGAGCATATATTGGATTTTAAGATCACTTGCCGGGTAACAGTTCGCCATGATATGGATACTAGAACGAACAGAGTTACCATCATCCAGATCTGCAGTCTGCATCTTGAATGGGAAATTACCCAAAGATGGAGAGATGAACATTTTTGCTGGTAACTGATCCTGTTTCTTCATGTAGTTCTGGATTGCATTCACATTACTGAGGGATGCATCAGCAAGAATCACAGTCACCGTAAATGGTGAATTACCTTGAAACGGTTCAATGAAGTTTTTGGAAAGGAATTTCAGCATCTCATTGATAAAAGTACGTGTGCCTGAATCCCCTGTAATTTCATCAAACATCACTACAATGTTAGGGAACTTTTTGGCAAACTCTCTCCGTTCGATTTTGGCCTCTGTCGGCTTCTTATCGATTTTGTATTGGAACATTTTTTCCAGCCCATCCAAACTGGAAGCTGCCACAGTTTTATTTTGGTTTTCCCTTGGGTTTCGTGGTCCAGCTGGTGTGGTGTTATATGGCATGAATGCCTGACTTGCTACAGTCATCGTCAGTTTATTGAGCTCTGGATGGAATACAAGTAATTGCTGGGTCGCTTCCCCTAATGAATCAAACACTCTGGCAAACTTCTTATTGGTTGCCGTAATTTTAGATTCTGAGGTATTGGCATAGCGTCTATTGGCATTTGCACTCTGTTCCAGGTCTTTGAGCTTCCGGTATTCATCTTGTTTGAACAATAGAACACTTGAGCCATGATCTATCTTCATATCTTCAACACCACCCACAATAGCGGCACCACGAGCATTCACCTTACAATCCGTATTGTGAATCTTCGAATAGATTTGCTGTGCCTGTGTCACCACATCACTGTTACTGGTAATCGTAGCTGATATTTTAGATAAATCACTGACCACATCATCGTTAATCAACACTCGTGGACTGGCGTAGAAGAAGAAAAACCCTTCCAAATCGACCAACAAGGTCTTAACGCTCGATGTTTTCCCAATCCCCGGCGTACCAGTCAAACAGATGAAATTCACCCGACCTTGTTTACTTTCCTTCAGTGCCAGTACTACGGCGCATTTATGCAAATCACGTAAGGTGAATGAAGTTTTATTCTCAATTTTTCCCTTACGAATTGTTTTAAACTCAGCCTGCACCATCTCTTTAAGTTTTTGGTTATGGTCTTCGTCATCGACTTGCCGATCTATCAAGTCAAAAACCCACTCTAAAGCCAGTGGCTGGTTAGGATTCACAAAATCCTTAAGCCTTTCAGTAATAGTGAAAGTAAGATCCTGACCGTAGGAAATATCGCTAATATTTTTGGACACGATTTCCGAGATGTTTTTGACAGGTTCATTCACCAGATAATTCAGAATCTCAACTTGCAGTTTCGTGCGTTCATCCATATCGTCCAGACTCAGAACGTTATCCTGATACTCCTTGCCCAGCTGATACATAATTTCCAGCTCTGGTGATTTATCTTTATCCGCAAATTCAGCAGAGATGTACTCACTTCCCCGGCTGGTGATCGCCATCACACTCAGACGAATATTTGGCATGTCATCTTGTTCAAACTGCCATTTAAAAGAATCAACAAAAGTGGTTGCATACGAACAGCCTTGCGCCATCTTAAATAGGACTTTTTCCTTACGGACATAGGCTCTCAAGTATTCACGTAGTTTTTTTGAGAACTTAAATGGGATCTCTTGAGCTTCTGCATTTACGTATGAGAAAACACTTTGGGATTCAGAATGTTTGATGTAACGCTTGTACTCTTGCAAATAGGTACAAGAATCCTTGGCGTTGAATTGTTCTGGTTCACCTAAAACGTAAAATAATGAATATTCCTGAACCAGCACATGATAGTTGGATTTGACTTTGATTACCGCCAAGAAATCAGCACGACCAAACATACCCTTACCAAACATTTTAGCGTGGGTAAGACTGAATTGTTGATTCCATGTTTCCAACGCCTTCTCCTTGAAGGCTTTAATAGCAATATGTTCTTCCTCAGTTGTGTAGTCATCTACAATGGTCTGGGTTATATCATTTGGCATTGTCAGCGGACACCAGATGCCAGATAAGCTCCAATTTGGTGTTGCATTCGCCGTTTTAGCCCTTGCATTACCTTTTGGCTTGATCTTTCTTAGAAACTCACGAGTATTGGTATAACCATGCCCGAATCCAGTTTTTATCAATTGCTGAAAATAGCTTTCGATATTTTCATGGATAGCGGCATTAATGACATCGCTATATAGCGCTTCCTTCATTTCCTGAAAGACATCAGCAATCTGTTTACTATTCCATTCTGCTACTACAGGATTGCTGGCTGATAATAGCTTTGCATCAAGCAAAGCCATAATCGAACCACGTTTAACAGCGATCTCATAAACCTCGCCCCAAACTTTGGCTTCATTTTTTACCACGGCGCTTACTCCACATCAGTCGCTAAAATTTCTTCAGCTCCCTCTGGAATCGGCTCGATTGGATCAATCAAGTCTTCATTCTTCAGAATAACGTATTCTTCGAGCTTGCCGATTAAGGCTGGCAGACTCATGACGACTTCGCCTTTATTTAGACGACTCGACACTATGACTTCACCAAGCTCTTGAATGCCAGTGGTGCCACGAATATGGGAAGGCTCAAGTACCGGAGTGAAGTTTTTGCCAGCTGTAGGACGTTCAGACTCAAAGTAATGCAGTCCACGCAATACAGAGCGAATTGATTTCATTTCATTGGAATCATTCACATCAATAATATTACTGTGCAATCTGATTCGTTTATCATTATGAATCGAATGCTCCTGACTGGTTAACATATAGAAATACGAACAAATACCATTCTGAGTACGAACACCCACAGTACGTTTAGTCGCAAAGCTATATACGGACAAGGATTGTTTATATTCTTTTTGATTGATGATCGCCGTATGGTACTGATGGTGCGGTACCTCATAGACACGACTGTTATCACTGGTTTTTAAGCTCAGTGCTGGGATCGTATCAGACTGGAATGGATAGAAATTCATATTCGGGAACAACTGATCAAGTTGATCCAAAGCACTTTCACTTTCATGAATCAAGTTGCTGGTTTCAGTCTTACCGATCTTACGCTGTGCAAAATGGTGTGAAAGCAATACAACATCTTCAAAACCATCTGACTGCAGTTTTTCGATGATACGGTGCATCGCCTTACTTGTTCTCAGATTGTCTTCAGCAACTGGGGCATGACTGACCTTCTGTAGTGATAAGCGACCCTGTTTATCGTTGATACGCTCAAGTGTATAGACGTAGCAGATGTAGCCATAATCTGGTTTAAGCAGTAGCAAATCCTTCTGATGCTGATACTTAAATTCCACATCATTCTCAGGTCGAGAGTTATAGCTAATACAGGCAATTTTGTCCTTAGTGCCCTCAAATGGGATGATGATTTCTGAATATCCTGACAGTGCTTCAATTGCAGCCTGAATACGGTAAGTGACTGTTTTATCCATAGCGAGATTCACCGGGGCACAAACTCGCTCACCATTTTGATTACCATAAGGCATAGGATCTGGTTGATACTTAAGCCCCTGTACCTTCACAATAGCATCATCATTGTTCAGCAACTTCTCAAGGGTATAAGCGGTGGCATACGCTCGTTTACACTCAGGATTAAACCCACCTTTTTGGATCTTTTTTGATTTCCTTTGAAATTGGGCTTTTTCTTCATTCTCATGTTCATCAACTGAGTCAATTCGCATTAGAGGTACATATAAGCGCTCTTCAATACCCAGTTGATTTTTTACTTCTTTAATCAGATGTTTAAGGAATAGATGAATCGCAATCGAAAAACATGACGTACTGATGATCAAAGCATTTTCTTTTTCATCCAAACATAATTGAGCATGGCCGCCTTTTAGGTCACTCAATCGAAATAGCTTAGATGAATAATGAATCATGACCTTGTATTTAGATAACAAGTTGTCATAACTTAAGCTCTCAGGATGATAAAAATGTGGCAGCCCATTGTCGCTGACCTTCTTGTTGGTCGGCACCATCAATACTGGTAAACAAGGAATATTCAGATTACGAGCGACATCAAATTGATCTAGGTCGGTATTAGGATTCTCAATCGGTACCAACGTTCGAATTTTCAGTGTGGAATTAAACTCAATCTCGCTTAGGGCTTTACGAGCATAATCATTCTTTCGAATGATTTCGTCTTGGCTCATTTTCGCCAATTTTTTACGGCTAGCATCCACCATCGAGATGTAGCTGTAAAAGTTCGATTCTTTACCCTTAAATATACTAAAGAACTGTTCCGCATCTTCACCAATTGAACTCTTGAATACATCTAGATTCACAATACTTGGAAGGATGTAGAGTACAGTTTTAAGACTACTATCCTTTTCCATCTCACTAATGATGGAATCCAGATTCGCTTTTAGCGCTGTAGTGATCGTAGACGTGATCGCCTCCATTCGCTCATGCATTTTTTCGGTATTGAGCTTTTCGTCTAAGATACGAGTAAGGTTAAGTCGGATTTTTTGAGGATTCTTGAATGCATCAACCAGTTTATTGAATGCCCCTTCAAAATCTGAAATCTTCATGTCTGCCCCAGATAGAACGAAGTACATCATAATGAGCTGGAACATCTCTACTTGAGCAACGCGATCTGAGCACTCTTTGCTTAATCGTTCTTCAGAAATCGGCTGACCTTTATCATCCACAATATCCTTCAGCAGCAATGCTTTATTGATAGTATGCAGACGAGCTTCATAAGCAGTCAGCATGGTATCTGTACCCGAACGGTTGCCTTTGCTTGTCTTATAATTGATCTGCAACTTAGAGTTAAATGAACTTACTTTTTCCTCTTTAACAAACTCCCCATTCACTCGAAAGGCATAAGTGACTTCACGTTTTAGAGATAGCCCTTCCTTATCCTCATGACGAATATCATTCATTTCAATTTTTGGTTTTACCCAGATTGGCAAAGCATCTGTTGCTCCAACATAGGCCAGCAAACCATTAAAATCAACTTTACCTACAGCGCCATAGATAGCACTAAAGTCAATACCATAGTCCTTAATGGTTTCCGTTGTCTCCTCATTCCATGGAGCAATTCGATTACCAAAAATCTCAAAGAAAGCAATTGCTTTACGGATATAGGAAACAGCGGACTCACGCTTGAAATCGTTACGCTCAGTCTTCTCAATGTGATCCGCAATGATCTCCATAATTTTGAAGCAATTTCGGATACGAGCTCGTGATAGTGCTTTGATTTCTACGAAATGAAGTAGATTTTGGATATCATTATTTTCAGCAGAACATTCATCATCAAGAATTTCCTGCATACGTTCAGCAACCTCTAATGGCATCTTTTCACCAGCTGAGTAGGACTGCTTCACAATGGCTTTGATTGCCTCGCAAACCTCTTTCACCCATTGAGGTTTGCTGATTTCTTCAGTAACAGTGAAAAGTCGTAATTCGCCATCTTTTGCTTTTAAGTCGTTTGTATATTGCAAAGAAGCTACTTTAGATTGTCCTTTGACTTGCATAGGATACTGAGAATTTTTGGCAATCACTGGATCAGAATATTTGAGATCGCCTAAGAATTGGTTGAGAAAATTCAGTGCCATACCTGTCGGAGCATTTTGAAGTACTTGCTGAACAATTTCAGACATCACTTGGTCTAAATCACGATAGGTCTGGGCAGTTTTAGCTTCAGATTCCTTATCAAATAAAGTGCTTATTCTGAGTTTTGAATCTTCAGGTAATAATTGAATATCTTTGATGATGTTATAAATTGGCTTTGAATCGTTTTTAGTCCCGATCTGCTTAAATACTGCAGACACAAAAGCGGTGGCATCAAAATGCAAATTATGAGAAGGCCCATAATAATTGAAGAAATGATCTGATTGATGGTTTTTAAGAGTCCCCACCATAGCTTTTAATAAAGGGGAAAGAATTATTTTAGGTGCGAGTGTACTTAGTTCAGTACTAGAACCATTGTTATTTAATTGCATTAAGTTTTATCCATGACAAAGTTGGCACTAAGAGGTATTTTTATATTTATTAAATATCAAAATCCTCTGTCTGAACTTTGATCATATTTTTTTTAATTAAGAATGTAAATATAAGTTATTTAGAGATTTCTTAAATCGCCACACATATCTTGATATTATGGGAGTAATTAAATCATATTGATAACCATAATTTTCTATATAACTTGGAAACTTGTACAGTAAAATGACTTCATAAACAGATGCGGATTAAAAACCATGGAATCCTCGGTAGCCTATAAATAACCGAAGTTATAAGTAGAGGTTAAGCAGCCATTAAAGGTGATCTTCCTTTGTTAGCTTGGTGTGGTCTTTCATGATTCGAATGCCACACCCAATCAGTTCTGTAATCCTTGTGTCCTGCCATTTTTCAATAGCTAATCGTTTGAGAATAATCAATAGTGAAAATTTATAATGACCACTAAAACTCTCCGACTATAGAACCAGTTTGATATTTTTTAGGAATTTCAATTTTTTTTGAGCTGTAAGAATAAAATCAGGCATGTTTTTTCCAAAGTACATTCAGCCATTTTTCTTGTCGATCAGGTCGCTGATCTACTGTAATCCACTGTTTTAATACCCTAACCCCATTCAACTGGTCTAACAATTCCTGAGCCTGCTCTTCATTTAAGTCAGTAAACGCCCTACCGCCTTTTACTCTATCTGCTGTTCCATATTTAAAAGACATATAGCACACACCGCCACGGCGTAATGCAGCATGAATACGTTTTAAAACATCAGGGAGTCTATTACGAGCACAATGTAGTAAAGAGGCACATGCCCATACCCCATCATAAACATCGTGCATATCAAGCTCATAAAAACTTTGCTGCTGAACAGCGATACCAGTCAGTTGGCTCGCTCGTTCGACCAATACTTCAGAATAGTCGATAGCATCAACTTGATAGCCTTTATTTTTAAAAGCCAAAGTGTCACGCCCTGAGCCACAGCCTAAATCCAGGATCCGTGCTGAATCTGGCACCTCAGCTAAAAATGGTTGGTATAGACTTTCCATATCCACATACAACGTGGCTTGTAAAAATTGATCTGCGTATTGGTTGTAATAGTCTATTGTTTTCATATTGGTTGCTTAGGCTAAACACTGACCCCAGTCTACTAAAAAACAAAAAGATAAGGGAGCATTTGCTCCCTTATCTTTTTAGTCAAATAAATCTGCTCTTACTTCTTCCAAAGCACGATCTGACTTAAAACGATTACATATCGGGTGAATAATTGCTCCATTTTCTAAAACACCGTAACCACCTTCTGCTTTCGATTCTCGATGATCTACTTCAGTCGATTCAAGGTATAAAGCGCTATCACATACTTCGCAATAGCTCCATGTTTTCCTTTCCTCACGTTGATACAGGTTTCTTTTGGCTGCGAGTGAAAAATTTAGAGGTTTTTTCTTCTTTGATGGTCTTACTGATTTCACAAAGCTCACAACATCATCAACAATGCTCTCATCATAATCACCATCAAAACGTTCAAGGTAAAAATCATTAAAATTAATATAATCAAATGATTGACTCATCGAAAGAATGACGGTGTTCAAACAAACTTCATCTTCAAAATCTAAATCCATATTGAGTCCAATACAGATAAAGGCTTGATACACGTTCTTCAATCGCTCATGTGATCTGATCCCGCTACCAAACTTACCGACAGTTTCTTTGATGGCCACAGGAATTTTTTCAATTAAACTTTCAACACCACGGCGTGCTCGAGTAAATCCAATAAAATCTAACTTCTTATTCTGTATTTCAAAACAGTCTTGTTCAATTTCACAGACGATAGAGAACCAGGCCAAAAAGGATGTCACTTGAAAACGATTATCTTTATAAAAATATAGTTTTGGGTGTAAGCCCAAACTTGGAATCCGAATACTAATTGGTGGTGTAGCGATACGACACAGCACAACTCTAAGTTTTAGCATTAAATTTTCTACACGCTGACCTTGGTCTATATTCACAGTATTCTGACTAGTATCACCAAACATGATATTCAGGAGTTCATTGACCAAGCCGATTTTTTTACCGTGTGTTAAATCTGGTTCTAAAAGTATTATCTTAAAAAGATGATCATGAATTTGCTCACCCAAAGTGATCACTTCATTTATCCGCTCGTAATTCAGTTCAGCCAAGTTGGATTTATTATCGTTTATATAACAACACGCATAGATCACATAAAAAGCATCACTCCCCCTATTTTGTAAATGATATTCTTCATCTGGATCTAATCGCTTCGTATCCGAATTGATTGAACAAAAGGCTTTTCGAGCTTCCTCAGGTGTCCCAATGACTTCAATAAAATTAATTTTGGTTGATTTTAATTTTTGCTGATACTCAGAATCGCTACATAACTCTTGAAAATCAGCTAATCCACCTAATCGATTACGAATCTGACGAATATCTCGTTTTTGTGGTGCCGTGAATTTTGGGGCTCCTATTACTTGCTCATCAATAAAGTATCTTTTGATCCAAGCATAGATAATTGAAATCCTGTGCCCACCATCGATGATATAAATATTACCAGCAGCATCTTTCCAATAGCGAACGCATAAATTGACATTACGATCATTCAAACAGTTTAGAATAAACTCCTGAATTTCAGCAGGGCTCCAGCACTCTGTGGAGCGTTGATTGTCTGCTTTATATAGTTTTTCTAGGATCTCATGGTTGGCGAAGTCATAAAGTGATATTTCAAAGTTATGGTGCAGATTTGAGTGCGACATTTCGTCAGGCACCATCATTTTTCTTTGAATAATATTGGTTAAAAGCTTAGTACGGGCCATTTTATTTTCTCTAGGCAATACTTCTCTATATCTCGTAAGATTACGAAATTAGAAGTAATTAAAATTAAAGTTAGTGATTAATGAATTAAATATTCATTAATTCAGAAGTATCTTTTTGCTAGAGAAAAAACAGATAGAAATAGTATAAAGACGCATTTTAAACCTCGTTGATAGATTGTCGTTTGCCAACATCCTTTCCACGAGATGGAGGCAAACCAAATAGGGTGTGGAAATACCGCTCAACGAAACGGCCAGTCAAAGACTGCCCTACCTGGCTTACCATAAAAACGCCATGTAGACACAAAAGAGCCACTAAAAGCGACTCTTTAGTTCGTTGAGTAACAGGTTTCCACGCCTGGTCACAGATTTTGCTGTAACATCTTTATCTTATGTGCATAAATTCAATTGGTCAAATTTTATGGTCAATATTTGATCAATCAATTCAAAAATAATTCCCTATATTTTTAGAGGCTTAAGAATACAGATAAGTATCTTATAATTTCTACAATATTTAGTTGCTGTAAACTGATCGCAATGAAACTCTATATATTTAAGCAGCGTGATTTAATAAAGGAAGTAGATTGAAACTGCAAATTTTATCGGATACTCACAATTCCAAATATTCAATATCAGAGCAAGCTGATGTCATTATTCACGCTGGCGATTTTTCTAATCGCTTAAGTGGTGCAATTGAGTTTGCCGAAAAATGTAAATCTCTGAATAAAAAATTTATCTTTGTTTTAGGTAATCATGATTACTACAGCTCTAACTACAGTTCAGTCGTGAATTTCTTGAAAGAAAACTACCCAAAAAATGCACTACTTGATGACAACCATATCAAAATTCAAGATAAAATATTTGTAGGTGGCACGCTGTTTACGAACTTTCGCTCCAATTCACCACTTACATCTCCTGAGGTACTTTTACAGTCCCAAAAAGATGCTGAACAATCGATTTATGATTTCGATCAAATCATGATTGACAGTGATCATCGAACGATAACTGCTAATGACTACATAGAATTATTTAAAAAATATCATGAAAATATTATGAAATTTAAGGATCAAGATAATGTGATTGTCATTACTCACTTCCCGCCTCATTTAGCTTGTCTTGATCCATATTGGGGTACGCATCCTGTTGCATCAGCACTCAATCCCTATTTTATTAATGACTTAGATATAAAAGGCTTTAAATTATGGATTGCAGGACATACGCATACATCAGTGGATACTGTAGTCGATGGATGTAGATTAGTGATCAATCCTTTGGGTTATCCACCAGAGCAAGGTAAAAATGGGTTTAGAGAAAATTTGATCATCGAAGTTTAAGTAGTCATACTCGTATTGAAGCAATTTAAACCAACTCTAATATCATACATCCTATAGTA
Organism: Acinetobacter sp. YH12135; assembly: GCF_013418565.1. Taxonomy (NCBI): domain Bacteria; kingdom Pseudomonadati; phylum Pseudomonadota; class Gammaproteobacteria; order Moraxellales; family Moraxellaceae; genus Acinetobacter; species Acinetobacter sp. YH12135. Next base: position 40,797 of record NZ_VPBU01000001.1, read on the forward strand.
CTGTTGATTTAGCTTCTACACCATGAACTAGGAGAAACTCATGTCGAATCCTTTAGACCCAGAAAATGATTGGAAAAATAAAATTGCAGATCAAATACTTGACGATTTAATCGAGATTGCCAAGCTTGAAGGTATGACTATTAAAAAAATGAAAGCAGATCAAAATGGTATTTTCTATGTGGAAGAGGAAATATCAATTGACGACGTACTCAAGCAATTTTGAACTCTGCTCATTGAAACGATATAAAGCGCTTGAATTTTATATTTAAAAGCTTAACCAAATTGTATCACCTGTAGATGCGTACATAGCTTCAGCAGTTTCTTTCAACACATCACTCTCATCCGTTTCCATTGATAGTTCATCACATGCAGGATACCTACTATCGCTTGTGGAAGAAAAGCTGGATTGAACAATAGACCCATCTTGCATAAATCTAGTTCTATCTTGCCTTAAAAGCTGTACACCACGGTAGCTAGCACGCATTTGATTTAATGCTTGAAGACGTCTTTCATTTGTAGTCATTATTACCTTTCTCGACATTAATTTTTTCCTTGATTTTTATCTGAAATTAAGATTAATAAATTATGACATAAATTAAAATTGAGTAATGATCCCGCAATACTTCATTAAAATCACAGCGATCAAATAAAAACAAAACAATGTCTTAAAAATCAATCCTCTAAAAACTCCATGACATCTTTACCAGTTCTGACGATTTTCATAGGAGGTTGATTAGTTGCGTTTAGTATAGACCTGAGATCGTCACACTTTATTATTTCATCTTACTAATTTTTTGCTGCGGATTTAGCGAATATTTTCGCATTATCTTTAGAAATAATTTGATCTACCATAATATATACCTCACTCTACCGATTGCTTAGTGTCTTGAGCATTCTTAATCGAAGATGAACTATCAATTAAAGAATGCCCTCGTCTTAAAGCCAGTTCTTTTTGTATTTCTTGATCTGCGGTACTTGTATCGCCATGTTTATGTATATATTCAGCTCTTTTTTCCATAAAGTCCCGCTCACGTTGCTGGACATCAACATTCACTTCATTATTTTGCTTTTGACGAGTAGCTATATAGTTATAGATACCAACGCCGCAAATTACGATTAAAAAGAAACTGAGTTGCTTCTTGATACCTCTGCTCACAAAACGTCCTTAAACTTAACTTTTCAACCAAAATTTAGATGAAATTATTGTGATTAATTCAAAAAAAACCAATAAATACTTACAGCTTATAGGTCAACACAAAAACCGTCACTCATCTCTTAGGTTAAAATCTTTATACTCATGAGCATTATCAGAAAATTTAGCAAAAAAATTATTCCAAAAAAATAGAAAATTTATTTTTTCTGCATTTTGAATAGGTTCAGGTTCTGCATATCCAATAATCCAAAATGGCGCTGTACTACAAATATCCTCAGGTATAAGTTTTTGCTGTGAAGCTGTTTCAGTACTGATAAGATATAAATTATCTTTTAGATGTACAACATGTCCTTTTGAGGCTTCTCGGATACAACGATCAGCATCTATATAGAAACATTTCATTGAGCATTCCTCCATTTTTTTAACTAGGCATCCAATTTCCATAATCGTTAAATTATTTAACGCTGCAATTAAGTCTTAGTTTGATTTATCTTCCATCTCCGATAGACGACTGCTAAAAATAAATCACTCAAAATTTTCTGGCAGGTATTATCTTTATAATTGTTATTACTAATTTTCAGACTTATCTCTTTTTTCTTTTTAGCCAATTTCAACTCAGTTTCAATCTCCTTCCATGAACGTTTAGATATTTTTATTTTTTCATGAAAAACTTGCTTATAAATGACCTTTAACTCGCGACAGAATTTACCAAAATCCTGATGATCTTGTTTGCTTTGAATATACACTTCCATACGTGCATCTATAAGATGTACACGGTACTCAAAATAGTCAAGGATGAAATGATTTCTAATTAATATATTGAAAATTTTATAATTATTTTCAACTAGTAAATTACCTGTTCGATTTTTATCAATATACTTTAAGAGCTTGTCCAAAGTGTTATTTGGACTACAGTTTTCATCATGTTGAAAGTGACGATTTGCATAGAGTTTTACAGCTACTTTACTCCCTATTGTACTGATTAAAGTATCCTCCTCTCTACCTGATAGAGCGTTCAAAATATGATTGAAGCTTGCCATAAGCTGACGTCTTACCATCATGTCTTGATCTTCTTCGATCACCTCTTGCTCTGCGACATAAGTAATAAAACGATCTGGAAATATCATTTCTTGAATTATTCTCGAGCTTGAATTCAATTTTTCTACAATACTTTTTAGAGTAATTTTTTCTGTCACTTGCGATGTATTTAACTGTTTACTAAATAATTTAACCGGCAATAAAGCTCTGACTATTTTTGCAGATACTTTACTCTCTTCTATACATAGCGCATCAGCAACCAATAATGGTCCAAAATGTAAATAATGATTTACCGTCATTTCAATAGAAGAATGCCCCATAAGATGAGCCAGTTTCCTCCATACATCAGTACGAACACCAGTATTATCTAAGCTCGAAAGTAGATAAGTTTTAATTTTGCGAACTTGCTCTGGTGAATAATCAGTCCAAGATTTGATCAGTGAATCTGTTCCTTTCAAAACTAAAGCTAGATTGGTCGCAGCAGTGTGCCTAAAGCTATGAAATGAATAGTCGTGTGCTTGGTTCAACAATAACTGATCAAATATCTTCTTAATCAATTGACTCACAGATCGAGGTGAAATACTCCCACCCTCTTCAGAGAAAATCAAACAATCTTTGGCACCTAATGTATTTTGATTAATAGGCACCTTCATTTTTTTGTTAATCAAATGAATAACTGACATTAACTCAGCTTTAGTCAGTAATTGATCCAGGCACATTCCCCGTTTTGCATTAGTGGTTTTAATCTGACGAGTATAATTATTGTGGATAAAAATTTTGCAAATTTCATGTTTTTCATTGATAAAATAATAATGAGGATCATAACCAATTGTTTTATATTTAAAATTTATCATAGCTAAATCACTTAACTTTAATCCCAAAATTTCATTGAGTCTTAGCCCCGTTCTATACGCAAGGGTACAAATGACTTTAAGGATATTCTTCTGGTCTTTGGTCAACTGAGTTTGGATAGCTATTAAATTTTTAAATTGATTAAACATTACTGGAGTAACATAGGACGTTCTACACACTTGCAAATCAGTTGATTGCAGTTGATCTAAATAATTAACACGAGGAGCACCAAAATTACGTATTAAGCTATTGTGAAATTTTTTTAGATTACTTACCGCATGCCCATAACTATTATGTTTAATCTCCCTCCCATTTTGTGAATGTTTTCTGTTTTTCTTGCTACGATCGCCAATGGATTTGACAGCCAAAATATGACTGTAGATCTCTTCAAATTCTTCTTCATCTATGACTTGAAGGTCTAAATCATTACTCACAACATATAGAAACAGTTCGTCAATAAATGATGATTTATAGGTATCTAAAGAACTCAGCTTAATACCTTTTTTATTTTTACCAGAGTCAATCGATTTTATTTCTTTCAGGCACTCCAAATACCAAGTAATCACCACAATCTGAACACTAACAAGAGCGATATCTTTTGACGAGCTATATTGCTGGGAAGAATAACTGTTTTGAAGCAAGCTAAGATCCTTTGAAAATTCAGCTATAACTTCACTCACACTCACGTTATTAACATCCAAGTTTCTTACTAAACTCTTTTTAATATCTGCGGCACAGTGATAATCAGTATTCAAATTTCGAATCTGCTCCAACTTAGCCTTCTTCAATTCCGTATAGTAAAAATTATCTACAACAGCTTGATTGATGCTCTTTTTTTTAGACGTCTGAGTACTGTGATGTTTATCAATTCCTTCCAGTGCTTTTAAGGATGAATAAGAAAGCGCCGAGTAATTAAAAACTCCCTTAGATAAAGCAATAAGAAAACCATCTAATGTATTTTTCGTTCCAAAATATTGCACGTAATCTAAATGATCAAAAAGCTTATATCTATTCTTTGAAAAAATTTTAATAACAGCATGTTCGTGATCTACATCTTGTAAGCCCGATAAGATTTTTTGATCTAACATTTCCCTATTTAGATTGATTATAGAATCAATCAATTGCACCAATTCTTGATCTACTTGTCTTTTTTCTGGTTGTGTTTCTAACTCAATCTCTTTTACAAGTCGAATCAACATCAAAAAACTCATTGGGGTCAGATAAATTTGTTTAACTTGGTATGATTTTTCATCGTAAATTAAATTTGCATAAGACGAATTTTCTAGAGGATAACTATATAAGCAAGCAAATTTTGAAATATCTTTACCATATACAGATACAAGACCACCAGATAATTCAAATGGGGAAACTCTATCATTCGAATATGTTTCCCTCACTGATTTTAAAATTGAGAGCAAATCAGCTCGTGTCCGACATCCACAGTCAAAAATGAGAGCCAATAAGAACTGACGAAGTAGAAATTGTTTTTGTTCGAATGTCGCATACGGATTGAATTTACTTGTCTTAAGCCAATGCGGTAATTGCTTTTGCCAAAAATCATACAGCTTTAGCTTAAAATCATGTAATTCCCTTCCACTCTGCAGTTTAGTTTGCGTAGATTCAATATCTTTGATATTAGGTGGGAAAGAGCTGGTTTGAATCAGTGGTATATCATAATTACCAGCCAACCATTGTATCTTTGATTCAACCTCATGTTTATTTTGAACACATAAATCTGACCAATATTGCCATCCAGCTTTTAACTCATCAGCATCCAATTTTAGTGATTTGAAGTATTTATTAACTTTGGCTCTCGCCTTATATATCTTCTCTTTAATTTTATCGTCAAGCTTAAGCTTTAAATTATGCTCCACTACCTCTTCAACTAGCATATTTGAAATACTTTCAAATATGCTCTTTGCCATAGATTCCAATTCTTGCTTTAATTTTGAAATTCTCTCTAATTTTTCATTATTCATAAAGAAATCCCCACAGATATGAGTTCAAGATCTTTAAAAAGCTTGCTTAAAGCATCCTGAATTTGAGTTTTGTAAGCATATGGCTGTAAAGATGATGATTTAGAAAATCCAATTTCACCTTGTTGATCATGCGCATACCATGACTTGAAAACTGCATCTGGCAAATCAAGGGTATTTCTTACAAAATGTCGAATCCAATTGGGGTATAACGGCCCTATTTCAGGGAAGTTCTGTGCAAGGTAAGAAGCCACATCTTTCTGAGTTAAAGGACTTATTTTTATATTCATGAATCCTGCATTTTTCTTCCAATAATGAAGATAGTAGTTATCCTCACTTTTAGTTAACATCCCTGAATCCATAAGGTCTATAATGAATTTTTCATAAAGCTTTAATTCGTTAGCAAAAAATTCAGTCAGTGGTGAAAAGCGGCCATGACGTCGTGATTGGCTATTTTTATCATGAATGTAGACTATCCCTGTAATGAAGTCATAGTTCTCCTTGATACTCGATGCAGCAATTGCTGGGCGTGCTCCTGAGGATAAAAGACAACAAACCCAAATCCAGACACTGAAAGCATTAAATCGTTCTTCAATTGATTTCTTATCCCTCAATACCTCAATGACCTGGTTGTTCAGTGAATTTAAGAATTTTTTCGCCTGATTAAATGACCAAGCTCGCTGACTTCCTACACGTTCATCACTTTTAGCTTGAATGAATTGAGGACGATCTAGCACATGACTCTCATGTTTATTCTGAAACCAAAGCCATACGTATTTCTCATACGAATCATTTAACTGTTTATAAGAAAAACCACCGTATGCCAGATCAGGTTGATGTGAAACTTGTTTACCGATGAGAAAATTCTTTTGTAAATCATCTTCACAAATTCGATGTAAATGAAATGAAAGCTGCGAGGCGATATGAGTAACAGATAGATTTCCAATACAATAACCAAAGAAACACTCTTTCAAATACTGATTAAAATCGGTGTTTGTATAGCCACTTAGTTGCGCTTTTTTGATTCGATCAATCCACATTGCAGGAATTTGGAATGTCCAACTGGAATGTTTATTCTGCCTATTTCCTTTTTTTGCAATTTCTCCCTCCAACTTTTTATTAACATCGGCATCGACGGTCCATAAATAATAATCACGACCAGAAGAATGTTTTAATTTCTTAATTTCAAAAAAGTAATCAATATATTGAAAGACAACAGCACTCATTCCTGTACATAATGACATTAAGAAACAGGCAGCCATGGCAGATTTTTCTATGTCTTTATTGTTCTGTAGTTCGTCATGTAAGACCTGATAAATAACTTTCAAAAAAGGTGGGTCAATATAATAAACATTACTCACAGTCGGTTCGTGTACATGATCGAGGTATCGACGCAATACTTGATGATCAACAAAAGAGGATACTCTGCGTGTACTCTCATCTTGACTAAAATCATATTCACGTTTTTTTATATCTTCATTTTCATCATCATCATCCTTTGCACGAGCATCCGAATAATCCGAGAAGCCTTCTGTGATCAAAGGTGGGGCAATGAAACTTAAAATAGAAACCTCTGTTTCCTCAAGTGAGGGTTGAGCTTTTTTTCTATTCACCTGTACTTTTTCATCATAGTAGAGATTTTCAACAGCCACCCTATATTCATCTAAATAGCGATTTAATGATTTTTCAATCTGATTATTTTTCTGTGCATTGAAAACTAGACAATTAGCAATTGTTCGGTCTTTGTGATGTTTAGCATAATTACTAAATTCTTTTTTCGAAAGCTTTAATGGATCAACATCTATAATTTCTCTAAAATAGAAAACAAGATTTGTTAATACATCATCTACACATTTATCAAAGTTTTTACCCACCACTCTAAGTAATAAGTACAATGTATAGTTTATTCTTTGGACTTTTAATTCTGAGTCATCAAGCTTCAAAAGCAATCCAGACAAAAACATTACATAATTTAAAATTTCAAAAGTTTTATTATTTATCTCAATTCGAGTACCATTATTTAATTTTTTAGAATTATTGCATAGCATCGAGACACTCAAAAACCCCAATATATGCTTATATTTAGTTCTTTGCTGATATCTGCAAATATTAAAATACAACATCTCACAGCTATCAATTAGAATTTCAAAACTATCTTTATCTATAAAACTCAAATGAAAATCTTGAACATATTCAAAATTTAAAACCGCTATTCTTTTACTATATCCAGAAATTTTTTTCTCAAAATCATTACAATGATTTTCAAGATCTTCCTGATTTAAAATTTCACTCATTTTAATTAACTCCAAAATAACTCTTAATACTCATTAAAATTCTTAGGCAATTTAAAAAATTTCACAAAATCACTTTTATATAATTTTTCATGATTAGAATATCCACGTTTTTTAAACACCTCCTTATTAATATAAAACCTTATTTCCGTCTTATCTTTTTGGTTTAAATATTCAAAAATCCTGTTAAACAAATAATTTCTTGATTCCTTCTTAATTGAAGCACTTTTTAAATAATGAAAAAGCTCGAACCAAAAAACATAACTTGTTTGAGCCTCAACCCAAACCTTCTGATCTTGCTTGATCGAATCCGGTAAATAAGCACATGCTGTTTTAAAACATTCAAGATCGTCACTGATTCGTTTAGCAATTGAAGTAAGTATTTGGCCTTGGACCTTCTTTTGCAGGGTTACACTAGAGCCAGTTTGATTAAGTACAGTCTTAAGTATGTCCAATTGAGTTTTTTCAACCACAATCTTCGAGTGACTCGTACTACGATGTTTGACTTTTTGCTTTGATTTTGAATATTTTTTGGACATTATTAACTCCAAATCCTACCCTATAAAAATTTCATTAAGACTTTTTTTGAGCATGACAAAGCCTAGAGCCTAAATCTAAATCCAATTTAAACTGATGATATTTCTTAAAAAATAGGTATATAAATTTTATGGATGAGATAGTATTTCTTGTTATTGCGTGCTTTTTACCTCTAAATAGAGTGAACGCCAATAGCATGAAAAACTATCTCAATTTTTCTAGACTTCTTCTTTGACACAAGCAAATTTATAGACTTCTGCTTTACTCCATCGAAGACTGCGACCATGCCTAATAGGACTTATTGGTCCGTTTTCATACAATGCCCATTTACGTAATGTTTGTTCTGCATACCCTAATAAACGAGCAGCCTCACTAGTAGATAGCAATAATCTATCTTGAGTAATTTGTTTAACTTTATGTTTCATGTTGATTAAGATATCTGGTTTAATACATTTACATAAAACTAAATTTTTTAATTAATTTATATATATATATCTGATTTTTTTATGATCCTATACCACTAAATAAAATTTTAAAAATTAACAAAAAAAATTATAATATTGATTTATATAAGATATTTTTAAAAAAAGTATGAAATCACAAAAGTAAAACGAGTACCTTCTTAAGGACAGTCAATCACATCTATCTTCAACACCACTCAATTCAGAAGAATTACCATACATAACCACCTTATAAATCTCACTTCATTATCCACTTTCTTATTAAATTTAAAATATCAATCAATAAAAATATATAAATTTATAATTTTTAAACAACTAATAAAAAATATTCACAATCTTATTGAGTAAATGAAATTTTATAAAAAAACTATTATATTAAACACATAATTTTAATTATTTTTTAGTAATGAGAATTTTTTTTAGCTCTGGTGCTCAAACCAGATTATTTAAAAGTACAATTTCCTAATGAATAAGCTTATACCTAAAATTTACCATACAATTAATTAACCCCATTATGACAACATCTTAATAGGTTAAGTTAATATATCAATTGGGTTTAATTATAATATTTTAGCGGCAGTGTAAAATATCCCTCTAGCGGCATTTAAAAACTGCCACTTAGTTAATATAGTAGTCATTTGGAACTGCTCAAATATGTTAACTTTGGAGCAAGAAGTGACAGTTTAAACACTGTATAAACAAGGTTTATTTAAGGTAATGAGTTGAGAACTTGCGGACTCTAAAAATACCGTGCGTTAATATTTAGAGCAAAAGTCCACACTACAGTATCGGCTTACAACCTAGAATAAGTATTCTTGACTCATATAAACCTTATTTTCTTGAACGCGTAAATACTCCTTATCCTGAATGGATTCCTGCCGTTGTACTTTACCAAGAAATTTTAGAGCTTGGATATCTAGGAAAGGTCAGGATATTAAGGGAATATCTTGCAACATTATAACCAGTCACCATACTGAAACCCTAAACTGCTCTACTGTGCTAAAAAATATGGCTTTCGCCCCAGCATATGTAAGCGCTACTCTGCACAAATCAAAGATAAAGTTGAACGCTTTAATGGATACTTCAAATCAAGCTTTATTGTGTTATTAAAAGCAAGCTTGAAGACTTCGAGTTTACTGTTAGATGTTGATTGTTACCAATGGCCCCCTATTGGCCGGTGGCTACATGAAACCGCCAATAACCGGATTCATGCCACTACTGTCAACAACATAGTCAACCGATCATGCAACAACTGTATTAATGGCTCAACCAACACCATCTAACGCGGCTATCGAGTTCTCTAACTGTTCGAACGATCAACTAAAGCATAAAACTCTGGCAGGCACTCTACCGCTATCTGGTTGATGGTAACTTACCAATCAACCTAAGAAGCATTACTTCGTAAGGGATCGAAAATCAGATGTGTCCGTAGGCCTTGGGACGTAAGAACTGGTTGTTTACTGACTCGCTGCGCAGTTGTAAGTGAGCGGCTAATATGATAAGCCTCATTCAGTCAGCAAAGCTGAATGGATTGGATTCCTATGCCTATTTAAGTGATATGCTAAAAAGGCTGTCAACACATAAAGTGTCCCGACTAGATGAATTACGACCACACTGCTGTAAATCTAACTTAATTAAAAAATAACTATGAGGTTCACCGGACGCTTACGTAGAAACTTGTAATAAACTGATCTAAAAAATGGGACATATACATCATAATTCGCATCTCAAAGTATTAACTTAAATTGTGATTAAGCCATGCCAGAATTAGATCGCCTCCATACCCATGTTGTCACTTAAATTTGAGTAACTACAGGAAATTCTATTTTTCAATTCTTTACACAACAAAACCAGTTAAGAATAATGTTGATTTAAGCTGCTTACCATTTGCTTACTAGAATACAAAAACAAAAAAACCACTTAGGATTAGTACACCTAAGTGGTTGTTTTATATGGTGGGCCCACCCAGACTCGAACTGGGGACCAACGGATTATGAGTCCGCTGCTCTAACCGACTGAGCTATAGGCCCTATAATTGAATTTGTTATATTTCAACAAGTTCAAGCGCAAAGAATACTAGCGAAGATTTTTTAAAAACACAAGCCATTTTCAGAAATTGCTGTATAGATAGTCAGCAGACGAATTTGATTATTATTGAAATATAAAAACTACACCTTCACTTTCCGAAACATTGCCCGATGCAACTTTAAACGCTTCTCTTTACGCACTTCTAAAAACAACTCAAACATTGACCATACCAAGACCAATAACAACACAGTCAATGCCACAAGAAAAGTCGTCAAATAAGCCACTTTAGTATCCTTCCATGATGCGTGGAATAGTGAAATGATGAATAGAATCATAGCTAATTACGACCAAAGTCTAATGATTTACAAATCATTTGAATAGTGCATTTTTGCTCAATTTAAGACTTAATTTCTCTCAATTCATATATTTTTAATATTAAAAACAAAGTATTTAGAGTTAAAACCAATAAAAGATATAACGCTATATCAACTGCATCACTTGAGATTGCTATATTTCAAACAATTTTCTGTTGACTCTTATATAAAACAAGCAGAAATTATGCATTTCCAGATTCATCAGCTGTTAAATCTATGTTGAAAAAATTTATAGGCGAGTCCGCATTCAAACTTGCAGGATGGCAATATCAGGTAGAACCCAACATCCTCGAAAATAAACAAGTGATCGTCGGTTTTGAACACACCTCAATGATGGATGCAATCCTCTCGCTTGCTCTGTTCCAAATTTATGATATTAAAATTCATACTTTAATCAAAAAAGAGCTTTTTAAAGGGCCACTTAAACCTATTTTAGAAAAAGTCGGCGGTATTCCAGTAGACCGTAAATCTAACAAAGATATTGTGTCGCAAATGGTCGAACTTTTTGATCAAAATGAACATTTCAATTTGGTCATCGCACCCGAAGCAACTCGCGCAAAAACAGGTGAAGCCCGCAAGCCAATTCGTACAGGTTTTTGGCATATTGCCAAAGCAGCCAATGTGCCTATCGTTTTAATGTATGCCAACTCACAAACCAAACAAGGTGGGATTTTTGGCAAAATCTATCCGACAGATTTAGATCACGATATGGCACTTATCCAACAATTATATAAAGAACAAGTGGGCTTAGATATTGTCATTCCTGAGCCAAAAACAACTCAAAGCAACACTTAAAAAACCTAAAACTCTGCCCTTTATCTAAAAAAAGGGCTTATGTTAGAATGGGCGCAATTTTGATAGGCATACTGCCAATCTGTAAGGAGCATAGTTCGCATGGCGGGTCATTCCAAGTGGGCCAACATTAAGCATCGTAAAGCCAAACAAGATGCTAGTCGTGGTAAGTTGTTTACCAAATTTATTCGTGAATTAACAACTGCTGCAAAGCTCGGCGGTCCAGATGCGGCAAGTAACCCTCGTTTACGTGCTGTTGTGGAAAAAGCACTTTCAGTTAACATGACACGTGACGTCATTAACCGTGCCATCCAGCGTGGTGCAGGCGGTGAAGATAACGACGATCTTAAAGAAGTAACCTATGAAGGTTATGGTGTAGGTGGTGTTGCGGTTATTGTAGAAACCATGACAGACAACTTAAACCGCACCGTGCCAGATGTACGTCACTGTTTCTCTAAAACTGACGGTAACTTAGGCACCAATGGTTCTGTAGCATTCCTATTCACCAAACGTGGTGAAATTTCATTTGAAGATTCATCTTTAGAAGATCAAGTGATGGAAGTGGCTTTAGAAGCTGGCGCAGAAGATATTGAAGTGTCTGAAGATGGCATTTTGGTTATTACTACGCCAGAAGCTTTTGGTATAGTTCAAGATGCGCTAACAGCAGCAGGTTTGAAATCTGACAATGCTGAAGTGGTTATGAGTCCATCGACCAAAGCAGAAATTACAGACATCGATCAAGCGAAAAAAATTATGAAAATGATTGATATGCTTGAAGATTTAGATGATGTTCAAAACGTATATACCAACGTTGAATTCTCTGATGAAGTTTTAGCACAATTAGACGCATAATCGGTCTAACTGCAATTCCTAAAAACGCACGTTCTCGTGCGTTTTTTTATAGATCCAGTCAAAATAATTCTAAGATTCTAATAAATTAAACTTTATTTAATAAACCATGACAGTTTAAAACATCATATTCTTTAATCACAAAGCTAGAATGCAAACCTGCCACATGCTCAATTTTACCAATCCGTTTTAATAAAATTTCGCTGTAATTTTCCATATCTCGTGCCACAACCTCTACAATAAAATCTGCAGTCTGTCCTGTCACCAAAAATGCACGTATCACTTCAGGAATGCTTTCCAATTCATCCAAAAATTTGGCAAAAATATCGGTATCGTGTTTGCTCAAAGACACCTGCAACAACACATGCAAACTAAAGCCCAGTTTTTGATAATTAATTTCACGCTTTAAACCTGAAATAATTTTATGATCGATCAGACTTTTAATACGGCGATGCACCGAACTTACCGACAGATTAACCCGCTCGGAAAGTTCATTCAAATTGACATCTTCATTGCTTAAAATTTCTAAAATATGCTTATCGTAGCGATCTAATTCCATTTTCAAGCACTCAATCTAATCTGATAAAATTTAAACTCATGCTGCCATTATACTTAAATTATTTTGCAGACTAAGCATCTTTATCGAAAATTATTTTCCATTATTAAAGCAAAATGTTTATGATTCAACAGATCACCGCTTATCGTTTTGAACAACTTAACAGACAAACGGAACAGCTTTCTAATTTATTGATTTTCAAATTTTTAAATTTAAAAAACTCAACAAAACAACGAATCTACTCATACATTTTCACAATCCCGACCGTCTATCTTTTACAAGTGTATAGAAATGTATTAAAACAGATGCGCTCGACAATAAGCACAATGCAGCACAACAAAACCAATAAAAATACAAGGAGTCGTCATGGCTTTTAAATCTCTAAGCTTGCTGAAAATAAAATTAGCTCTGTATTTACCGTTGAAACTCAGACCAGCTCTTTATTCGATGGACTCTTAAGTGGTGGCTCTTTAAGCAATACCTTTTCTGGTTTGCTTGGCAGCCTGACTAGTTCGACCTCGACCACACCTACCCTAGATTCTTTATTAAAAAGTTTACTCTCTGGCAGCAGCTTAGATAGTTCTAGCCTAACCAATCTAATCAGCCAATTTTCAAGCTCGAATACCAACTTAGATATCACCAGTTTAATTAGCAAACTGACACAATCCAATGGCGGTAGCTTCGATATTGCTTCCATCACCAATTTACTCAGCGGCATGATTGACAGCAATGCAGGTGATTTAGATATTACGAAACTCACCCAATTAGTGAGTGGGTTAATCGGTGGTAATACGGGTAATCTTGATATTGCTCAAATTGCTCAACTGGTTAGTGGCTTGATTGGTGGCAACATCGGTGGAGGTTTAGGCGGTCTAGATATCGCAGTGATTGCTGAACTTGTAGGCGGTTTAATCCAAGGCAATGGCGATCTTGATATTGCGCAAATTGCTCAACTGGCAAGCGGCTTGATTGGCAGCAATATCGGTGGCGGTTTAGGCGGTATGGATATCGCGGTCATTGCTGAATTAGTAGGCGGTTTAATGCAAGGCAATGGCGATCTTGATATTGCACAAATTGCGCAACTGGCAAGCGGCTTAATTGGCGGTAACATCGATGGTGATTTAGGTGGTCTAGATATCGCTGCTCTAGAACCAATTCTTGCGTTGCTTAATCCTGAAGGTCAGCTTGCAAGTGACTTTGATCTAGGTGGTTTATTAAATAATCTGACTGGAGATACAACTGGTGGTTTCAGCTTAGATGGCTTGAGTGATGGTTTTGACAACTTAATTTCTGGTTCAGATTTTAACATCAGCGACTTACTGCAAGGTGCGTCATCTACAACCAGTTCAGAGATCAATATTGATAGCTTAGTCCCTGCATTAGGCGATGCATTTGGCAATTTAACTGGTGGCACATCAGACACTCAATTTGATTTAGCTACCCTGCCAAATTTGGTACAGACTTTTGATTTGAATAACTTAAATTCTTTGTTCTAATCCTTGGTTTTAGGTTTTTATACATCAGTATCCAAAAAATACGCGCAGATTGCGCGTATTTTATCTGAGGCGATAACATTTAAATACCGCGCCAATCTACACGTGCATTACGCTCAGTTTGATAAATACGAGAAACATATTGCCCTAAAGGTAAATCCAGCAAATATTTTTTATAATCTTTAAATTCTTCAGAAATCACTTCATCATGTTCTTTTTCCCACGGCGTTCCAGAAATTTCCAAAATAGGTGCAAGCATCGAACACACTGAAATATCGGCTAAACCTAAACGCTCACCCACAAAATAACGCCCGTAATTATCAATCAAATGCTGATTTAAAATGACAATTAATTCATCCATCCGCTGTTTGGATTCTGCAACTTTATCTTGATCGAGCTGATAGCCCTTAGACACCAAGGCTTTAATAATTGGCTTGGAATATTTAGAAAATTGACGCAAATAGCCTTTTTCGCCAATTAAAATTTCCAAAGGTTCTTCACTTTCAGATAATGCATGCGCCAACCCCCATCGACGCACATGCTGCCCCAATTCATCAGCCAAAGTATTTATGGCCAACGCATGTTTATATTGTTCGGCATCACTGCGTAACAAGGCATGTTCGGGGTAAATATCATCTAGATATAAAGCAATTTGAGTCGAATCTGCTATCCAGCGGTCTTGATCACGTAAAATAGGTAATTTATTTTGCCCTGTTTTTAATTGGGCAAAAGCGCGATGCACGCCTGGAATTAAGTTTTGCGCATCATAATCTAACTCTTTATGATCCAATAACCAGCGAGCTTTCTCACAAAAATGAGACAAAGGAAACTGGTATAAGATGCGCATAAAATCTCCATATTTAAAATTTTGATATCCAAAGCAGTATCAATACTGTGCTTGTCATACTTTAGTCATAGCCTCTTATAATTACAATGTACTTTTTATTCAAAATTCAGGCGAAACAGTCAGCAATTCAAAATCAATTCCGAAAAGAAATTCAACGTACAGCATCAAGCACGCTAGATTGGAGAAACATCTGTCCGATGACCTGACTTTATCTGCCCTTTCATGTAAAATCGTGCCTAATTTTTAAATAACACGTTGTGAGTTATTCATGGGTTTTAATTGTGGTATTGTGGGCCTGCCAAACGTTGGTAAATCTACGCTTTTTAATGCTTTAACCAAAGCTGCAATTGCAGCGGAAAACTTCCCGTTCTGTACCATTGAGCCAAATACAGGCATTGTACCTGTGCCAGATTCACGTTTGGACAAATTGGCGGAAATCGTAAATCCGCAACGTGTATTACCAACCACGATGGAATTTGTGGATATTGCAGGTTTGGTTGCAGGTGCATCTAAAGGTGAAGGTTTAGGTAACCAATTCCTTGCCAACATTCGTGAAACCGATGCGATTGCGCATGTAGTTCGTTGCTTTGAAGATGAAAACGTCATTCACGTAAATGGTAAAATTGACCCATTAGATGACATTGCAACCATCAATACCGAACTTGCTTTGGCCGATTTAGAAACGGTAAGTAAAGCCATTACACGCTTAGCAAAATCTGCCAAAGGTGGCGATAAAGAAGCCGTAGCGACCAAAGCCGTTTTAGAAAAAATCCAACCTTTACTGGATGATGGCAAGCCTGCACGTGCAGCCAATTTAGATGACGATGAACGCAAATTGGTTCGTGGTTTTGGTTTATTAACCTTAAAACCAACCATGTATATTGCGAACGTGGCAGAAGATGGCTTTGAAAACAACCCACACTTAGATGCAGTCAAAAAACTTGCTGCAGAAGAAAATGCGATTGTGGTGCCTTTATGCAACCAAATTGAAGCCGAAATTTCATTACTTGAAGATGAAGACCGTGCAGAATTCCTAGAAGCTCTTGGTATGGAAGAACCAGGGCTGAACGTAGTGATTCGTGCAGGTTATGCGCTGTTAGGTCTGCAAACTTACTTTACTGCAGGCGTACAAGAAGTCCGCGCGTGGACAGTGAAAGTAGGTGCAACTGCACCACAAGCAGCAGGCGTAATTCACACTGACTTTGAAAAAGGCTTTATCCGCGCAGAATGTATTGCTTATGAGGATTTCGTACAATACAACGGCGAAGCAGGTGCAAAAGAAGCAGGTAAATGGCGCTTGGAAGGTAAAACTTATATCGTACAAGACGGTGATGTTTTACACTTCCGTTTTAATGTTTAATTGTTTTTATGTTTAGTTTTAGAACAATGCTTACAGCCGAGCATTGATTCAATAAAAAAACCTCGATGCTTACATCGAGGTTTTTTTATGGGCGATTCCGCATCACATTAATGCAGAACAACCTCAATTAAGACTGCACCACATTGCCCTTTTGTTTCGGGTCAGTATTGCCCAATTCAGGATGCGCCAAAGCATCAGCACATTGTTTTTTATCCCGTTCATAATCAGCTTGTTTTTGTGCAAGACTGCTTGAACTGTCAATCGTCGCACGTGCCCAAATTTCCAAACTGGTCAAAGCCTTACGACACAGCGCATATTTCCCTTCCGTTACAGAGTCGGTCATTTTGACATTAATACGCCAGTCGGTACTTAATTTACGGGCAGGTTTGCGGACTTTATCTTCAATTAAGTTACGCTGTTTACGATACACGTACGGCTCAACTTCATTCATTAATTCCCACGCGGCTTGCGCATACACAGTCGCATCATTGGTGAGTTTTGGCGCAGGCTTAATTTCTACTGTTTTTTGCGGGTTGTTGTCATTGCTACACGCTTGCAATAACAGGCTACTGCATAACATTGAAGCAAGCAGGATTACAGGTGTTTTCAATTTCAACATATCGGTTCGCCCATACAAACAATTCGGCATCATGCTAATGAATTCAAGTATAATACACAATCTTCATTTGACCCATCGTTCAACTTTCTCCCACAAGGTGTGTCGTGTCCGTACACAATATTCAAACTGCGCCCGCAGCAAGTTTTTGGCAAGGTGCAAAAGATAGTCAGGCGATTATTTTCACCTATCTGCCTGTTTCTTTTGCTTTTGGTGTTTCTGCAACTCAATTCGGCTTTAGCGCATGGGAAGCCTTATTTTTATCTTGCTCGATGTATGCAGGGGCGAGTCAATTTTTAGTCGTTGCCTTATTGGGCAGTGGAACTTCAATCTGGATGACCGCATTAACGGTAATCGCCTTGGATATTCGACATTTACTTTACGGCCCGGCCTTACAAAACCTGATTCAAGATCGTTTAAACCTAAAAAAAACTGCAATTTGGTCATGGGGTCTGACCGATGAAGTTTTTGCCTCAGGCATGATTAAACTGTCACAGCGCCGTCAGGAATGGTCTGAATCATGGATGCTTGGACTGAGTTTATTTAGTTGGTTGTCTTGGGCATTAGGCTCTTTATTAGGCGGATTATTTGCCGATCAAGTCACTAAAATGCCACAGTTTTTGCAAGCGGCGCTCGACTTTTTACTGCCCGCTTTATTCCTTAGCTTCTTATTGGCAGCATTTGAAAAGAAACACACCTTTGTCGTGGGAATCACCATTCTAGTATCTGCCGTAGCTTGTTATTTTATTGACTTATCTGCTGCAATTTTTATTGGGATTTCTTCAGGTATTTTGGCGGGATTATTTAAACACTATGTTTTAAAACAACCCGACCCTGAACATACAGGATCAAAATCATGAGTTTAGAAATTATTTTGGTCGGTATTATAGTCGGTATCGCAAACTTCGCCTCACGTTTTGGGCCATTTTTTGTGATTCAAAAGTTTCAACAAGGCTCACAGCAACGTGGTGCTTTATGGCTTAAAATCGCTTTGGGCAGCATTGGTATAGCCGCAATTAGCTCTATGCTCGTGGTTGCAACCTTGCCACCTTTGCTTGAAACACCCAATAAAAGTTTTGCGATGTTGATTGGCTTTTTAGTGCTGACAGGTTTGTATTTTAAGTTTAAGAAAATCGTACCTGCAACGCTTACCGCAGCCATCACCTATGGTTTAATTTATACTTATGTGCCATTTTCGTTCTAATGTTGCTGAAATTTAGAGGTTGAATCGTCCAAATGATCTATTTCAGGATTCAGCCTTAACTGCTTTAAAGCACTGAATGCAATATAAGTAGATGACAAAATCATGATTTTGTTGCAAACAGGGCTTAACTCATGGAACAGTTCTGCTATGCTAAAAGCCCACTTTAGCAAGGACGATTCACATGAGCGTGACCATTGGTACTCCCCTTCAATCTTCTGCTTTTAAAGTTTTGCTATTGGGTTCAGGGGAACTCGGTAAAGAGGTGGTAATTTCACTGCAACGCTTAGGCGTAGAAGTACATGCCGCCGATCGCTACGACCATGCGCCAGCCATGCAAGTCGCACATTATGCTTATACTTTAAACATGGCAGATGCCACAGAATTAAAACAACTGATTGAAAAAATTCAACCCAATTTAATTGTGCCTGAAATTGAGGCCATTGCGACATCAGTTTTACTTGAAATTGAAGCGCAAAATATTGCAACAGTGATTCCATCTGCCAAAGCGGTAAATTTGACCATGAACCGTGAAGGCATTCGTCGTTTGGCTGCAGAAGAATTAGGTTTGCCGACATCCGCTTATCGCTTTGCCAATTCTCTCGAATCTTTCCGCGCTGCATGTGATGACATTGGTTATCCAAACTTTGTGAAGCCTGTGATGTCATCTTCAGGCAAGGGACAATCGCGTGTCACCTGCTTTGATGAAGTTGATGCAGCTTGGGAATATGCCCAGACTGGCGGGCGCGTCAATCAAGGCACTGTGATTGTTGAATCACAAATTGACTTCGATTTTGAAATTACCTTATTAACCGTACGTGCTAAAAACCCAGAAACTGGTGCGATCGAAACTTCATATTGCGACCCAATTGGTCACCGTCAAGATGCAGGCGACTATGTAGAAAGCTGGCAACCTCAAGCCATGAGTGATGCTGCCTTGACTGAAGCCAAACGAATTGCACACAAAGTGACTACTGCCTTAGGTGGTTGCGGTATTTTTGGTGTAGAGCTGTTTGTGAAAGGCGATAAAGTCTGGTTCAGTGAAGTATCTCCACGTCCACACGACACAGGTTTGGTGACATTGGCTTCACAATTCCAAAGTGAATTTGAATTACATGCCCGCGCGATTTTAGGCTTACCTGTCAATACCACACGCCATAGCGTTGCAGCCAGTGCGGTGATTTATGCAGGTGTCGATGCAACGAATCTTTCATTTTCTGGCCTGAATCTTGCATTAGCACATCCCGATACAGATTTACGTTTATTTGGCAAATCTGAAGGTTTTGAGCGTCGTCGTATGGGCGTTGCCACTGCACGAGCAGAAACCACAGAGCAAGCGCGTGAGCTAGCTCAGCATACTGCGGACACTGTTCGCGTACATTTAAACGAAAATCAAAATTAAGCTCGTCATTGCATAACGGAATTGTCCATGATCATTACATTACCCTTGCTGAATTATGTAAAAAGCAACCATGACATTCAGGCCATTAACCAATGGCGCACCGATGTCGAAAATCAGCTACAACAATGTTTTGAAAATGGACAATCCATTCGTGAAGTGATTTTGGCGCGTTCTAACCTGATTGATGAAGCGCTCACTTTCTTATGGCAACATGCTGAATTAGACAAAACCGATTTAAGCCTATTTGCGGTAGGTGGCTATGGGCGCAAAGAAATGCTGCCCTATTCAGATGTCGATATTATGGTGTTATCGGAAGATGCAATTACAGCAGAACAAGAACAACTTATTTCGACCTTTATTTCGTCTTTATGGGATGTTGGCAACTTCAAACCTGCCACCAGCGTGCGGACTATTCAAGACTGTGTGATTCAGGCAACCAGTGATTTAACTGTTGCAACTGCCTTGATTGAAGCGCGTTTAATTACAGGAAATCAGCAGCTTGCCAAATGGCCGCGTCGTATTGTTTCGCAGACTTGGACAGATAAAACCTTTTTTGATGCCAAAATGGAGGAGCAAAGCAAGCGTTACGCGCAGCACAATGACACCGAAAGTAATTTAGAACCCGATATTAAAAATGCTCCGGGCGGTATTCGTGACATCAACCAAATTGGCTGGATTGCCAAACGCCATTTTCGCGTCAATCGTATTTACGACTTGGTGCATTTAGGTTTTATTTCAGAATTTGAATTGGGTGTACTCGAAGAAGCCGAAAGCTTTTTATGGGAAATCCGTCATCATCTCCATCGTTTAACCAAACGTGATGAAAACCGTTTATTGTTTGATTATCAACGAGATATTGCAGCAACTTTTGGCTATGTTCGAGAAGAAGGTAAACCGCAAAATTACCCGATTGAACAATTTATGAAGCGTTATTATCGCTCTGCACAGCAAGTTTCCACTTTAAATGAAATGTTGCTGGCCTATTTTAATGAGTCGGTCATTACCCCGCGTTTGCCTAATTATGAACGTAACATTGAAGAAATTAATGAAAATTTTAAACTGGTCGATGGCAAACTTGCCGTGCAGCACCACAAAATTTTCTCAGAAAAACCAAGCGCAATTTTAGAAATTTTCTATTTATTGGCCAATCGTCCTGAAATTGAAGGAATTCGCGCACGAACACTGCGCCTGCTGACACTTGCAGCCAAGCGTATTGACCAAAGTTTCCGTGATGATCCAACGCATCAAGCGCTGTTTATGGCAATTTTGCGCTCACCGCACCGCTTGTATAATACCTTGGTGACTATGAAACGCTTAGGTGTATTGGGCAATTACATCCCCGCTTTTGGTCAAATTACAGGTTTAATGCAATACGACTTATTCCATATTTATACAGTCGATGCGCACATTTTACTATTACTCCGCAATTTAAGCCGCTTCAAAGAACCTGAATTCGCGAAAGATTTTCCTGTGGTCAGTTCGGTATTTCAGCGTTTAGCCCGTCGTGACATTATTTATTTGGCTGCGATTTTCCATGATATTGCTAAAGGTCGTCGTGGTGATCACAGTGAACTTGGTGCGGTAGATGCGATTGAGTTTTGCCGTAAACACGGATTTACTGAACGTGAATGTAACCTTGTGGCATGGTTAGTCAAAAATCACTTGTTGATGTCAGTCACAGCACAGAAAAAAGATATTTCTGACCCCGATGTGGTCAAGGAATTTGCTGAAAAAATGGGAGATATGGAGCATTTAGATTATCTCTATACCTTAACGGTTGCTGATATTAATGCGACTAATCCAACACTCTGGAACTCATGGCGTGCATCCTTAATGCGCCAACTTTATACGCAAGCGCGTGATGTCATTCGCTCAGGACTTGGGCGTCCCGTCGATTATCAAATGCTGATTGAAGACACCAAATTTGCGGCAAGCGAGTTACTGGTTAAAGATTTTGAACTCAGTGCTGTTGAAAAAGTCTGGCAAGAACTGGGCGATGAATACTTTATTAAAGAATCTGCCGATGAAATTGCATGGCATACCCGCGCGATTTTGGAGCATGGCGATAATCCTGCACCATTAGTGCTCATGCGCGCGCACCGAAAATCAGCACAAGACGCAGTACAAATCTTTATTTACACGCAAGACCAACCTAACCTATTTGCCACAACTGTCGCTATTTTAGACCGCATGAACCTTGACGTTCAGGATGCACGAATTATTACTGCGACCAAAGCCTTTAGTTTGGATACTTACGTGGTCTTAGACCGTTTTGGCACACTCTTAACAGACCCTGAACGTGAAGAAATGGTGATTGAGGCTTTAGTGAATGCCTTGAGCCAGTCAGATAAATATCCGGGTTTGATGCAACGCCGCATTCCGCGTCAATTACGTCATTTTGACATTGAAAATACAGTAGAAGTGACTTTCAATGCAGCGCTGAATCAAAACATGGTCGAAATTGCCACACTAGATCATCCCGGGTTACTCGCCAAAATTGGCGGCTTGTTTATGATGCAAGGCTTAGATATTCACTCCGCCAAAATTGCCACCCTGGGCGAACGTGCCGAAGATATTTTCTTCGTCACCAAAAAAGATGGCAACCCAATGACAAAATCTGAAGCAGATACCTTTGCAATCCAGCTCAAAGCTGCTTTAGATGAGGCCTCTAATCAGGTCTGTGGTCAACATTAACTTCAATTTACGGAACATCCATGAACTCAAGTTTGTCCTTATTACATCCTTACCCTTTTGAAAAGTTAAACAAACTATTTCAGGACGTACAACCTGCAAATTTGCCGTTAATTCCACTGTCTATTGGCGAACCTAAACATCCTGCACCTGAATTTGTCAAACAGGCCATTATTGATAATTTTCAGCATTTATCAACTTATCCGAACAGCAAAGGTCTGCCTGAATTACGTCACAGCATTGCCCATTGGCTGACACAACGCTTTCATTTAAAGCAAGTTAACCCAGACACACAAGTACTCCCCGTTTCAGGTACACGTGAAGCGATTTTTTCCTTTGTACAAGCCTTGATTCGACGTGAAGATGCGCCTTATGTAGTGATGCCCAATCCGTTTTATCAAATTTATGAAGGGGCAACTTTATTGGCAGGTGCTCAACCCTATTTCATCAATTGCACCGAAGACAATAATTACTTGGGTGATTTTGATGCTGTACCTGCAAAAGTCTGGGAAAAAACTGCTTTATTATTTGTCTGTACACCGGGAAATCCAACGGGTGCTGTCCTTTCAAAAGAACAATTTAAAAAGCTGATTGCCCTGTCAGATCAATATAATTTTGTCATTGCATCTGATGAATGTTATTCAGAATTATGGTTTGACCAAGCGCCTACAGGTTTACTGGAAGTCTGTGCCGAACTTGGACGCGATGACTACAAAAACTGCATCGTATTCCATTCTTTGTCTAAACGCTCAAACTTACCCGGCATGCGTTCAGGCTTTGTTGCGGGCGATGCCAACTTATTAAAACCTTATTTGCAATATCGTACCTATCATGGTGCGGCAATGCCTGTACAACATCAATTGGCATCTATTGCAGCTTGGGATGATGAACAGCACGTTGAAGATAATCGTCAACAATATCGCGCCAAGTTTGAATTATTCCAAACGGAACTTGGGCATTTACTGCCATTAAAAAAACCAGATGCAGGTTTTTATTACTGGCTCAAAGTCGACCATGATGAAAATTTTGCCAAAATATTGATGGAAAAAGCCCATATTAAAGTGCTGCCAGGTCGGTATTTATCTCGTGAAACCGCACAAGGTAACCCGGGTGAAAACCATGTTCGCTTGGCTTTGGTTGCAGATTTGGCACAATGTGAACAAGTAATTCAACGTCTTAAAGCGATTTTATAAGTTAATGATTTCAACTAAATTTAAGGCGATCATCTGATCGCCTTAATTATCTTACTTGCACAAGCGCAAGCCTTTATCGTAAAGCCTTTTCAATTTCCGCCTGCAAATCTTCAGGTTTTGTGGTCGGAGCAAAACGGTTCAACACCTTGCCATCTTTGCCAATTAAAAACTTGGTGAAATTCCATTTAATTCCGTTGCCCAAAATACCTTTACTGTTATTGGTCAGGTAACGGAAAATCGCATGTGCTTCAGGACCTTTCACATCAATTTTGCTAAACATTGGAAAACTGACACCATAGTTTTTATGGCAGAAGCTCCCAATTTGCTCATTGGAGCCTGGATCTTGCCCACCAAACTGATTGCACGGAAAGCCCAAAACTTCCAGACCTTGGTCTTTATATTGTTGGTATAACTTTTCCAAACCCGCAAATTGAGGCGTAAAACCACACTTGCTGGCTGTATTTACAATCAACAAAACCTTCCCTTCATAATCGCTAAAGGCTTTATTTTGTCCATCTAACAACTCAGCTTCAAACTGATAAATGTTGGTCATGGATAATTTCCCTCATCATTTTTTTCTTGTGTTTTGAGTTCTAAAGAAGCCGAATTGACACAATAGCGCAATCCTGTTGGCTGTGGACCATCATCAAAAACATGCCCTAAATGTGCGTCACAATGATGACAAACAATCTCAGTACGCTGCATGCCATGCGAACCATCCTGATGTTCTTCAATCACCCCAGGCTGGATTGGACGATAGAAACTTGGCCAACCGCTACCGCTGTCATATTTTGTTTCAGATGAGAATAGCGCTGTACCGCAACAACGACAGGTATAAATCCCCTCTTGTTTAGTATTCCAATATCTCCCCGTAAAAGCAGGCTCCGTGCCTTTTTGACGTGTAATCCGAAATTCCTCTGGTGATAACTCTCTTTGCCATTCTCGGTCTGTTTTATTGAGTTTTCCCATCACTAACTCCTTTAAATCTTTGACATTCAGTGTCATGCTTCAGTACTTCCATTTTTACGCTAGACCTTGCAAAATATCTAGCTAAATTTCAGCATAGATTGTGATATTTCAGTAATCTATAATTTATTTATCTTCTAATCATTGGATGGAACTATGTCCGTACTAGGTAACACGACTCCGCGCGAAATAAAAAAATCATCAAAACTTGAGCATGTATGCTACGACATTCGCGGACCTGTGTTACGAGCGGCCAATGAAATGGAAGAGGCCGGTCATAAAATTATTAAACTGAATATTGGCAACCCTGCCCCATTCGGTTTTGAAGCGCCACAGGAAATTATTAATGATGTCGCATTGAACTTGCCTAATGCGATTGGTTATACCGACTCCAAAGGGATTTTCCCTGCGCGTAAAGCGATTTGTCAGTACTATCAGCAAAAAGGCATTTTCGATATGCATGTCAATGATGTGTATATTGGCAACGGCGTGTCTGAACTGATTGTTATGGCGATGCAAGGCTTGTTAGACGATGGCGATGAAATGCTGGTACCAATGCCTGACTACCCGCTTTGGACTGCGGCAGTGAATTTATCGGGCGGTACTGCTATTCACTACAAATGTGATGAAGAAAACTTTTGGTATCCAGACATTGCCGATATGGAAAGCAAAATCACGCCAAATACGCGCGGTATTGTCATTATTAACCCGAATAACCCAACGGGTGCGGTTTATCCACGTCATGTGTTGGAACAAATTGTAGCATTGGCAAAAAAATATGACTTAATTTTATTTGCCGATGAGATTTACGACAAAATTATTTATGACGGCATTGAGCATGTTGCGGTTGCAGCTTTAGCGGGTGATCAGCTTTGTATTTCATTCAATGGCTTGTCTAAATCGTATCGCATTGCAGGCTTCCGTTCAGGCTGGATGGCGATTACAGGCGATAAATCACGCGCTGCAGACTACATTGAAGGTTTAGACATGCTTGCGTCTATGCGCTTGTGTGCCAACCATCAGGCGCAGTACGCGATTCAAACAGCATTGGGTGGTTATCAGTCTATCAATGACTTGATTCGTCCGGGTGGTCGTTTATACGAACAACGTAACATTGCATGGGAAATGCTGAACGACATTCCTGGCGTGTCTTGTGTCAAACCTGAGGGTGCAATGTATTGCTTCCCGAAACTTGATCCAAACGTCTATCCAATTGAAGATGACGAAAAGTTAATGCTCGATTTACTCAAAGCAGAAAAAGTTTTGTTGGTTCAAGGTACAGGTTTTAACTGGCCAACGCCTGATCATTTCCGTGTGGTGTTCTTGCCAGCAGAAAATGAATTACGTGAAGCAATGACACGTTTAGGTCGTTTCTTGGCAAAAATCCGCTAAGACTTCACCGAATCTCTGTTGTAAAATGCCGTGTTAAACACGGCATTTTTTATGGATTTGATTTTTATTTCTATTTTATCTTTACATCTCTTGTTCATCATCAAGTGGTCACATAGCAAAGCGATACTCAGACACTTGGGGATACACTTTTACACGCCCGCAAAAGCATGCTGTAATAGCCACAAGCGATTAAGTTTCAGGAACTGAGCATGCACTACCAAGTTCATCTTATTGATGCGCAGAAACCATCACAAAACTATATTTGGTTGCTTGAACATTGTGCCAGCAAACAAGTGGTGGTGGTTGACCCAACTGATGCCAAACCTGTTGAAGGTTTTTGCCAAAATCATGGTTTAGAGATCGCGCAAATTTGGTTGACGCATTGGCATCAAGACCATATTGGCGGTGTGCCTGAACTCATTGCAGAACGTAATTTACCTGTTTATGGGCCACGTGAAGAATTGAGCAAAATTCCGTTTATCACGCATCCTTTACAAAACCAAGACCATATCAATTTTCATGATTTACAGGTCGATGTTATTGCCGTTCCGGGACATACCTTGGGGCATATTGTGTATTTTATAGATGCGTTGGATGTATTGTTCTGTGGCGACACTTTATTTGCGATGGGCTGTGGGCGTGTTTTTGAAGGTACATATTTGCAAATGTATCAATCTTTAAACCGCTTGGCAGCGCTGCCTCCGCGTACCCGAGTATATTGCACCCATGAATATACATTGGCGAATGCACAATTTGCACTGCATGTAGAACCCGACAATGTTGCCATTCAAGAGCGTTATCAACAAATTGAAAGTTTACGCATGCTTAATCAACCCACTTTGCCAAGCAGCATCGAACTAGAACTGGAAACCAATCCATTTTTAAGAGCCGAAAGTGTCGAAGAATTTCAGAAATTACGTGAACTCAAAGACAACTTTTAAATTGATGCTTTGATCATAAAGCATCTGATATTTCTCTCGGATTATAAAATCTGATTACTGGCAGCAAACTCATCTAATTGAGTTTGCGTCACCACACGCACAGCATTCATTTCATCGACCCGCACCAAAAGTAAATTGGACAATGCAGGCTGATAACGGCGTGCGCTGCCAAAAGGCGTATAAGCCACTTTGGATTGCGAGGAAAACAGTAACCAATCTTCATGCCCAAGCATCACAGCAAAAGGCTCTAGCCCTTGATTTTGCATCTGCTTCACTATGTACTCAGCCTGCTGTTGGATTGTTTGTGCAGTCATGTTTATTTTCCAAATCTTCAAACTCAACCATAGTATAAGCTAATGTCCATTTGGTGCCGACATGCTCCACACTGATATGCATTGCGCTAAATTAAAGCTTTGCATGAAAACAATGGAAAATCTTCATGTGTTCATGCTGAAAATAAATACAGTCTAAAACCAAAAATCATCAACAAATTATTTCCAAGTCATCTTTTGGCAATATATCTAAGACCTTAAAATTAATTACGCCACCTCAGTTAAAATAATAAATATCAATAATTTACAAATAAATAATTCTTTTAAAATATTCTAATTGCTTAAAAGGACTTTAGATTTCTAAAAATCAGTGAAAAAAATGTCAAAGAAATACATTTCTGCCCTTTAAAAATTCAAGAAATATCCCTATTAATAATTAAATAAATGGATAGGAGTTCTCTCGTGAAAAAAGTTGTTAAAGCAAAAAATTTAATTGCGTTTCGTATTTGGTTAGAAAAATTAGGTTATTCAGTCAAAAATTTGGCGGATGGTCACGGTTTCACATTTAGCTTTCAAAAAGAATATGGTTTGGTCACTTGCGAGCTTTCTGGTAATGCTTTAGCAATGAAATTAGGCGAGGAATTTGAAGACCATTTAAAAGCATAAGTACTTATACAATATAGATAAGTATGCGATAACGGTTGAACTTGATAGGATGCAAAAATAAAAATTCAAATCGTATTTCATCAACACTTAAAGATGATCTTGCCCATAACCTGTTTATGGGCTTTTTTTTATACTGAACTTTAAATCTTAAAATACATCTAAGCCTTGTCAAAGAGATGCAATGATTTAAAGCTAAAATAACAGGCAATAAAAAAGCAAGGTCATTGCCTTGCTCTTTAATGTATGGTGGGGACGGAGAGACTCGAACTCTCACACCTCGCGGCGCTGGAACCTAAATCCAGTGCGTCTACCAATTTCGCCACGTCCCCAACATCGGGTACCAACTGAGTTGTTGGATTTTAATTTGGCAGAGGATCAAGGATTCGAACCTTGACGAACGGTTTTGGAGACCGTCATGCTACCATTACACCAATCCTCTGTAACTTAAAATCAAGCTGACTTGATATTTAAGTGGTGGGGACGGAGAGACTCGAACTCTCACACCTCGCGGCGCTGGAACCTAAATCCAGTGCGTCTACCAATTTCGCCACGTCCCCGATGGCTGTGTATATTATAGAGATCACTTCCTGATGACAAGCCTTTTTTATAAAAAAGCACAATGACTGTTTAAATAAAAAACAAAAAACTATTTTTTGATTTTTTCTTAAGCATATTCAGCCACTAAGCCATAATTTCAACTCTGCAATACTCGTTGCACGCTGCGAATAAGACTTTGCCAACATGTGATTCAGCAGTGGTAAAAATGCTTGTAGATGTATGGGAAGTTGAATATGCAATCTTTGACAGTGCAAATATGCCCAATCGTGGTAACTCTTTGCCTGTAAGCGTTGTTGCGTTAACCACTCATAAAAAATAATGCCTAACGCATAAATATCACTTTGTGCAGTTTTAGGCTGTCCGTGAAATAATTCTGGCGCCATATAACGTGGTGTGGCGGTCATCCCCTGACATTGAATATCTGCAACTTGCTGTGCTTGCTCAAAATCTAACAGTTTGATTTGCCCATCTAACTGCACAATATGTTCAGCTTTTAAGTCGGCATGAATCCAACCCAATTGATGCAATGCATCCACTGCTTCAAAGACACGCAAAAATATGTGTTTAATCGCTTCTGTATATTCAGGTAGATTACCCATCGCAAAAATAGCTTGCGCCTCAGACAGAATTAAAGCACGTGAATAGACCTGTGAATAATGCGATGAAATGTCATGTGAATTACCCTGCGGCTGAATATGAATGGGTGCAGCATCCATCAATTCACATGGCAATAAAAAAGATAAATGTGATGATTGCGCGTACTGTTTATAAAAGTTCCATTCTTGTGCAAAGCCCTGCTCTACTGTCGCATAAACTCCCTGTTGTTGGGCTTTCAGCCAATAAAACTGCCCTTGATGTTCAAAACGATAAATATGCCGACCATGTTGCAAACTTTGCGCTTTACTGCGCAACTCGAACTGCGCAGTATCTAGCTGTTGAACATCCAAATTTAAAACATTAAACAACACTTGCGCCAGTGCGCATTTCTGCTGCGACTTCGGTGGATACCTCTATTTGAGGTGCATTTAATAATTCTAAGCAATGTTGCAAAGTTTTACCGACACGTGCATGCGTTTCAATCGATGAAATTTTCGGCCAAGTCGCACGCTCGCCTTCACGCTGTAAAATTTTAAATAAATGTGGTTTCGGGTTTTGCAACATATAGCTGTAATGACGCAGGTTATAGCTTCCTACAATATTCACATCACCATAATAGCGTTGATCGACAATGCCATAGCCATGATCTAGCAAACGACGCACTGGCGGTACAGCTCCTGCGCGCTCACGTACAAAATCCATTACCCCACGACTAATGACTTTGCCCTGACGACGAATAATCCGTTCTGGCCAACTCAGCATATCTTTACGATAACGCTTAATATCATCCTGCATAAAAGGCACTACATGTGGATTGACCTGACTGGCGATGGTGTAGTTAATATTATACAAACGTGCCATTTTTTCCTGTGGGAAATCGCTACGCACACTGCCATCCACCCAACGGGTTTTACCCATATATGGAGTGTGTTCGCCATCATAACGCTTGTTGGTTAAACGTACTGGTGGAAATAAAATTGGCACAGCACACGAGGCCAACACCGCACTCCAAACCAACAAATCTGGCGCAGTGAAGCTGTTCATAATGCGTGAGTCTTGCGATGCATCATAAGGCGCAACCGCCACATTAATATGCAAACCTGATTTTTGAAAAGCTTCTTCAAACGTGGTATCGCCCAAGTTTTTGATCAGGAATTTTTTTAAATAATGCACATCGGCAATTCCACCATTGCCTTTAAGAATTTCGCGCATTTGTCTAAACTGAAATGCTTCGTGGAAAAATGACTCACCACCCAAAATATGCTGTACTTCTTCAGGTTTTGCGATGCCTAGCATTGCAGTCATTATTGCACCCGCGCTCGAACCCGACAGCACTTTAGGCATTAAATCCTGTTCAAGTAAGGCCTTACAAACACCAGTATGAAACAAACCTAGCGTTGTCCCACCAGAGAACATCAAGGCAGGTTGTCCGTATGCAGTTTGGCATTGCTGAAAAAACTCTATTTTTTCTACTTTGGTTAAAGCCTGACATTCATCTGAAGCGACAAAAGCCAAACTTTTACTGACTTCATCCACATAATCTTCAATAATTTTTTTAGTACCCACATAGGTTGCAGTAAACAACATCGGATGGGCAATATTGGCGATGTCAAAAGTTAAACCTTCACGCAAAATATAAATTAAATCGTGACTGCGTTCGGTGGTGCGATAACGGCGTAATAAATTTAAACGATGCGAGATAATTTCCGCATCAAAATATGGCGAACTGTTGTCATATTTCCATTCTTGCGCACCAGTTTCTTCATCTATACGAATGGCAATACTTTTCCATTCTTCATACGATTCGGCATTTTGAATTTGGCGCTTGAGTTTTTTTATGCGATAGGCTTGATGCGGATTAACATCTTCGGTGAAATCTTTAAATAACATAGCATTCCTCAATCCGTTGGTTTATTCGCAGCACTACGCTTGCCTATGCCTACTATACACAACAATATCTAAAAAATTGTAATACGCGTCAATGACTCGATTCACACTTTGATTGTCAAATCTAGGTCAATTGCGCTAGTCTTAAAGTGTAGCAATCTGATCTGCATTTTTTAAGCTGAATTATCATGGCAAACCTAGATTTACCCGACAACATCTTATTATCACTTTCTCATGTACTCCAACAACTACAGCAAAGTTTACCTGCTTTAAAACAAGAAACCGACTTTTCCGCCATCGCATTCAAATGGCAAGATCGACAATTGATAGCGATTCAACAACCAAGAAAAATTGATTTAGATGATTTAAAAGGCATCGAAAAGCAAAAAGAAAAAGTCATTCAAAACACCTTGCAGTTTTTAAATGGCTTACCTGCCAATGATGTGTTACTTACAGGCTCACGCGGTACGGGAAAATCATCTATTGTACGTGCCCTATTGACCGAGTATGCCAATCAAGGATTACGTTTAATTGAAATTGAACGCGATGATTTGTCTGAATTGCCAGAAATTCAAAAAATCATTCAGCATCGTCCTGAAAAATTTATTGTCTACTGTGATGATTTAGCTTTTAACGCAGAAGATGAAAATTATCGTAGTTTAAAAAGTGTTTTAGATGGTTCATTACAATCAGGTTCCAGTAATTTTATTATTTATGCAACCAGTAACAGACGTCATCTATTACCTGAATTTATGCATGAAAATACACCTGTCACTCGTGTAGATGTACCGCAATATACTGAGTTGCATCCTCAAGAAGCAATTGAAGAGAAAATTTCACTGTCTGATCGCTTTGGTCTATGGCTGTCGTTTTATCCAATGGATCAAAATCTATATTTAGAAATTGTGGAGCATTATTTACACAAAGCCGAAATGCCAATGACTGCCGAAGTACGTGCAGAAGCATTAAGATGGTGTCAGGCACGTGGACAGCGTTCAGGGCGTGCTGCCTATCAATTTTCTAAACACTGGATTGGCTCGCAGCAACTTAAAGCACTTTAAATATTTTAATGGGTTGTTTGCATATAGAAGATAGTCAGCAACCCACTCTATTTAAACGCGCTAAATGACTGAGCGACTACTGACCTTGTTCTGCAGCAATCCGTGCCAATGTGTCTTTATAAAATTCTTCGCCATGCGCCTGCATTTCTGCCACAGTCGGCTCTCCTACATATACTTCTTGCGGTACTCTCGCTTCAGGTGTGATAGCCGAAGGATGAGTTGCTACAGTAGTCAAACGAGTCGGTACTTCGACCTGTTGGGCTGTCACTGAACTCGGCTGATTTTCTGTACTATTTATATTTTGCTGTATTGACTCAGCCCCTTCGCAAGCGGTCAATACCATCATCCCCATCACACAAATAATGCAAAATGTATTTTTAAATCGCATGTTTATCTCAATTGGTTTTATATTAAATATCTACCAAAAATCATAGTTTAAAGTTGAAAACACAACAATTGGACAGGATTCACAGATTTAAATACTGCTGTCAGCTACTTTATGGATTTCTATAAATTGTAGGATGAGTGCACAAAAAAAATAAAGAAGTTCTATTTGAAACCAATACGTGAAATAAAGTTTGGGATAGAATATGACTATAAAATTTCAGAAAAATTATTAAAAAATATTTATATTGCAATTATTTAATTTTACTTAATAAGATCAACTTTAGTCCATTGTATTATTTTATGAACCCATTATTCGCTTAAGATGCAATCTCTTTAAAACAAACAACGGTTAAAAAATAATGTTTAAATTTAAAAATTTGTTAATTACAGTAAGTTTAATTACAACGCTTACAGCATGTACACAAGTGAAAACGCAAGAGTATTATGCCGAGAACTTAGATGAAGCTAAAAAAGTTTTGCAGAAGTGCGAAGAAATGGCCAATCAAGGTAAATCACTAGAAGGTAAAAAATTAGAAAACTGTACAAATGCAGGGAATGCTGTGATGCAAGGCATGATGAAAGATCTTACCAAAGGTTTAATGGACGCAGTTCGCTAAGTCTTAAGTATTCGTTTCTAATATTAATGTAAAAATTTAGCATATAAAGTCAGAGGCAGATTATTGCCTCTGATTGATTTTATGCTACGAACAACTTAACCCGCAGTTGGATTGGTAAGCTCCGTCATTGGCCAACGTGGTGTAGTCGTAACCGATAAACCATCTTGCTGCCCTGCTTTTAAACGCTGATAGCCCGCAAAAGCAATCATTGCACCATTGTCGGTGCACAATGCAGGTTCTGCATAATAAACCGTTGCACGAATTTTAGCTAAATCTGCTTCTAAACGCTCACGTAACCGAGTATTTGCACTCACCCCACCCGCGATCACCAAGCGTTTTAAACCTGTTTGTTTTAAAGCTTTTACCGATTTTTTCACCAAAGTATCAACAATCGCTTCTTGGAAACTTGCCGCAATATCGGCATCACGGTTTTCATCACCTAACTTTTTCATTTGTACTGAAACCGCAGTTTTTAAACCGCTAAATGAAAATTCTAAGCCTTGGTGCAACATTGGACGTGGAAATTCAAAAGCTTTGGCATCGCCTTGTTCAGCTAGTTTGGCGATATTTGGCCCACCCGGATACGGTAAACCCATCATTTTGGCAACTTTGTCAAAAGCCTCGCCTGCAGCATCATCAATCGACTCGCCTAACAATTCATATTGGCCAATGCCATAAGCTGCCATGAGCTGTGTATGTCCACCCGAAACCAATAAAGCGACAAACGGAAATTCTGGCGGTGTCGCAGACAATAATGGTGCAAGCATGTGCCCTTCCATGTGATGCACCCCAATTGCAGGTTTATTTAAAGCAAAAGCTAAAGTTCGTCCAAATAATGCGCCTGTCATGAGTGCGCCCATTAGCCCCGGCCCACGGGTATAAGCCACTGCATCAATTTCAGATTTTTTGACTTGGCTCTGCTCAAGCAATTGATTGATTAAAGGAATAAGTTTGCGCACATGGTCACGTGAAGCCAGTTCGGGTACCACACCACCATACTCTGCATGCAATTTAATTTGGCTATACAGTACTTGCCCGCGCAAACCTAACTCGCTGTCATACAGTGCAAGTCCTGTTTCATCACAAGATGTTTCTAAGCCTAAAACGATCATTAAATTGCCTATAACCTGTATCAATTCTATTGCGAAACCTATTATAGACTTGTGATATGAGATGTAAATGAGTAAAATACTGACCTTCACTTGTGATCGTGGGCAATTTCGCCCAGATCTTATCCATAACTTAATGAGGATTCTTCATGCCACAAGTTAAATTGAAAGAAGGCGAACCAGTAGACGTAGCTATCCGTCGTTTCAAACGTTCTTGCGAAAAAGCAGGTGTTTTAGCTGACGTACGTAAGCGTGAATTCTACGAAAAACCAACTCAAGAACGTAAGCGCAAAAAAGCTGCTGCTGTTAAACGCTACCAAAAGAAATTGGCGCGTGAATCAGTACGTACTACTCGCCTTTACTAATTAATTTGTGATTGCCTGTCTGGATTAAATGATGACGACTTTAAAAAACCAAATTACTGACGTTTTGAAAGCGACAATGCGCGCCAAAGAAATGGATAAGTTAACGGTAATTCGTAGTCTACAGGCGGCAATTAAGCAAATCGAAGTCGATGAGCGCAAAGAGCTTGACGAGGCTCAGGTTCTTGCGGTCATTGAAAAGCAAATTAAACAACGTAAAGAATCGGTTAAAGCCTTTGAAGGCGCTGGCCGAGAAGATTTAGCTAGTAAGGAACAAGCCGAAATTGAGGTGTTATCTCAGTTTCTACCAGAAGCTATGACTGAGGAAGAACTTGATTCCATGATTGCGCAAACCATTGAAGCGCAACAAGCTACTAGCATGAAAGATATGGGTAAGGTGATGAACTCTCTGCGTCCGCTCATAGCCGGGCGCGCCGATCCTGCTCAAGTATCTGCCAAAATTAAAGCCAAATTAAGCTAATTAGCTCACCCCAAATTTGTGCTTCTCCGAACACTGATTTAAATGTCAGATTAAGCCCGCTTTAATCTTTCTATCTAATGCTATTAAGTAAAATGCTAAACCTAGGATGAGATAGATTATCTATTCACCCTTAGACACTTCTGCTTTAACTTTTTACTTTAAATCGCAGTTCACTTGATATTTTTTCAGTAATTGCATTTCTTTAGATGTGCTGACCTGCTGAATCACGTCCTGTTTATTAATATTCTGATAACGACGATCCAAATAGGCACGGTTTTCATCTGCTGCCTGATATAAACGATCAACATAACGACTAACAATGCCGCAAAACTGCTGCTGTTGCTGCGGATTAAAACCCTGCTGTTGTGGGTTTAAGCCTCGTAAAAACTGTCGGGTATCTTGTTTATATTGCGCATTAATTTCTTCAACAGCCAACACATACTGCTCTGCACTCGCAGCATAGACATTTTGCAAGGTCATCCCCAAAGTAAGGCATAAATAAATATATTTTTTCATTTTCAAGTCAGGGTCGTTTCAACTCAAGTTCTATTTTAGCATTGTATATTCGGTGAATAACTATTCACACGACTCAATTGCCAAAAAGTTGGGTTTGTATTGCGCAAATGCTTGCTCACATGGTTCGGGAACTTTGCCTTGAGTCACTGTCCCTAAGCGTAAGCGAATAATATCGGGTAAATCTAGCCGATAAGAATAAATCGGGCTGCCACACTCCTGACAAAATACCCGTGCTTTATTGGGACTATGAAAATATTCTTTTAGATATTTTAAGCCACGCACCACTTCAAAATGTTCGCGTGCCACTGGACTATTCCATCCCATAATACCGCCTTGCGCACGACGGCAATGCTGGCAAAAACATAATATTGTTTTTTCAATTTCGGCATGGTAACGGTAATACACCGCACCACATAAACATTGTCCCTCAATCATTCTTAAACTCCCTTTCTTTATTGTTATGCCACCGTATGTACGCCCGACTTATATTTTTAACTGTCGTTCTCTTTGCATTTCAGTCACACGGTTTTTTATATTTGCCGACATCGCCTGATTGTCTTTGGCTAAACGCTGCGCGTGCAGTAATGATTTAATTGCCTCTTCTTCCCAACCTGACCAATACTGTACTTCTGCACGATACCGTAACACATTTACCGTGCGTAATGCAGAGCTTCGGTCTACATTTGCCGCTTGCTGCATTAAATTCCATGCCGATAAATCACGTGGATTTTTTTGCAAGAAATCCTTCAAAATACTTTCTGCTTGCGTAGTTTGATTTTGACGAATCAAAACCTCGGCCCATTTATAATTCAGCGCACGATTTTCAGGCATAATTCGCGCAGGTGAACCAATTGTTTTGAGCGCTAAATCAATTTTATTTTGCCCTAAATAAATGTCAGTTTGAATAAGTGTCAATAAATTATGTAAACGATTGTGACTTTTGGCCTGATCTATACTTTGTTGCGCCAAAACAAAATCGCCTTGCTGGCTATAAAAATAAGCCAAAGCCAAATTCGCCGCAAAATGGTTACGGGTTGCAAATGCTTTAAGCTGCTGTTCTGTCGCCTGCTGCGAAACCACCAAACTATATAACTTTAAAATCTCAAAGTCTTCATCACGCAGCGAGGTTGGCACTGGTGGCAATTGATTGGCACGTAAACGCGCCTCACTCATCCGCTCTGTGGTTAAGGGATGGGTAAACCAAAAGTCAGGTAAGAAGCTCACTCGACTCGTAGTACGGTGCATCACCTCAAAAAAGTCTGCCATGCTTTGTGGGTTATAGCCTGCGCTATACATATATTGCATGCCAATACGGTCTGCTTCACGTTCCTGATTACGGCTATAAGTCAATTGCTGATCCATTAAAGCGGCTTGAGAACCCATCATCACCGCTGCGCCTGCATCACCATCGGCTTGTGAGGCAACCAATGCACCAACCACAACCCCAGCCAGTGCCAACAAACCCTGTCCTTTAAATGCCTCTTGGGATCGGCTGTAATGACGTTGCGACACATGGGCAATTTCATGCGCCATCACACCCGCAACTTCATCCATATTGCGGGCAGAATTAATGAGACCTGTGTTTAGCGCAAATAAACCGCCTGGCACAGCAAAAGCATTAATTTGTGGATCATTGATAATGAGTAGCCCAATGGGTTGCCCCAACTGAGTTTGGCTGAGTAGATGCGAAAATGTATTGATTAATTGATCTTCCAACCACAGGTTTTGCGTGACAGGCATTTTACGCTGCACTTCCCGATAGACTTTTTCACCAATACTGCGTTCTTTTTGCTGATCAATTAATCCCACACCACTACCTATTTCAGGCACATTAAATTGTGGTGTGGTGGTTAAATTGGCACTTTGGGTTGTCGCAATACTGGCAAAACTCAAACCGCAAATCAGTAATAGACGTTTCAATGGATGATCTCAAATACATATCTTGCATAATGATTCACTATAACATTGAAAAATGAACGCATTTGCAATGATGTGTTATCAATTTTTACCAAATCATCTTTAACTTTAAAGCGTATAGCATGCAGGATTGACCACATATTGCGGACAACGCCCTTCCAACGCATCAACCAAATTTTTATAGGCCAAATTTGCCATTTTTTTTCGAGTTGCTGCGGTTGCCGAACCAATATGTGGCAAAGTCACGACATTATCTAACTCAAATAATGGCGATTCTTGCAGTGGTTCTTTGTCATAGACATCCAAAGCCGCGGCAAAAATTTTGCCTGCTTCTAAAGTCTGAATAAGTGCCTGCTCATCAATGACTGAACCACGCGAAATATTGACCAAAATTGCATGTGACTGCATTAAATCAAGTTCACGCTGACCAATTAAGGCTTTAGAGTCTGCATTTAAATCGACTGCCAGTACCACAAAATCAGACTGTTGCAGCAATTCATCCAGACTTAAATATTCTGCATTAAATGCCTTCGCCACTTCCATTTTTTCACGACGATTGTGGTACACCACATTCATATTAAAACCATGAAATGCACGCCGTGCGATAGCCGCACCAATATGCCCCAAACCTACAATACCAATGGTTTTACCATAAATATCCTGTCCAAACTGTGCTGCACCCACGGTACGTTTCCATTGCCCTTGTTTAGTCCACCGATCTAAATATGGCACTTGTCGTGCTGCACTCATCAATAAAGTAAAGGCTAAATCTGCTGTGGTTTCAGTCAAGACATGCGGTGTATGGCAAAGACTAATCTTTTGTTGAGTTAAATAATCTACATCATAGTTGTCGTAACCGACACTTACACTCGAAATCACTTTGAGTTTAGTCGCAGTATGCAAGTTGCTTTGATTAAGCAAGCGCCCTGCACCAATCATGCCATCCGCATCTTGCACATGCTCAAGCAACTGTTGATTCACGTCACCCAACTTCGGGCTGACCTGCACCACCTGATAATCTTGCTCTAGCTTACTTAAAATTTCTGCATCAATTTGACTAAACACTACCACTTTTTTACGCATGATTATCCCTGTTTCGTGTCTACAATTGCTTGTATATGTAGAGTTTTAAATATCTGAATTGACTTAGGCTTTAGGCTGTAACGATGTGATTTGTATCGCATCCCACAGACTTTTTTTCAACAGCGGTTGATCTAACATCTCTTGCAAGCTGGCTAAATGCAAACATTGTTCAGATTTAAAATGTGGTAATTGACCTAAAATCAGCATGTTTTTATCTGTGCTCAAGACATCAACAAAACCTTGCACATAATTTTCTACCCCGATGCCGTCTTGTAATACTTCTAAAGCAAAAGGCCATTGCAATACGTGATATTCGGCCTGTAGCGCATGTTGAATATTACGCCACAATTGTTGCTGTTCCTGACTCAAGGTAGTGCTTTCTACCAAAATGACACAATGTGGCAACTGCAAAGCTTCAATACTAAATGCTTCAATTTGCAGCATGACACGCGCTTCAGGAACAACTTCTGGCGCGGCCGCTTCAACTGTCGTATGTTGCGGAGATGGTTCTTGCTTAGGCTTTTCGTGAATAATCGGCTGTTGTTGTTTTAATTGTTGAGGTACTGCAGCAGGAACAATAATTTCGCTGTGTATTTCAGGTGCAGCTTGGTCGCGCCAAACCGATGATTGTGGCAAAGTTTGAGACACAGCCATTCTGGAAACCCAAATATCGATTCCCAAACTGGCTAAAATGTCACGCTGATGCCCCATCATGTTTATCATCACCCATCTAATTTTTCGCTGCACGTATTTATCACAGAACAACATGCAAGATAGCACCTATTCTACCTAGAAAGGCTGCACAATGCTGTGCTTTCTTTCACCCAATCTGACCTATTCGTATTTTTTCAAAATCTGCTTTAAACACACCTAGTCAATCAGTGTCACACAATCATCAAACTGTTTTGTTTTTGCATTTGCTCGACAATTTCTTCGGTTTTAAAACCTAAACGCCAATAGAGCAACTCCAAAACATCCAATTCATCTTGGGTGATAATACGGTCATTCCACAAACAAATTTCAGCAATGCCTAACACCATCAGTCGATCACGCAGCAGCAAACCTGCCATATCATTTAAAATTTCTGATAAATCAATCGGTTCATCTGAAATTTCTTCATAATCAATCAATTCATCTGCAGTTAAAACACGTTCTAAAATACGTTCACGTACATCTAACTGATTAACACTATTAATTTGCTGCACATGCAATAAAGCATCGATTAAACGTACAATTTGCGGTTTAACTTCGTGTAACGCTGCAGGTGTATGTAAAGGCAGCAAGTTCAATTCAAACTTAATACGTTCAAGCAGCAAGGCATCCAACAAACCAATCTCGCCATCTTCCTGAATGATTTTTGCCAATTTGGTTAGAAACTGCCGTGCGATACTCAGCGGCATACCACCAATATTTTTACACGCTTCATGGAAAATCGAGATATGTACTCGCCCATCCAAATGTAATAAAGCATCTACAATTGCACGACTCACTTCTGCTTCAGCAGGAATAAATTCACGATATTGGCGAATCATCAAAATAGCGACAATCACCTCACGCGAACCCGTTGCCGTTTGTAAGGCACGCTGAATTAGCTCTGGACGCGGCATGTTATTGCGAATTTCAGGCTTGAGTGGCTTAATTGCATCATTAATTGCAAAGCTAATCGGCGACAAGCGCAGCAAAGGCAAAGGTTGCGGCGAGCTCCACGGCGCATAATATTCAGCATTCATTTCTTCTAACGAGCGAAATAGGCTAAACAAAGGCTGATTGCGTAAACGCTTCAAATTTTCGAGTTGTAAGTCTTGCACCAAGGTTGGATCAAGCTCAAAAATACGGGCTTCAATACTTGGATGAATATTCATCCAGCTTTGCGGACTGAGCGAGTTAGCAAAGCACATGTGGGAAATAGATTCTGAATATTCACTATGAATTTGCGACCCTGCATGATGCACATAAATTCGCAGCAAAGTTTGAATATTGGCATTATTTTGAATCAAACGTTTGGTTTTTAAATCATTTTTAAAGGTACGTCCGCTTAGACTAATATATTTAATTAAGCGGGTAATCAACACGCCCAAGCTACCAAACAACCAGATACCACCACCTACAGCAACAAAAAAAGTCGCTAACTTATGTGGCGGTGCATCACGATGTTGTCCAAAGCCAAGTTTGGCGATGCTACTGCCCCACTTACTAAACGTGGTTAGGCTACTGTAGAGGATTTTAAGCTTGGTATTATCAATGGTTTCACCACTTAAAATATGGTTAAACTCATGGCTGAGTAGTCCATAAAGCTCTTGCTCATCCAAGTTTTGCAAAGCACCCCAAGTCAAAATAATCACAATATCTTTATGACTAAAGCCTGCAGTGAGGGCATTTACCCCAATTTCATCGGGCAATACATATACAGTAGGCGCTGGGATTTGAAAGGTATCGGCCAATTGTTCGGTCAGTTTAAGTGCGGTACTTTCTTCTGGGGTACTTTCGAACTGGGTTAAACGACGCGCACCCAATTGTTTTGCCAAAGAATGACCACCTGAGCGAAAAACGTAAAATTCCAAAATGACGGATACTGTCATAATCAGCACCAAGACCGTAATCCAGTATGGGCTTAGACTGTGCCAATAGATGGATTGGCTTGAATCGACATAATAGACCAACAGACCCAAAACTGTGTTTAAGATAAACATGGTCAAAGCGACTGCAACCAAACATAAAATTGCAGACCAAATCATATTTTTGTTTTTAATCAAGTAACTACTCACAGACCTCAATGTAAACATCCTGAATTACATTGTATTTGAGCCACCATCATAAATGAAAAAAGCGGGAATTTCCCGCTTTTCTCACTGAGCTGATCAGAAAAAAAATTAACTCTCTTTTACACCAGTTAAGTCTACTGACGCGGCATCAATATTGACATCAATATAACCATCTTTGCCTTTTTTAGCCAAGTCGTTGCGCTTTTGCTCAAGATCATTCAGATAAGCTTCGTCAATTCCGCCAGCTACATACACGCCATCAAATACTGAACAATCGAATTCAGTTAAATGCGGTACTTTATGGGTACGAACGGCTTGTTTTAAATCTTCTAAATCTTGGAAAATTAAACGGTCTGCACCAATAATTTCACGAATTTCTTCGAGATTACGGTTAGACGCGATTAATTCATCTTTGGCTGGCATATCAATACCATACACGTTTGGATATTTCACCATTGGCGCTGCAGAAGCAAAGAATACTTTTTTCGCCCCAGCATCACGTGCCATTTGAATAATTTCGTTACAGGTCGTACCACGGACAATCGAGTCATCCACCAACAGTACATTTTTGCCTTTAAACTCAAGCTCTACAGGGTTCAGTTTTTGGCGCACTGATTTTTTACGCAATTGCTGACCTGGCATAATAAAGGTACGTCCGATATAGCGGTTTTTCATAAAACCTTCACGGAATTTAACCCCTAAAGTATTTGCCAATTCTAAAGCTGATGTACGTGATGTATCTGGAATTGGAATAACGACATCAATATCGTGTTGCTCGCCCCACTCTTGGGTAATTTTATGCGCCAGTTTTTCACCCATTTTCAAACGCGCTTTATACACTGAAATACCATCAATGGTCGCATCTGGACGAGCAAAATATACATACTCAAAAATACATGGGCGATATTCAGGTTTAGCGGCACATTGCTGGGTAAATAATTCACCTGCGTCATTAATAAAGATCGCTTCACCCGGCGCAATATCACGTTCAACTTTAAAGCCAAGTGCAGTAATTGCCACAGATTCTGATGCAATAATATATTCCATGCCCTGTTCAGTTTCACGTGAACCGTAAATCAATGGACGGATACCATTTGGATCACGGAAGCCAACCAAGCCTTGACCTGTAATCATAGCAACAACGCCATAAGCACCCTTACAACGCTCATGCACACGGCTGATCACATGAAAAATATCTTCTGAAGTTGGGTTTAATTTGCCACGTTTTTGCAATTCATGTGCAAATACGTTCAATAACACTTCTGAGTCAGAATCGGTGTTCATGTGACGTAAATCTGTTTTAAACAGATCTTCGTGAATTTCTTCGGCATTGGTCAAATTACCATTGTGTGCCAAAGTAATCCCGTACGGCGAGTTCACATAAAATGGCTGCGCTTCGGCACTGCTAGATGAACCTGCAGTTGGATAACGCACGTGCCCAATACCATAATTACCTTGCAACGCACGCATGTGACGCGTATGGAATACATCACGCACCATACCGTTATCTTTACG
This sequence comes from Acinetobacter sp. YH12135, assembly GCF_013418565.1. Classification (NCBI taxonomy): domain Bacteria; kingdom Pseudomonadati; phylum Pseudomonadota; class Gammaproteobacteria; order Moraxellales; family Moraxellaceae; genus Acinetobacter; species Acinetobacter sp. YH12135. The sequence continues at coordinate 83,596 of NZ_VPBU01000001.1, forward strand.
CAAGAACAAACGTCCATTGTGGCAAGTTACGATCCCAGCTGCATCCTGTCCACGATGTTGTAACATCGTTAATGCATCAAACAACATTTGGTTAACAGGTGATTTACCAGCTATACCAACAACTCCACACATAGCAACCTCGCAGACCAGCTAGGGATTAATAAAAAGGATTATTCGTTGAGCCATCTGCGCCAGAGCGGTTTTCTTTTGCGTCAGATGCGATGTCGGAAGATGGCGCGGCATCTTTCGACTTGATGTGCTGTAAAGCCTCATTGGCAGCGTCTTTGGACAGTTCTGTTGCCCACGGTGCATACGGCAATAAAGTTTGTACAAATTTAGACTGTTTCCAATAAGGCGAGCTTTCGACCCAAGGACCAATGCCTTGAATGGTAATAAGGACAATGAGTAAGCCTTTCAAGGTACCAAATGCACCGCCTGCCAAACGATTTAATGGGCCAAGCTTCAAGCTCTTTAAAACACCATTTAGAACAGCGGTTACAATCCAGGTCAGTACCACAATTACCAAGACAATAAATGCAAAGGCTGCAATTTTTTGTACCACAGGATCGCTACTGAGTGCTGTCATCGAAGGTGCTAGGACAACTGCATATTTTGCCGCAACAATTAGGGCAAAAATCCATCCTACCAAGTTCGCAAAGGCTTTAATAAATCCTTGTCGCAAACCGTTCAACCCTCCAATAAGCAAGAGAATCAGAATAACGATATCAATGGTATTCATAAGTTATAAGGCGTTCACACAATCTTGAACCAACTCAGGACCTGCATAGATTAAACCACTATACACCTGAACCAAGCTTGCACCTGCATTTTTTTTGGCAACCGCTTGTTCGCCCGACAAAATGCCACCGACACCAATTAAAGGAATTTCACCTTTCAGTGCTGCTGAAAATGCTGCCAAACATGCAGTACTTTTTTCAAACACAGGCGCGCCCGATAAACCACCAGCTTCATCGCCATGCGGCAAGTTTTCTACGCCTTCACGCGACAAAGTGGTATTGGTCACAATCAGGCCATCAATTTTGAATTGCAATAATTGTTTGGCAATAAACTGAATATCTTCAGGGTCTAGATCTGGAGCAACTTTTAATACCAACGGCACATAATGTTGATGTTCTTCGGCTAACTCCAACTGACGCTGTTTGAGGGTTTGCAATAACTCAGTCAGCGCATCACCACTTTGCAAACTGCGCAAGTTTTTGGTATTCGGTGATGAAATGTTTACGGTGATATAAGAGGCATAGTTATAGACTTTTTCTAAACAAATCAGATAATCATCTACTGCATTTTCAACTGGCGTATCGGCATTTTTACCAATATTAATCCCCAAAATGCCTTTAAATTTTGCCGCTTTGACGTTTTCAATCAGCTGATCGACCCCATCATTATTAAAACCCATACGGTTAATAATGGCTTTGGCCTGCGGAATGCGGAATAAACGTGGATGCGGATTGCCCACTTGAGGACGTGGCGTAATGGTACCAATTTCAATAAACCCAAAGCCTAAACCAGCCAAGGCATCAATATACGCACCATTTTTGTCTAGACCTGCTGCCAAACCTACTGGATTAGGGAATTCAATTCCCATACACGTCACAGGTTTCGCTACAGTCTTTTGACGCATCAAGCCCATTTTATGGCTCGATTTCAATAGTGATAGTGTCAGCTCATGTGCACGCTCTGGTGCTAAAGAAAATAACAACGGGCGGGCTAGAGAATACAACATATCTGCAAAAGTCTACTGCTTTCTAAGTCGCCATATTATAGGCTTAGCCCAGTCAAAACGCTATGCTTGACATGGGTTTATTTTCCGAGTTTCGGACTTTATTTTTAACCTTTACTGGACTGTCGCTGTTAATTTAATCTGCCCTGCTTCAGAAATTAATTCCATTTTTTCGATACTTAAACCCATTTGCGCCAATTGGGTTAAAAAATTTGCCAACACAGCATAATTGGCATGACTCGCCACCAGTAGCATCTTGTCACCACTTTGCTGCGAAGCAACCGATAAACCCTGTTGCTGAGCCACACGCTGAATTTTATCGGCTGCACTGAGTTGTGCATCATTGGCAGGTTTCATGGTGACTGCATGACTTTGCATCACCACCACCAAATCTTTAAGGTCATTTACCCGTTTTTGCTGTTTTTCGGCTGCGGCATGCATATACCACAACGCAGAACCCACAGCAGCAACGATCACAAAGATTGTGGTAAATACCACCAAAACACGTTCACGTGTATTTAAACGATCTAGATAATCTTGTATCAGTTCAATACGTTGATCGAACCAAGTTGACATTTTTTCCATGGCTTTCATTATTGTATTTTCACCAATCCTACTGCACCTGACGCGCTCGGCTGAATATTACCCAGCTCGACCTTAAAACCCTGCTGATTCAATTGCTGAGTGAGCGCTTGTAAGGTCGCTGCCGAGTTGGCATTCAATTCCATGTTCAACATATTGGCATCAAAACTCACACGATTGGCCACAATTTGATTTTGCATCAACACAGGGCCAACACGACTGAGCAATTGCAGCGCTTGAGTATCTGCATTTTTACTCATGCGTACCTGACTTTCAAACTGGCTTTGAATATTTTGTTCGGTAATACGACTATTTGCACCAAACCAATATTGATATTGTTCTATGGCTTGAACCGCTGTTTGATCTGCTACTTTTTTAAGTTTGCTCCAACGCAGTGCATCATAGCTAAACTGTACAATTAAAATCCCAAGAAATACTGCTGCACAGGCTTTCCAATAACCTGAAACACCCGTGTCTTGCTTGGATTTTGGCAGCATATTGAATGGATGCTGTTTGGCTTTCACTAATGCAGGTACTACATAATGAAAGCTTTCTAATTGTTCTTGTGTTGCAAATGCTTCAATACTTTGCATTTGTTCTGCACTAAAGTTGGTGATTTTATAGTTTCGTTCTGCAGTTTGATAATCTAGATAAAGTGCCAGATCATCAACTGAATAACCTAAAAATTCACTTTCACGTACCAACAAGCGTCCGCAAATATTTCCAATCACCGTTTGCCCTGGTTCAGGTTGCGGCAAAATTAAAAAATCAGGTAACAATGCACTGATTTTAACTGGCAACAAACTTAATACATGCAAATAGGTTTCAATACTATGCTTGGCAACTCCCAGCACGGTTATTTGCTCAGGTGGCTGAAAATGATGAACCACCTGCATCGCATCAATTGGCAATACGGTATATTCTTCTAATAAATACTTCACGCCATCGGTACCCAATTGTTTATATTGAGCTTTAGGCAAAGTTTGTTGCATGATTTGCACATCACGGCTTGGGAAAAACACCACAGCATCTTTTCCTTGAAAAGCCTGCAATGCCTGAATCAAGGCATCAAGACTATCTGCCTCTGTCCAGTATTCCTCATTTGACCATTGCCAAACCCCATTGGCTTCTGGCATCCATAAATACAGCATTATTATCGTTCTACCGTTGAATTATATTTAACTTTATACATTTATTTTATGCGTTTGGAATAAAACTTTTGATTTGGGTTGAAAGCCCCGCAGCAATTACTGCCTGCTCATAAATCCGTGCTTCTGCCAAATGATAGGGATGGAATGATTCTGAAGTCAAAATCTCTGCCATGTGCGCCACTACATTCATGTGACACACCACTGCAATTGACTCATACGGCAATTGTGACAACCATTCCACAGCAACTTTTGCATCATCTTCAGGTTTAATGGTATTGCAGACCACCACAGGCACATCTTTAAAATATTGCTGCAAATGTGCCAAAGTTTCTTGTGCACGCAGTAAAGGACTGACTACAAACACATCGGGCTGAATGATATTTTTTAAATAATCTGCCGTTTCTTGTGCTTGTATATGACCACGCTCAGTCAATGGACGCTGATGATCATTGCCCATAATCGCAGGAGCGGCTTCACCATGACGAACAAGAGTCAGTTGCATATTATTTCCTTATTGGGTGGCGCAAATTTAAGGTTTATCTGGTTGTATATAACGCACAGTATAACCTGAGAATATGACAATTCAGTTCACCAAACTGTCATATTCCATACAAGTTTTTGCAAGTGATAGCACTTTATAGCATTGAACCCATAACTAGACTTGATGATGTGGCAAGACAAATTCCACATCGCTACGATGCCCATTTTTCATTAAAGACAAAGCAATCGTCATCGGTGGTGCACCCTCAAAAATCACTTCATAAAGCGCACAAGTGATCGGCATATATACATCCAACTCATTCGAGCGTGCCCACACCTGAACAATAGTGTTAATCCCTTCGGCAGTTTGTCCCAATTCTTCGGTGGCTTGCTCTAAAGTTTTACCTTTACCCAAAGCATAACCAACCTGATAGTTACGACTCAGCGGGCTACTACAGGTCGCAAATAAATCTCCAACCCCCGACAAGCCGAGGAAGGTCAACGGGTTTGCACCAAGTTTCACCGCAAAACGGCTCATTTCTGCCAATGCACGAGTTAAAATCATACTCTTGGTATTTTCACCCACGTTATAAGCTGCAGCCATCCCCATTGCGACTGCATAAATATTTTTCAGCGAACCGCCTAATTCCACACCATTCACATCATCGCTGGCAAAAACACGGAATAACGCACTGTGTAAAGCTTGCTGCACCGCATAACGCACCAATTCAGAATGACTGGCAATAACCGTACCTGCAGGCTGCCCCGCCACAATTTCTTTGGCAAGGTTCGGGCCAGACAATACACCATACGGCACTTCTGGCAATTCTTCGCGGATAATATCGCTCATAAAACTAAAGGTTTTGGCTTCAATACCCTTGGTTAAAGACACCACTGCTTGCGCACTAATAAAAGGTTTAATTTGACGCAACACATCACGGAAAGAATGACTTGGAATAGCCACTAAAATAATGTCACGGTCACGAACTGCAGTTTCCAAATCTGAAACGGCTCTTAAACCCTGCTCCAACTGAAAATCTGGCAAATAACGTCGATTAATATGCGTTTCATTAATTTCTTTGGCAGTCGCTTCATCACGAATCCAAATCATCGTGTCGCAGCCATTACGCACTGCTGTATTGGCCATTGCTGTACCAAAACTGCCACCACCTAGCACTGTAATGCGTAACGCAGTTTTTCGATCTATTGCTACAGGTTCAACCAAATCGGCAAAATTTAACTCTGACATTATTGTTATATCCTAAAAATAAAGACTTATGCGTTCCAATAACGAACATAAGCTTGCGTATTCAACTCAGCGCGTGCAGGAATGGCTTTAGCCGCTGTTCCCACATAAATAATGCCTGAAATTAAATCATCTGCATTTAAGTTTAAAGCTTGTTTCAGCAAGTTCGACTCAACGACTGCCCCACTACGCCACATACTGGCAAAGCCCTGCGCCTGCAAAGACAGTAAAAAGTTCTGTACCGCAGCGCCTGTACTTAAAGTCTGCTCAAAACGTGGCACTTTTGGATGATCCTGAAATTGCGTTAACGCCAACACTAAAAGTGGCGCACGAAATGGATGCTGTTTCACTCGCTCCAACTGAACCGCATCGGTTTCGCCCATGTCTGCCAAGGCTTGAGAAAGTAACTCACCAAATGCTGCACGTTGCTCGGCAGTAATCACCACAAAGCGCGTAGGTTTTAAACGATGATGATCTGGCGCGGTTAAAGCTGCCTGAAAAGCCATTTCTAGCTGCTCAGTATTTGGTGCAGGTTCAACTAACTGCCCCGTAGACTGACGTTGATGAATATTTTGATGAACGATTTCTACCGCTGTATCCGTCATTGACTTATATAACTATTTCAAAAAGCTCGGTTAAGATTAGCATAAACTCAAAAATTTGCGCTATTTCCGTATGCTTATTTGCAAGATTCTGATTAGTATTCTGTATGTCTACACTTTTAAGATAACCCAGCACAAAACATCTAAAAATAAAGCTTTGACTCATTCATCTATAGCTTAAGAGCATGAAAATACATTATGGATTGGGTTTGATGTGTATAAATGAATGACGAATTATCAACACAGCCTATACAGTGTCTACATCTAAAACCATCCAGATTATGTTCAACTAGATCAAATTGTTATTTTCAATCTCTACACATTTGAATTGAAATATCATCAACAAACAATACGCGCTACAGCGTTTTAGCCCCGAGGTAGATATGAAAAAAATAGTCGCCTTTTCTAGCCTTGCCGTTTTTGCACTTTTAACCGCATGTGCCACCACGCCAAATAATTCTCTTGCCATTCAAAAAGAAAACAACCTATATGAAGTCACAGGTTTAGGTAAAAGTAATATTATTGCCAAAAATAATGCAATTACAGCTGCCAATAAAACCTGTGGTACTCGTGCCGCTCCAGTCTTGGTTGATGAAAAAACATCTTATAACGGCGCACTCAAAGGTGTAGTCGATGAGCAAACGGGACAAATGATTCAGGCGGCAGCAACTGTTTTAGGTACAATTGCGGGACGTAATACTGATATTGCCCGTGATGATGATTATCAAACTGTGCTGACCTTTAGATGTCAGGCAAAGTAAATTATTACAGCACGACATAAGAAGCAAATACAAAAAAGTCGCTCCACTGAGAGCGACTTTTAAACTAAGAACAGCAGGATTTAAACTAAAAAATAGCTTAAATGAGTAATTAGCAATAACCATCTAAACGTGTTAATGGCAATTTTTGACCAATGGCTTTTTCAATTTCTGGTAAATAGAACGCATCATCTTCCGACAAGAAGCTAATACTCACACCACGTGTACCTGCACGACCTGTACGACCAATACGGTGCACATAATCATCTGACTGTTCAGGCAAAGTGAAATTCACCACATGCGAAACACCATCGACATGAATACCACGCCCTGCAACGTCTGTTGCAATCATGATGTTATGTTTGCCATTTTTAAACTGATCCAGCATTTTTAAGCGTTTGTCTTGGGCAATTTCACCTGACAACATCACCACTTTATAGCCATCACGCTTTAAATGATCATAAAGCTTACGCACCTGATCACGCCGATTGGCAAAAATCATGACTTTTTCAATCGGCTCATCACGTAAAATTTCTTCAAGCAATTTGTATTTATCGGTTTTGGCAACCATATATACCCGTTGCTCAACATCGGCATTGGTTTTCTTTTCAGGTTCAATTTCGACTGTAACAGGTTCAAATAACCACTGTTGAGCCAAGTTCAACACATCATAACTAAAAGTTGCCGAGAACATTAACGTCTGACGCTGTTCCTTACGCGGTGAATAACGCACAATACGTTTTACCGATGGAATAAAGCCCATATCCAGCAAGCGGTCTGCTTCATCAATCACTAAAAACTCAATCTGATCTAGCCAAACTTCTTTTTGTTCTACAAAATCAATCAAGCGCCCTGGTGTCGCAACAATAATATCGACAAAGTTTTTATTGAGTTGTGACTTTTGCTTATCAAAATCTACACCACCCAACAAAGTCACCACATTTAAGTCGGTAAATTTGGTTAAGTCTTTTGCATCACTTTCGATTTGCAAAGCCAATTCACGCGTAGGCGCTAAAACCAATGCACGTGGTTCACCACGATAACGCTGCCCTTGAATTGGGTTATTCAATAAATCGTTGATCACACTAATTAAAAAGGCAGCAGTTTTTCCTGTACCTGTTTGCGCACGACCAATGGCATCATGTCCAGCCAAAGTAAATTTTAAAACCTTTTGCTGAATTGGCGTCATTTCCTTGAAACCCAAAGCATCAATAGCCTGTTTCAATTGCGGATGTAAATTTAAGGTTTCAAAACCAGATGACATAAATATGTGCTCGAACTTATACAGACAAAAAACTGACCTATTATAAACAGAAATACAAATAAAAAACGCCCCAATCAGGATTGGAGCGTTTTTTTAGAATAATCGAGTGATTAGTCTAATGGCTGTACTTCTTCAGCTTGGAAGCCTTTTTGGCCTTTTACTACGCTGAATTCAACACGTTGGCCGTCACGAAGTGAACGGTGGCCGTCACCTTGGATCGCACGGAAGTGAACGAATACATCGTCGCCGCCATTGCGTTGGATAAAGCCAAAGCCTTTAGTGTCGTTGAACCATTTAACTACGCCTTGTTCACGAGCTGTCATAAGTTAATCCTCATTGATTAAAAAGAAGGACCACCCGGTGTTGCAAACAGCAGAGCAAACAAAGTTTAAAAATATTTTTATTTCTAAGCTTGTAATCATTCTGTATAACTATTAACAAAATCCCGGTTACATCCATTTGTAATAGGGCGACAAACAACGATTGTCTATCTAAAATCCTAAATACGCATCGAGCTTAACACGGGTTTATGACAATTAATAGATTTTTTTTGATTTATCTTGTTCAGTTTGAAACGATTTGAACAAATGGAAAATTTTTATTTCTGTTAAGTGACTTAGCACAATTTTGATCTATAAATTTTATTGCAAATATCTCACAAAATAAGCCAATTCTCTTGCCCTTATGCGCAGTAAGCCGCGCAATGAATAGCCCCGATGCTTCAGATGAAATTTATTTGGGATTTGTGAACGAATTTGCTAATATGATCATTCTGTTTTTTAAGGCGAAATTTTACTTCAATGCTGTGTGATGCTGAACAACCTATCATAGTGATTGATGCTATGGGACAACCTTGTCCTATGCCTTTATTGATGCTGAAACGTGCCCTTAAACATTCAGATTCTGCACGGTTTTTATTGAAGTCATCTGATCCGCACAGCCAGCAAGATGTGGCGCGTTATTGTCAGTTACATCAATACGGCTGTGAAGCAAGCCAGATTTCGGCAACAGAGTTTCATTATGTGATTGATGTTGCCAAGCCAAAATCATCGCAATAAGTGCATCTATTTGATTGTTCATTTGTTTTAATGACTTAATATTCGCCGCTTATTGCTATAAAGATTTACATATCTACACCAATTTTACTTATTTAAGTAGAATATTGGCATTAAGATAAAGACATCGGTTATTTTACCTACCCAATCCTATAAGGAGATCTCATGAGTGACAGCAGCAATCAGTTGATGCCCCTGTCATTATCTGCACCAGGGGTAAACCTCGGGGCTTATATTAGTACTGTTAACCAAATTCCTATTTTAACGGCTGAACAAGAAAAAGAGTTAGCCGAGCGTTATTATTACGATCAAGATTTAGACGCGGCCAAAATGTTGGTCATGTCGCATTTACGTTTTGTGGTGCATATTGCACGAAGTTATGCGGGCTATGGTTTACCGCAGGGCGATTTAATTCAGGAAGGCAACTTGGGCTTAATGAAAGCCGTGAAACGCTTTGACCCGAATATGGGCGTGCGTTTGGTGTCATTTGCCGTGCACTGGATTAAAGCTGAAATTCACGAATATGTGATTCGTAACTGGCGTATTGTTAAAATTGCCACCACCAAGGCGCAGCGTAAATTGTTCTTTAATTTGCGTAGCCTCAAAAAATCTAGCAAAAAACTGACGCTCGAAGAAGCACAATCTATTGCCAATGACTTAAATGTGACTGCAGAACAAGTCTTGGAAATGGAAGGTCGTTTAACCGCTTATGATGCGGCTTTTGAAGCACAAGGCGATGATGACGATGAAGGTTCAACTTATGTTGCACCTGCATTGTATTTGGAAGATAACCGTTACGACCCTGCACGTTTAGTCGAAAACGAAGACTACGAAGAACAAAGCACTTCTGCCCTACATGAAGCTATGGAGCAGTTGGATGATCGTTCACGTAATATTTTGCAGCGTCGCTGGTTAGATGATGATAAATCGACCCTGCATGAATTGGCAGCAGAATATAATGTTTCGGCAGAACGTATTCGTCAGCTCGAAAAAAATGCCATGGAAAAAATTAAAGTGGCGATGTCATCAAACTAAACTGACACTCTCAAGATGAATACAAACACATCGAAAAATAAAATTGGGCAAACTGCCCTTTTTTATTGTCTTGGATTTGTACAACCCACATACGGGCAGGCAATTCTCAGATTTTCCCAAGCTTAAAAATGTGCTAAGGTTAAGCGCAAAATTAAATAGGTCAATTTGCGTATGTGGATTGCAATTTCTGCCTTGAATTTAGCGGTTGCGGTATTACTTGGTGCATTTGGTGCACATGGTTTAAAAGCCCGTGCAACTGAGGTTCAATTGGATTGGTGGCAAACTGCAACAGATTATTTTTTCTATCATGCTCTTGGACTTTTGGCATTAGGCATCTTAGCTAAAGTGATTCCACAACTTCCCATTAAAGCCAGTTTTATTCTAATCCAACTGGGTATTTTATTTTTCTGCGGTTCACTTTATATCATGGCATTGGACATTGTACGCGGCTTGGGCATGATTACCCCAATTGGTGGTGTGCTCATGATTGCGGGCTGGCTGACCTTAGCATGGCAAGCCATGAAATATGCTAAATAAAGCTCAATTGTATTTTGTAATTTTGAAGATGGATTCACGGTCATGCAAATTTATCTGAATGGCGAAACACAACAGACCTCTCACACGACCCTGTTACAACTGATTCAGGCATTAGATTTAGAAGGCAAACGTTTTGCTGTGGAGCAAAACGAAAAAATTATTGCCAAAAGTAAACTTGCCGAAACCCCTATTTGCGATCAAGACCGCATTGAAATTATTCATGCCGTTGGTGGCGGCTAAACTCGGAGCACCCATGCAAGATACCTTTAAAATTGGTTCACGTACCTTTAATTCACGTTTATTGGTGGGTACGGGCAAATATAAAGATTTAACCGAAACAGATTTGGCGATTCAAGCCAGTGGCGCAGAAATTGTCACGGTTGCCATTCGTCGTGTAAACATTGGGCAACATCCAGATCAGCCAAACTTACTTTCCGTAATTCCACCAGAAAAATACACCATTTTGCCAAATACCGCAGGCTGTTTTGATGCCAACAGTGCCGTGCGCACCTGCATGCTGGCGCGTGAATTGCTAGATGGTCACAACCTTGTCAAACTGGAAGTTTTGGGCGATGAAAAAACCCTTTACCCAAATATCACCGAAACTTTAAAAGCTGCACGCACGCTAATTGACGATGGTTTTGAGATCATGGTCTACACTTCCGATGACCCGATTGTGGCGCAAGAATTGGAAAGTATGGGCTGCGTGGCCATTATGCCATTAGGTAGTTTAATTGGTTCAGGCTTAGGTATTCTTAACCCGCATACCATTTCGATTATTAAAGAAAATGCCAAAGTACCTGTATTGGTAGATGCAGGTGTGGGTACTGCCAGTGATGCTGCGATTGCAATGGAATTAGGTTGCGATGGTGTGCTGATGAATACTGCAATTGCAGCAGCACAAAACCCAGTGCTAATGGCATCTGCGATGCGTAAAGCAGTAGAAGCAGGACGTGAAGCTTATTTGGCAGGACGTATGCCACGTAAGCGTATGGCGAATGCCAGCTCACCTGAAACGGGTTATTTCTTTAAATAATCATTAGGGTCTTTTCCAAGTCCGACAACTCAAATAAAAAGACGTTAAGTGTTAACTCAACGTCTTTTTTATTATCTGATTCTGGCAAGTAAAAGCCGATTAAGGAATCAAGCCTTCATCACGCATAGCAATTTGTACCGACTGACGCGCAGCAACTTTATTACGGATTTCAACCACATGGCTATACGGAGTTAAATCATGCTCAATATAGTTTGACCAATTAGTGATAACAAACAAATACGCATCGGCTGGACCAAAGTTATCATCCACCAAATATTCATGGTCTGATGATGCAATCGCTTGATCAATATAAGTCAACAAACGATCAATTTCTGCATAGGCTTTTTCTTTGGCTTCTGCATCTAAAGGCGCGCCAAAAAATACTGCGTAAGCGTCATGTAATTCAGAGTTTAAATAACCCAACCATTCCAAAACTTTAGCACGACCTAAACCAGATGGCGGAATTAAATCCTGTTTAGGGTCTTGCTGCGCTAAAAATGGCAATAGCGCTACGTTTTCCGTCAAAATTAAACCTGGGTTAATTTCTAAAGCAGGTACATAACCTTTAGGGTTAATTTCATAATAATCGGCACCCTTTTCTGTTTTATGGGTTTTTAAATCTACACGCTCAATATCAAAATCGACATTCACTTCATTTAAAATAATATGTGCTGCCAAAGAGCATGCGCCAGGTGAATAATAAAGCTTCATATTTGATCCTTGTTATATAACTATCTCTGTTGTAAATCGCTTGTCACAAACTTGCAAGTGATTGAACCTATAAATTGCAAAAAAGCGAAAATGTCTTAAAAAGCCCTTACGCTTTGACTATCCTGCAAAAGACAGGCTTTTTCAAGTCTGTTTTGCCTGCTTTTTTATCTCTAGATGTTTTAACATACAGCCCTTTAAAGTTTCATGAAATTGAGATTGTGATTAGCCTGAAAAAAGAAGAATGGTTTTCCAATATCCGCACCGATGTTTTGGCAGGTTTAGTGGTAGGTTTGGCATTAATTCCTGAATCAATTGCCTTTTCGGCTATAGCAGGCGTCGATCCGCAAGTCGGCTTATATGCATCGTTCTGTATTGCGGTCACGATTGCTTTTTTTGGTGGGCGTACTGCCATGATTTCTGCCGCGACAGGCGCTATGGCATTACTGATGATTACCCTCGTCAAAGAACATGGTTTGCAATATTTATTGGCTGCAACAGTACTCACAGGGCTGATTCAGGTTATAGCAGGCTATTTTAAAGTTGCCAAACTGATGCGTTTTGTTTCGCAATCGGTAGTTTATGGCTTTGTAAATGCCTTGGCGATTTTAATTTTTGTGGCGCAACTGCCTGAATTATCGAAAATGGATGGCTTAGGCTATTTATTTGTAGGATTAGGTTTAGCGGTAGTCTATCTGTTTCCATACATTCCTAAAATTGGTAAAAGCATTCCCTCGCCTTTGGTCTGCATTATTGTGCTGAGTGTGGTTGCTTTATTACTTGGTGCAGATATGCGTACCGTAAGCGATTTGGGACAATTTCCCGACACGCTGCCTATTTTTCTAGTGCCTGACATTCCACTGAATTTTGAAACTTTATTTATTATTTTTCCTTATGCCATGACCTTAGCCACAGTCGGTTTACTCGAAACCATGATGACCACTACGATTGTCAATGAAGCCACAGGCACAGAAGCAGATCGGCATCAGGAATGTCGTGGTCAGGGTTATGCCAATATTGTGAGTGGCTTTATGGGCGGTATGGCAGGCTGTGCCATGATTGGGCAATCTATTATCAACGTCAGTTCTGGGGCGCGTACACGGCTATCTACACTTACAGCAGGCGTATTTTTGCTGTGCTTGGTGGTTTTTCTCAAAGATTGGTTGGCATATATTCCTATAGCAGCCTTGGTTGCGATTATGATTATGGTGTCATTCACGACTTTTAACTGGGATTCCATCCGTAATTTTAAAAAGCATCCGAAACAAAGCAATATAGTCATGTTAGCTGTGGTGATTGTGGTGTTAGCTACCCATAACCTTGCTTTGGGTGTTTTTGTTGGCGTACTGCTTTCTGCTTTATTTTTGGTGAATAAACTGGAAAGTGAAGTTAAAGTCAGTTCGTTTTTATTGGGCGAACATACCCGCCAATATGTGATTTCAGGGCAAATTTTCTTTAGCAGTTCAGAAAAGTTTTATCAGTTTTTTGATTTTTCAGAAGATATTAGCAATGTCACCATCGACTTAACGCATGCGCATATTTGGGATATTACCTCTGTAAATATGCTGAATAGCGTGGTGAACAAATTTAAAGCCCAACAAATTAAAGTGCATATTATTGGATTGAATGAGGCCAGTCATACCTTAATTGATCAATACAGTACCCATTCGTAATTATTGTATTAAAATACCGTTGATGATGTTAAATGCTGAATCTTAATGATTCGGCATTTTTTATGCTCAAAAGATGCAGATGTATCGCAATCTTGCTCGGCGCTGCGAAAAAGAGCGAAAAAATTTGACTTCAATGGCTCAGGACTTAAAATACCGCATTCGAATTTATTAGATTTGCCAAAATTATGTCGAACGATCAATTAGACCAGCACGTTGTCGAGCTGGACAACCTCAACGAGCATCGTGAAATTGTAACGTTCATGCGCCGTTCTTCACCATTGAATACGTCACAACGTAGCGCCTTGGAACAATACGGCGACTTAATTTTGGAATATCCTGTTGGCGATTTACGTCAACATTTTGAACACCCTGAACGCCCGCTTACAGTAGAAATTGGTTTTGGGATGGGGCGTTCTTTGGTACTTATGGCGCAGGCCAATCCTGAACGTAACTTTGTCGGGATTGAAGTCCATATTCCAGGGATTGCACAGTGCGTTTATGAAGCAGGTACAGCAGGTTTAAGCAACTTACGTGTCTTAGATGCCGATGCAATTCAAGTACTGCGTGAAATGCCAGACAATAGCATTGATACGGTGCAGTTATATTTCCCAGACCCATGGCAGAAAAAACGTCACTTCAAACGCCGTTTTGTTGCTCATGAACGCATGGAATTGGTAGAGCAAAAATTAGTGTTAGGTGGTACGTTCCATGCAGCAACCGACTGGGAACCGTATGCAGAATGGATGCTGGATGTATTGGACAACCGTCCACGTTTAGAAAACTTGGCGGGCAAAGGCAATAGCTACCCTCGTCCTGAATGGCGTCCACAAACTAAGTTTGAACGTCGCGGAATTGAAGCAGGTCATAAGATTAATGATTTTATCTTCAAGAAAATTAACTAATTTCTGCTAGAAAAGAATGCTTCCACTGGGAAGCATTTTTTATGTGAACTCGTTTTATCTCATCAAATGGCTAAGATTGATGCCGCTTTAAAATCTGTTGACTCATCATCGCATAAACTTTGGCAAGTTCATGTTGCTGCCCTACTGCCAATAAGTCCTGATGCATTTTTAAAATATTGTGATCGCCCCGCATGGCAGGCCCTGTTTGCATTTGACGCGGATCATTTTGGGTTGCTTTATGCGCAGTTTCCAAAATAAGAGGATACAGCAAACTAAAATCTACTTGCTGAGCATCGACCACTTGCTTAGCCATGTCATAACAATAATTACTAAAATTACAGGCAAATACCGCAGCCAAATGCAAACTCAAACGCTGTGCTGAAGTATAGGCATAAACCCTTTTGCTTAGGCTATTTGCCAAAGTCATTAAAAGCTGTTGATCTTCAGCAAATGCAGCTTCTATAAATAAAGGCGTTTCTGACCAATCAATTTCACGCTCTAAACTAAAGGTTTGTAAGGGATAAAATACCCCTGAACGCGCATGATGCTGTTGCAATATATCTAGTTTAGTACTGCCAGAGGTATGCACAATCAACACATGATTTAAGTCACGATGAACTTCCTGAATCACCTGTCCAATGGCCTGATCACTCACTGCGATAATTACTAAATCCAGGTCTGAATGAAATTGTTCTACTTCTGCAATTGCTTCTGCGCCAACCTGTGCAGCCAACTGCTGTGCCTTGTCCAGACTGCGGCTATAAATTTGCACAATTTGATGCTGTGCGTTTAAAACATGAGCCAAATGATGTGCAACGCGCCCTGCACCAATCAAACTAATTCGCATAATATTTTCAGATAAAATAAGATGAAATAATCTGCACACAGCATGCCAATAAAAAAAGGACGAAGCAATTCGTCCTGATGTTTTTTGTTTGATATTGAATAGATTTAGAATTGACGCAAAGTTAAAATCTGCTCACTACGTCCAAATGGCCCTTGAGTATCATGCAAAACTGCACTCGCTAAGCCAATTCCATCTTCACCATATTGTTGTGTTACTTCCAAGCCTAGCCATTCGCCTTGCGGTAAACGGTGTAAATGCATTTGCAAATCTAAATTTGGAAAACCCCAGCCCGCATTCGGGTCTAAGCGTGGCACTACGCCATTGGCGGTATCCACCATCCCCAATAAACGCACAAAACTGGATGTGTTTTGATTTTCAACCATATCCAATTGGTTTCTTAACCAAACGATGCCCTTACCTGCACGACGATCTAAATGCGCACGGGTTTCAATGCTTTGAATATAGCCGCCCGGCCAACAACGCATGCCATCCCAATCGGGCAAATATTCAGGGTTTTCTATCGGTAAATCTTCCAATCCTGCAATTGCGCGTGTATCTGAGGTTTTCATTTTCCATGCACGCGCCACAATACAGGTTTTTCCTTCAGCACACATTTCCGCTTCAATCAGCTCAATGGTTTTACCCGGTCGAATCATACGGGTGGTGATACTAAATTCACCAAAGGCAATTAAGCCAAAAATATCTAAACCGACCCGACCAATTCGCATATCATCACGCGGCATAAATTGCTCAAGTTCTGCACACAAAATACCCGTTGCAGGTGCCATGTGTTGTTCATGCGGATTCCACGCGCCTTGTGCATGAATGTTGCAACGATAGTGCGCAGTACAGCCACCATCGGCATGTTGTTCACGTTTGAGTAAAGTGTAATATGCTGACATTTTGTCTCTTTCCCTGATCTAACTTTTCTTGTGCGGATACTTTTACTACAAAGATTACTGACTAAATAATGTTATTGATCAACTATTTCTCTGCAAAAAAACCATAATAATTCATAAGTTGACAATATGTTTTACACTGACGAAAACCCACTTGAGTAAGCAATGCTGCCTGCGCATCTGCCGTAATTAAATGAAAATCATCGGCCAGTCGTGCAAGCATTTTTTCCGCTTGAGTCGTAGTTAAACCACAATCCAAAGCCAAATTCTGCATCCAGCGCAGTTCTATATTTTCAGTCTGCTGCATCAGATCATAGCTTAATAAAATCGCTGTAGGTTTTAATGTTTGGTAAATATCTTGAAAAAATAATGTTTTTTCTGCGACTGGCACAAAATGCGCCACCAAAATCGCCAATGCCGCATCAAACTGCAAATTTTCAACCTGCGCTTGTTGGGCAAATTGCTGGGTATCTGCCTGTATAAAACGTACTCGCTCATGCCCTGCCACAGACTGAATGTTTTTTTCTGCCTGCTGTAACATGCTTAAAGATGGGTCGATGGCCGTAAATTGCCACTGTGGATGTTGCTGCAGTAAATACTGCAACTCATAGCCTGTGCCACACCCCACCACTAAAACTTGTGCTGTTTCGGGCAAATGACTACTTAAAATTGCATTGATGTGTTGATGTACCAATTCATATCCGGGAATGAGTTTCCGAATATGACTGTCATAGCCTGCAACCACAGTTGCACTGTGAAAATCTTTTGCCATATCACATGATTCTTCTTTAATTTACTGACATTAAATATCTGAGTCTTTTTCAAGATCTGCTTAAGCCACAGCCATTGCATCTACCGACAATTCCGAAACGGTTGGCTTGGCACGTTCAGGCACTAAGCCTAATTTTTGGAACAATTGTTTGTCTTTGCCTTCGCCTGCGTTTGGTGTGGTCAAAAGCTTTTCACCTGAGAATAACGAGTTCGCACCTGCCATAAATGCCAACGCCTGATCTGAATCGGATAACGATTCACGCCCTGCAGATAAACGAATATAGCTGTTTGGCATGATAATACGTGCAACTGCAATGGTACGAATCCACTCAATCACATCCAGTTTTTCTACTTCAGCCAGTGGTGTGCCTTTAATCGGTACTAACATATTGATCGGCACAGATTCAGGATGTAACGGTAAAGTCGCTAATTCATGTAATAAACCAATACGGTCTTGGGTATCTTCACCTAAACCGACAATACCGCCACTACATACTTTCATACCTGTTTGACGCACAATATCCAAAGTGTTTAAGCGATCATCAAAACAGCGGGTACTAATCACATTAGGATAATACTCACGCGATGTGTCTAGGTTATGGTTGTAATAATCTAAGCCTGCATCTTTTAAGCGTTCTGCCTGCGATTGGTTTAACATCCCTAAAGTCATGCAAGTTTCTAAGCCCAGAGCTTTGACTTCACGCACCATTTCCAGAACATAGGGCATATCGCGTTCATGCGGATTACGCCAAGCAGCGCCCATACAAAAACGTGAAGAACCTGATGCTAAAGCTTCTTTGGCTTCCTGAATGACTTTATCAACTGCAATACGTTTTTCAGCTTCAAGCTGTGAATCATAATGCGCAGATTGCGAGCAATATTTGCAGTCCTCAGGGCATTTGCCTGTTTTAATAGACAATAAGGTACTGACTTGTACGGTATTGGCAGCAAAATGTTGGCGATGCACACGCTGTGCTTCAAAGACTAAATCCAGAAAAGGTTGTTCATATAACTGCTGAATTTCTTCTCGAGTCCAATCATTGCGTACGGTCATTATTTTCATCCTTGATTATCACGCATCATGCTTAAACTTGTGCCATCTTTTATTAAGCCGAGCATGCGATATATTTTTAGTGTGATTATTCCTGTATAGAGTATCCCTTTATCTCTGCGTGAGAAATAAAGGGTGTGTGCTGACAAAATTAAAAGGTCGATCTTGCGGCAGTAAATAGCTGAAATAATGCCTTAAGCAATTTCCTTTAAATTTAATTCTTCACGCATAAATTCACGTAATTTAAATTTCTGTGCCTTGCCTGAAGCGGTCATTGGAAATTCACTAAAGAAGCGCACATAACGTGGGACTTTATTGTGTGAAATGTGTTCTGCACAGTATTGGCGAATTGCCTCTTCGGTACATTCATGGTGTTCATGCAAAATAATACAGGCACATAGTTCTTCACCATAACGATGATCTGGCACGCCAATTACTTGCACATCGCAGACCGCATCGTGAGTATATAAGAAATCTTCAATTTCTTTCGGGAACAGGTTTTCACCGCCACGAATCACCACATCTTTAATGCGACCTTTGATTTTTACAAAGCCTTCATCATCCATTTCTGCAATGTCGCCTGTGTGCATCCAACGTGCAACATCAATGACTTCTTGGGTTTTGTCATGTTCATCCCAGTAACCCAGCATGACTGAATAACCACGCACACACAATTCTCCTAACTGTCCGCGCGGCACGACTTTGCCTTCTTCATCGACAATTTTTACTTCCAGATGTGGATGTACACGCCCCACCGTACTGACTCGACGTTCCACCGAATCTTCAGTCGAACTTTGTGCGCTCACAGGCGCTGTTTCGGTCATGCCATAACAAATGGTGATTTGCGCCATGTGCATACGGTCGATGACGCGTTGCATAATTTCTTGCGGACACGGACTGCCTGCCATGATGCCTGTACGCAAGCTAGATAAATCAAATTCATCAAACTGTTCATGCTCTAAAATGGCAATAAACATGGTCGGTACGCCGTAAGCAGCTGTACATTTTTCTTGCTGAATGGCTTTTAAGGTATCGAGCGGGTTAAACACTGCCGATGGATAGACCATGGTTGAACCATGTGTGATACAAGCTAAATTGCCCATCACCATACCAAAGCAGTGAAACAGCGGCACGGAAATACAAACACGGTCTTGTGGACTTAAATGAATTGCTTCTCCTACAAAGTAACCATTATTTAAAATGTTGTTGTGGGTCAGCATAGTGCCTTTCGGATTGCCCGTCGTGCCTGAGGTAAATTGAATATTAATGGTTTCATCGAACTGCAACTCACTAGCAATGTGTTGCAGTTTTTTCAGCATGTGTGTGGTTGGAGCTGTCAATAAATCCTGAAAACGATGCATTCCTGTATGTGCTTGATCATCAATTTTAATCACATGCTTTAAATGCGGTAAACGCTTGGCGTTGAGGACTTTATTGTCTGCCTGACACAGCTCTGGGGCAATTTTCGTTAAGATGTCCTGATAGTTGGTACTTTTAAACTGCGATGCAATTACCAAACCTTTACAGGAAACTTTGTTGAGCACAAATTCCAGTTCATTGCTTTTATAGGCTGGGTTTAAATTCACCAAAATCACCCCTGCCTTAAAGGCTGCGAATTGAGTGATCGTCCATTCCACACAATTCGGAGACCAAATGGCAAGGCGGTCACCTTTTTTAAAACCGAGTTTTAACAAACTACAGGCAAAGGCATTGACCTGTTGCTGTAGTTGCTTATAGGTCAGACGCACATTTTGATGCACGCTTACCAAAGCATCCTGATCTGCATATTGCTGGCAAGCCTGATCAAACTTTTCACCAATGGTCATGCCTAACAAAGGCTGATTACTGGTGCCATAGGCATAACTTAACCGTACTTGTGTCATTGAATCGATCTCCTTGATTCTTTGTAATTCTGTTTTCCATTATGACGACGATTACTTTTTGCCTGTTTTGTGCGTTGTTTTTACTACCCTCCCTGCTGTTTTCGCACTGCATTTACACAAAAGTCGGCAATTTGTTTGACAAAGTAATCTTTATAATTTTGATCAAACATCACATTGCGAGACGGGTTTAAAGGTTCAATCACTACAAAGGTCATGGAGCCAACCACACCTAAAGCAGCAGTGTTCAAATCTTCAAAATCAAACTCACCATTGACTTTTCCTTCAGCCAAAATTTCCTTGATGCTCTGTTTGATCAGTTGTTTACTGCGAAAACGCTCATGTTCCATTTCTGGGTCTACAGGCTCGAACATTAACGAATACGCCAATTGAGGGCTGTTCATCGCACGCTTCACAAAAGTGGTGACAGATTTTTGCAATTTTTGTTTTGCACTTAAATCTGACTTCGCAATGTGGTCCAAAATTTCGACCTCACGACGAATCGCATCCGATAAAACTTCAATCAAAATCTGACTTTTATTTTCAAAGTAGCGATACACCAAACCTGTAGATACGCCTGCGCGTTCTGCAATGGCTTGGATAGACGCTTCTTTAAAGCCCCCATGAGCAATAAGTTCACGAGCAGAATCTAAAATCGCCATGCGATTTTGTTCCATACGTTCCTGCATCAATGATGATCTTTTATAACTCATATCTTATTCTCAACCAGATAAAATGAATTGTAAATCATTTTGTGAATTTTAGTTCACTTTTTTAAATTTTCGATGTATGTTAGAACCTAAGCACAACAACAATGCTTGTTTTAGGAACAACAAATATAACCACAGGATGGATGAACACATGATTTTACAAAGCTTAGACTTCGGCTTAGATGAAACCTTAATCGCCCTGCGCGATTCAATCGCTGCTTTTTGTGCAAAGGAAATTGCACCCATTGCTCAACAGGTTGATCGTGATAACGAATTCCCTGCCCAGCTTTGGAAAAAATTTGGCGATATGGGCTTACTTGGCTTAACCGTGAGTGAAGAATACGGCGGCACTAACTTAGGCTATTTAGCTCACATCATTGCCATGCAAGAAATTTCTCGTGCATCAGCATCCATTGGTTTGTCTTACGGTGCTCATTCTAACCTATGTGTGAACCAAATTAAGCGAAATGGGACAGAAGAACAGAAGCAACGCTATTTACCAAAACTGATTTCAGGCGATTACGTCGGCGCTTTGGCAATGTCTGAACCAAATGCAGGCTCAGACGTGGTTAGCATGAAACTGAAAGCTGAAGATAAAGGCGATCATTACTTGCTCAACGGCTCAAAAATGTGGATTACCAATGGCGGTGATGCCGATGTTTTGGTGGTGTATGCCAAAACTGACTTACAGGCAGGCGCCAAAGGTATGACTGCTTTCTTAATTGAAAAAACCATGTCAGGTTTTAGCCACGGCAGCCATTTAGACAAACTCGGGATGCGCGGCTCAAATACCTATCCATTGTTCTTTGACAATGTTGAAGTACCAAAAGAAAACGTCTTGGGCGGTGTGGGCAATGGTACAAAAGTACTAATGAGTGGACTGGACTATGAACGTGCAGTTTTAAGTGCAGGGCCGCTAGGCATTATGGATGCCTGCATGGATACCGTGATTCCTTATATTCATGAGCGTAAACAGTTTGGTCAGGCATTGGGTGAATTCCAGCTTATGCAAGGCAAAATTGCCGATATGTATTCGACTTGGTTGGCATGTAAAGCACTGGTCTATGCCGTTGGCGCAGAATGTGACAAAGCTGAACACAGCCGTAGTTTACGTAAAGATGCAGCCAGTGCCATTTTATACGCTGCCGAAAAAGCCACATGGATGGCAGGTGAAACCATTCAAACCTTGGGCGGTAATGGCTATATCAATGAGTTCTCTGCAGGACGTTTATGGCGTGATGCCAAACTCTATGAAATTGGTGCGGGTACTTCAGAAATTCGCCGTATGTTGATTGGCCGTGAATTGTTTAACGAAACTGCCTAAAAATAAATCACAAGAATAGACAAGGATGTTGGCATGAATCAATTACAGAGCAAAATTAATATTCGCAGCGACGAGTTTAAAAACAACCAAGCTGCGATGCAAAGCCTAGTCGATGACCTCAGAGAAAAAGTCCAAAAAATTGCTTTGGGTGGTGGCGAAACTGCACGCCAAAAACATTTAGACCGTGGCAAATTACTGCCACGTGAACGGATTGACCACCTGATCGATCCGGGTACTGCATTTATTGAAATTGGTCAGTTGGCCGCTTATCAGGTCTATCAGGATGATGTCCCTGCTGCGGGTGTAGTGGCGGGTGTCGGTCAAGTGAATGGCGTGACCTGCATGATCATTGCCAACGATGCCACAGTAAAAGGTGGAACGTACTATCCACTGACTGTGAAAAAGCATTTACGCGCACAGGAAATTGCCGAACAGAATCACCTGACTTGTATTTATTTGGTCGATTCTGGCGGTGCATATTTGCCGCTACAAGATGAAGTCTTTCCAGACCGTGATCATTTCGGACGCATTTTCTATAACCAAGCGCGTATGTCGAGCATGGGCATTGCCCAAATTGCCGTTGTGATGGGAAGTTGTACCGCAGGCGGTGCGTATGTCCCTGCCATGTCAGATGAAACCATCATTGTGCGTAATCAGGGGACAATTTTCTTGGGCGGCCCACCGCTGGTTAAAGCCGCAACAGGTGAAGTGGTTAGCAGCGAAGACTTGGGTGGTGGCGATGTACACACTCGCCTTTCAGGTGTAGCCGATCATTTGGCAGAAAATGATGAACATGCCTTGGCAATTGCCCGCAACATCGTTGCCAATTTAAATAAAAAGCCAAACCCGCAGCCTGAGCATATAGAAGCACCATTATTCGATGCCTCTGAACTGTATGGCATTGTTCCGACTGACGCGCGTAAACCGTTTGATGTACGTGAAGTGATTGCCCGTATTGTCGATGGTTCACGTTTTGATGAATTTAAAGCGCGCTTTGGCACCACATTAATTACAGGTTTTGCCAAACTATATGGTATGCCTGTCGGGATTATTGCCAACAACGGTATTTTATTTTCCGAGTCGGCACAAAAAGGCGCACACTTTATTGAACTATGCACCCAACGCAACATTCCCCTGTTATTTATTCAAAATATCACAGGCTTCATGGTTGGACGCCAATATGAAAATGAAGGCATTGCCAAAAATGGTGCCAAACTGGTGATGGCGGTTGCCACAGCCAATGTGCCTAAACTGACTTTGGTGATTGGCGGTTCTTTTGGTGCAGGTAACTACGGGATGTGTGGTCGTGCTTATTCACCACGTTTTATGTGGACATGGCCAAACTCACGTATTTCAGTGATGGGTGGCGAACAAGCATCGAGCGTATTGTCTACCTTAAAGCGTGATCAGATTGAAGCCAAAGGTGGTAGCTGGTCTGCAGAAGAAGAAGATCAGTTCAAACAGCCAATTCGTGAGCAATACGAGCGTCAGGGTCATCCATATTATGCGTCTGCACGCTTATGGGATGATGGTGTGATTGATCCAGCACAGTCGCGTGAAGTTTTGGCATTAAGTTTAGCCGCTGCCCTCAATGCACCCATCCAACCGACCAAATTTGGCGTGTTCCGCATGTAAGAGGTGACAAAATGGATTATCAGTTTTTACAGCTCGAACAGAACAACCAAGTGGCTACGGTTTGGATTAATCGTGCGGAATTGCATAACGCTTTCAATACAGAGGTGATTGAAGAATTACACGCCTGCTTTCAGACACTGAATAGCCGTGATGATATTCGAGTGGTGATTTTGGCAGGACGCGGCAAAAGCTTTTCTGCAGGTGCAGATTTGAACTGGATGAAACAGGCAGGTCAAGCTTCTACAGCAGAAAATCAAGCCGATGCCCTAAAACTGGCAAAAATGCTGCAAAGTTTAGCGACGTTAAAACAACCGACTATTGCCCGTGTGCATGGTATTGCCTTTGGTGGTGGTATGGGTTTGGCAGCTGCCTGTGATATTTGCGTTGCCAGCACCGATGCCAAGTTTGCGACCTCTGAAGTACGTTTAGGTTTAGCACCATCTACCATTAGCCCTTACGTCATTCGTGCGATTGGCGCACGTCAGGCATCACGTTACTTTTTAACGGCAGAGCGTATTTCTGCAGAACAGGCACAGCAAATTGGTTTAGCGCATGAAGTCACTTCAGCCGAAGACTTAGACAGCAAAATTGATGAAATTGTGCAAGCCTTATTGCTTGGTGGCCCAGAAGCGCAACATGCTTCTAAACAACTGATTCAGATGGTTAATCATCAAGTTTTGACCGAAGATTTACTCCAACAAACTGCACAGCATATTGCACATGTTCGCCAAGGAACTGAGGCGAAAAATGGCTTAAATGCTTTTTTAAATAAACAAAGCCCGGCTTGGATCAAGACCACGGCAGAATAAAAGAAGGATCGCACGATGTTTGAAAAGATTTTAATTGCCAACCGTGGTGAAATTGCCTGCCGTGTAATTCGTACCGCAAAAAAACTTGGGATTGCGACTGTCGCGGTGTATTCAGATGCCGATGCGCAATCACAACACGTTAAACTGGCAGACGAAGCCATTTATATTGGTGAATCGCCTGCGGCACAAAGTTATTTGCAAGTTGAACGTATTATTCAGGCAGCCAAAAGCACAGGTGCACAAGCGATTCACCCGGGTTATGGTTTCTTATCTGAAAATGACCAATTCGCACTTGCCTGTAAAGACAACAATATTGTTTTTATTGGCCCGCCAGTTGAAGCCATTTTGGCGATGGGTCTAAAAGCAACCTCTAAAGCCTTGATGGAAAAAGCAGGTGTGCCACTAACTCCGGGCTACCACGGCAGCAATCAAGATGCGGCATTTTTAAAGCAACAAGCCGACAGCATTGGTTATCCTGTGCTCATTAAAGCCAGTGCAGGCGGTGGCGGTAAAGGCATGCGTTTAGTAGAACGCAGTGAAGACTTTCTCAGCTCACTCGCTTCATGTAAAAGTGAAGCACGTTCTAGCTTTGGTAATGAAGATGTGCTGATTGAACGCTATGTGATTCAACCACGTCATATTGAAGTACAGGTTTTTGGCGATACTCACGGCAACTACGTGCATTTGTTTGAACGTGATTGCTCGGTACAACGTCGCCACCAAAAAGTGCTTGAAGAAGCACCTGCACCAAAAATGCCAGAAGATAAACTCGAAACTATGCGCCAAGCCGCAATTGATGCCGCACGTGCTGTAAATTACGTGGGCGCAGGTACGGTAGAGTTTATTGTCGAGCAAGACGGTACTGCTTATTTCATGGAAATGAATACCCGCTTGCAGGTCGAACACCCCGTCACAGAAATGATTACAGGGCAAGACTTGGTTGAGTGGCAATTGCGAGTTGCTTTTGGTGAGCCATTGCCAAAACAGCAACATGAATTGCAAATTCATGGTCATGCCCTTGAAGCGCGTGTGTATGCCGAAGAACCAGAAAAAGGCTTTATTCCTGCCATTGGTCAAATCAGCTATCTGCATTATCCAGAGCAAAATGATGCCGTACGTGTCGATAGCGGGATTGTCGAAGGTGATGAAATCAGCACCTACTACGACCCAATGATTGCCAAACTGATTGTTTGGGGTAAAAACCGTGAAGCAGCATTAACGCAAATGCACCATGCTTTAGGTCAGTTCCACGTCGATGGTTTAGGCAACAACATTGCATTCTTGGATCGTTTGGTGCTGTGTGATTCCTTTAAACATGCCAATTTGGATACAGGGCTTATTCAACGTGAGGAAGCATTTTTACTTAACGCAAAACCTGAAGTCGCTACAGAAACTGTCGTTGCAGCTGCGTTAATTGATGTACTTTCTCGTATTCAAAACAACAAAGCGGCAAACAACGCGGTTTGGCAAAAAGACCACTTCTGGCGCTTAAATCAGCAAAGCGCCCACACAGTGCAATTACAGTGCAATGACCAAACACTCAAAATCCAGTTAAAACCATGCACTTCTGGTTTTGAGGCTCACTACAATGGGCAAACGCTGAGCGTTCAAGGCGAGCTTTTGGATGCACATCGTCTACAGGTTTGTATCAATGGTCAGCAACAAAAAATAGCATTTAACCAACATGCGCAAGGCATCACCCTGTTCCAAAACGGTCAGCGTCATGTGTTTAGCTATGTACAAGCAAACTTTAACAGCGATGATCAACAAGACAATGCCAACAATCTGACTGCACCAATGCCGGGTGTAATCACCCAAGTTTTGGTGGCAGCCAATGCCCGTGTGAAAAAAGATGATGTACTGATGACACTGGAAGCCATGAAAATTGAATATTCAATTCGTGCGCCTTTCGATGGCATTGTGGCAAGTTCGTACTTCCAAGCGGGCGATCAGGTCAAAGCAGGCGATGAACTGGTTGAATTTGAAGCCTTGACGGAGGAAGTTGCATGACTGAATTTGTCAAAATTGTAGAGGTTGGCCCACGAGATGGTCTGCAAAATGAGAAAACGCCACTCACTTTGGCAGACCGTAAAAACCTGATTTTGGATTTAATGCAAACAGGTTTAAGCAGCATTGAGGTCGGTTCTTGCGTATCGGCCAAATGGGTACCGCAAATGGCAGACAGCGATGTGCTGTTTGCCAGCCTGCCACAAAACCCAAACATTCAATTCAGTTTACTGACCCCAAACTCAAAAGGTTTTGAGTCGGCTTTGGCGGTGGGTTGCAAAGAAGTTGCCGTGTTTACCGCCGCTTCTGAAAGCTTTACCCGAAAAAATATCAACTGTTCAATTGAAGAAAGTTTGGAAAAATTTAGCGATGTCATGCGTCAAGCCAAAGCGCACAACATTCGCGTGCGTGGTTATGTATCTTGTATGGTGGACTGTCCTTATGAAGGCGCAATTGACCCGAAACAAGTCGCAAAAGTCACACAGCAATTATTGGACATGGGCTGCTATGAAGTGTCTTTGGGTGAAACCATTGGTACAGCAACCCCTGACCGTGTGCAAAAAGTCTGGGATGCATGTTTGGCAGAGGTCGATGCCAAAGTTTTAGCAGGTCATTTTCACAATACTTACGGCATGGCGATTGCCAATATTTATCAATCGCTCTTACAAGGCATTCGTGTATTTGATTCATCCATTGCTGGTTTGGGTGGCTGTCCGTATGCCAAAGGTGCATCGGGCAATGTGTCTACCGAAGACTTGTACTATTTACTGTCCAAGATGGGTTTTGAAACAGGTGTGCGGTTAGAGCCGCTGATGCAAGCCAGTCGCAACATCAGCAATATCTTACAGCGTGATAATCCATCTCACTATGCCAATGCCTACTGGCAAAAGGTTTGTGCTTAAAACCCATTTCATCCTCAATAGCATTGGAACATAAGCAATAAGGATGGCAACAACACAACATGGCAAGTGAATGCCGTGCAGAGAATAAAGAGGTGACAAATGTCCAATAAAGTATATGACAGCGCACAAGCTGCATTAAATGGCGTGGTTCAAGATGGGCATACCTTGGCGGTGGGTGGTTTTGGTTTATGCGGTATTCCTGAAGCCTTGATTGCTGCGTTAAAAGATACAGGTGTGAAACAGCTGACTTGTATTTCCAACAACGCAGGGGTCGATGGTTTTGGTTTAGGCTTATTGCTTGAAACCAAACAAATTAAAAAAATGATTTCATCTTATGTCGGCGAAAATAAAGAATTTGAACGCCAGTTTTTAAGCGGTGAACTGGAAGTTGAACTTACCCCGCAAGGCACACTGGCAGAAAAATTACGCGCAGGCGGTGCGGGTATTCCTGCATTTTTCACCCCAACAGGTGTAGGCACTGTCATTGCAGAAGGCAAAGAAGTCCGTGAATTTAACGGCAAAGATTATATTTTAGAAGAATCTTTGACTGCAGATGTCGCTTTGGTCAAAGCCTACAAAGCAGATAAAGCGGGTAATCTTATTTTCCGTAAAACAGCACAAAACTTTAATCCTGTTTGTGCTATGGCAGGCAAAATCACCATTGCCGAAGTTGAACAAATCGTTGAAATTGGCGATTTAGACCCCGACGAAATCCACTTAGC
The DNA here is from genome assembly GCF_013418565.1 of Acinetobacter sp. YH12135. Lineage (NCBI taxonomy): Bacteria > Pseudomonadati > Pseudomonadota > Gammaproteobacteria > Moraxellales > Moraxellaceae > Acinetobacter > Acinetobacter sp. YH12135. The sequence continues at coordinate 111,923 of NZ_VPBU01000001.1, forward strand.
TGGTATTTATGTGAACCGCATTGTCCTCAATGCAAGCCCAGAAAAACGGATTGAACAAATGACTTTAAAGGCGGAGGCTTAAGACATGGCTTGGACGCGTAATCAAATGGCGCAGCGCGCTGCACAAGAATTAGAAGATGGTTTTTATGTCAATTTAGGCATTGGCTTACCCACACTGGTCGCCAATTATATTCCTGAACATATCAATGTCTGGTTACAGTCCGAAAATGGCTTGCTTGGCATTGGTGAGTTCCCAACTGCCGAAACTGTAGATGCCGACCTGATCAATGCAGGTAAACAAACTGTGACAGCGCGTAAAGGTGCGGCTTTTTTCTCTAGCGCAGATTCCTTTGCCATGATTCGTGGCGGGCATGTCAATATCGCTATTTTAGGGGCAATGGAAGTTTCTGAACAAGGCGATCTTGCCAACTGGATGATTCCCGGCAAGAAAGTTAAAGGTATGGGCGGTGCAATGGATTTGGTTGCAGGCGTACAAAAAGTTGTAGTGCTGATGGAACATTGTGCCAAAGATGGTACGCCTAAAATTGTATCGCAGTGCAGTTTGCCACTCACAGGTAAAGCGGTGGTGCATCGTATCATTACCGACTTAGGCGTGCTTGATATTACTCCACAAGGCGTAAAGTTGATTGAACTTGCACCCGATGTCAGTTTTGATGAAATTCAAAAAGTCACAGGTGTTGCCTTACAAAAAGTCGCAGCTTGATGAATTTATCTCGAGTGAATAACCCTCTCCTTTGCAAGTTTTGATGCACTGCTTTAAAACTTAATACAAGGGAGAGGGTTTGTTTTGACTTTCATACTTTCCCACTCAACTTATTCAATCTACTCAACAAATCACTAATTTATAAAACTATTCCTCAAACCAAAGAGCATTCAAAAATTACTTTCAATTTCGATATTTGCACGATACTTCGGCACTGATCTGCAATAAAAAAAGCCTTCACTTTGCAAAGTGAAGGCTCAATACAAGTTTAATCTTACAAGAAAATAAACCTGTTTAAGATTGAGGCGTCTTTTGCTCTACCACGCCTGCATCTTCCACACTACGCACTGTGCCTGTATCTACATTCAAGACTTCAAACTCAATCCGGCGGTTTTTAAACTGACCCTCTGGGGTTGCATTTGCTGTAATCGGCTGCTCTGAACCAAAACCAATGGCTTGCAATTGACCCGGATTTACACCACGTGATACTAAATAATCGACCACTGCTTGCGCACGTTGTTGTGACAAAGTTTTGTTGGCATTGGCATCACCTACGGCATCGGTATGCCCTTTCACGGTTAATTGCACTTGTGGCGCGCGCTGCATCAATACCGCAGCCTGATCTAAAATAGACTTATTGGCTGCTGGAATTTCAGTCGATGCAGAATCAAAATTAATGATTTGCATATTGAGTGCCGTCGCAACATCCAAAGCTTGAATATTGTCAGGGTTAATTGCAGCCAAAGCCTGCTCTGCATTGCTAATACTGCTGGTTACAGCCTGATTAACATCGGTTACTGTAGTTTCTGCAGGTTGCTGAGTCACTACGGTCATGTTTTTAGCCAATGGACGAATTTGACTGGCTAAACGCTCTGCATCGGCAGGGTTCGCGGCTTGAATAGACAGTTGATTACCCACCCAGTTTAAATTGACATTCGGTACACCTTTCAGCATTTTTAAAACGCTTGGAATCACGTCCTGATCAATAAATTCCGAATGATAGTTGGCAAAATTTTCTGCACCACAACCTGTTGGATGATTGAAAATTTGCTTCACTTCATTCTGCAGAATTTCCATATAGCTTGGATTATTCAGCAAAATTTGACAGGTCACCAAATTACCATCACTGCCTGTACTGACTTGCAACATTGCAGCCTGATTGGCTGCCACTTGGGTCTGTGTGGTTGCAGGCGCTTGGTTGCGGTCACTACATGCACGGAATAAAAATGCCAATAAACCAATTAAAATAATTAAAGCTAAAATTGGCAATAACCACGAACGGCGTTCTTCTACGGGCTCAGTCACAATGACTTCAGGTGCTTGATGTACGGTTTGGCCCGCAGCATTATTTACCCCCAAAGCAGCCAATAATGCTGTTGCCCACTGCGGTAAAGCCGCCTGAATTGAATCTAAATTGTTTTGCAGTAAATGCTGAATTGCAACTGGGTCAGATGAACCTGCCTGATTTTCCAAAAAGTTTAAACTTGGTGCAATTGAACGATTCAGGGTGTTTTCAATTTCGGTTTGCGGTGCTGTGCCGCTGACCAAATCTAAAAACTGCTGTTTTAAAGATAGATTTGAACCAAATACATCGCCCACACGTGGATTCAGTTGTCGCAGCAGATTGTCAATCAGTTCAGGTCGTGAATTTAAAATAGACAATAAAATGGGATAAAAACTATTTAATGCCTGATTTTTTTCAAGCAAATGCTGGGTTTCCCCTTCCAATACAATGGATGACACACTTTGTTTGAGCAAGTCTATAAAATCTGTTTGCATATATATGCCCTCTTTTTTGTCTTTGTTTTCAAGTTGTTTTTTAGTGTATATGCTTAAAATTTAAACAAATGTAATAAATTGTGGTGTTTTGATTTTGTTGTGAAATTTGAGTCAACGGAATGTAGAGTCTCTTCTTCGATTTTCTATTTGGGGATTGTTAAAATTCAATAAAAAAGCCAGCCGAAGCTGACTCTTATTTAAACTTGAAAATAAAATATCAATCAGAGCATATTAAGCAGTAAAGACGCGTACTGCTTTGCCTTTTACAACTTGATTAATCAAAGGCGTATTTTTGCCTTGTGACACAATCGTTTCTTTGTTCAGTGTCCATTCCACTTCTGGATCAACCAAGACCCAACCCGCTTCCTGTTCCCAACGACTTTGCATTTTTGCCACACGCGCAGGTGCAAGTGTCACTTTTTCTACCCATTCCAATGGACTGAACAGACCTTCCTGAATCAGTTGAATCCCAAATGGAATATAAGTATCAAATGCAGTAAAACCTGACAAAGTATCTGCAAATGGTGCCATTTTTGCAGAGCTATTTAACGGCTCATGATGAGTACAAATCGCATCAATCACACCATCTTTTACACCTTGACGCAGTAATGCTTTGTCTTGCTCTGAGCGCAGTGGCGGACGTACATGCGCTAACGAGTTAAAACCATCAATAATTTGATCGGTTAAATGCAGTTGATGCATCGCAACATCACAAGTGACAGGTAAACCTTTGGCTTTAGCTTGTTGAATCAATTCAACTGATGCACCACAAGACAATAAGCCAAAATGTGCACGTACACCTGTGGCTTCAATCATCAGCAAATATTTGGCAATCGCTACGGTTTCTGCCAAAGTTGGAATCATAGGCAAGCCCTGACGCGATGCAATAAAACCTTCATGCACACAGCCATCTTTAGCAATTTGCGGTTCTTCGGCATAGAACACCACGGTCATGTCCAAACCTGCAGCATATTCCAGTGTGCGAATCACGACATCATCATCTTCAAAAGGTGCATTGGCATTGGACACTGCACTACAGCCGCCTTTTTTCAGTCCCGCCATATTGGCAGGCTGCTTGCCGTTTAAACCTTGAGTTTGTGCACCAATCACTTCTAAATAAATGCCACCATCCAACATGGCTTTTTCGACCAAACCATGAATGAGTGCACCGTTGTCTTGCACGATTGGTTTAGAATCGGGTGGCGTAAATAAGTGCAGAATTCCGTTTTCACGTGCGGCCTTGCCTTCAGATTTGAGCGTGCCATGTTGTTGCTGACCAGGTTCACGTAAACGTGCGCATAAATCGACCATAGTTGGCATGAGCCATTGACCTTGGGCATCTATGCTTTCGCTAATATCTGCACTTTCTGCAACCAACTTGCCATTTTCAAGATATACCGTTTGTACGCGGTCAATTTGCTGGATTGGGTCAAGCACACGTACATTTTCAATTTTTACAATCGCCATGACTTTTTCCTTATACCGCAATCGCGTCAATCAAACCTTGTTCTTGCAATTGACCTTGCATCGCCAAGGCCAATACCGCCATACGTACCGCAATACCGTTGGTTACTTGATTTAAAATCACCGATTGAGGCCCATCGGCAATGCTTGAATCAATTTCGACACCACGGTTCATTGGACCAGGATGCATCACAATACAGTTTGGTTTTGCAAGCGCCAAACGCTCTTTGTTTAAACCGTACATTTTGTAGAATTCGGCTTGTGAGGCAAGTGCTGGCGAATCAATACGTTCATTTTGAATACGCAGGGTGATAATCACGTCGCAATCTTTAATGCCTTCTTCCATTTTGTTAAATAAACGCACGCCTGCGCCATATTCATCAAAACCGTAGGGCAACAAGGTGTTCGGTGCAATCACGCGAATGTCTTTACAGCCCAGTGTTTGCAAGGCAGCCACATCGGAACGCGCCACGCGTGAATGTTTGATATCACCAATAATCGCAACACTTAATTCTTCATAAGGTCGTTGGGTTTCACGGCGAATGGTCAGCATATCCAACATCGCTTGCGTTGGATGTGCATGACGGCCATCACCCGCATTAATAATGGCAACCTTTGGGCAAACCGTTTTAGCAATAAAATGTGCTGCACCTGAAGATGAATGACGCACCACAAAAATGTCAGCAGCCATCGCCTCTAAGTTCCACAAAGTGTCACGCAAAGTTTCACCTTTAGAGGTACTTGAACGGGCAATATCAATATTGAGTACATTGGCAGAAAGACGCTTGGCTGCGGCTTCAAATGTGGTGCGGGTACGAGTAGAGTTTTCGAAGAACAAATTCATCACCGTGCGCCCTTCGAGCAAATTATTGGTGATCAGTTGGTTTTGTTCATTGAAAAAGGACTGTGCTGTGTCCAGAATTTGGGTGAGGGTTTCTTTGGAAAGACCTTCGATGGTTAAAAAGTGTTTTAAATGCCCATCTTTATTCAATTGAATCTGGCTCGGAGTATGCAATGCCGCCAAATGCATGAGAGATTCCTTATACGTTAAGTTAACGCATTATACAGAAATTGATTTGGCAAAGCAGTGTAACTTGGCATGATTTAGTCAAAAGAAACTTATGATTTTAAAAATTAAGTCATGCAGACTCATCTACACTTTCTTTCATGCTTAATACTCTACAAAGCGATGTGAAAGGATGGCATTTATATTTAACTGCTCTGCTAGCCAATCATCTTGATATGAGCTTGATGAACATCTGGTGGGTCAATCTTCGCCTACAACTGCCTACGCAACCTTCAGGCTATGTAGGCATAGTCTGTACAATTCACCGTTTAACGCAGTGCCCCTATATAATGATGGGACACCTGCGCCCGATAAATTTCTTCAGCTGTAGGTTCAGTCAAGTCATCTATATTTTCTATATTTTCTATATTTTCTACTGCATCTAATTGCTGCGCTTCAGTCTGTGGCGACGTTATTTCTGCATCAGCATCCATTAAGTTAGCCAATATACTGTTTAAGCGCAGCGCATAACGGCACAATTCCTCATCGTGTGTAGCGAGCGCCAATTGCAGCACAGCACGTGCATAGTCTGAATTTTCAACCAGATACATGACATCAATCACACGTCCACTGACCCGTCTTAATCGCGTATAAATTAAAGTGGCAACTGAAAAAATCTCGTTATTTGCTGTTAAAGCCTGTGCCGTGTTTAAAGTAGCCGTGGTCATTTAAATATTCCCCTTATCGCTTCATTGTTGTTTTGCAGTGTTTGATGCTCATCTGCAAAATGTTCACCATCACAACAATGTATGAGCAAAATACATACCAATCATGTGAATATTCAGGTTTTTATTTTTCCGCAATACAATCACTCAAAATTTTTTAGAGATGTCATTACATCCTCATTGCCTTTTTAGAAAAAAACAGTAAAAAATGCCCTGAAGCTCTTCAAACCTAGACCTTTAAAATTCTGCACGATTCACGCTAAATCACTAAGTTTTCTAGCACAAAATACGGTAAAATAGCCGATTGCTGAATTGCTTTTGGAAATTTTCATGAATTCGAAACCCCGTCTTTCTACATATTGGGTCACCTGTGCAGATGGACTTGAAACCTTATTGCAAGAAGAAATGCAAGGTTTAGGTATTCAAAATATCGAACGTTTACCGGGTCGTTTAATTTTCAAAGGCACACTCGAAAATGCCTATCGTGTCTGCATGTGGTCACGTTTAGCCTCACGTGTCCTTACACCAATTCACACACACGAAATTGAATTTAGTCACGACGCGCGCGATGTAGCCGAAGAGCTTTATGAAGGTGCGCTGAGCTTTGACTGGTCACTGATTTTTGCGCCACAAAGTACTTTTGCAGTGCGTTTGCATATAGAGCGTGACATTAAAGTGAACAGCCAATTTGCGACCTTGCGCGTTAAAGATGGTGTGGTCGATTCATTTATGGATGCAGTGGGCAAACGTCCAAGCATTGACATCAAACAGCCTGAAATTACCTTATACGTGTTGGCAGGTAAAAAAGAACATACATACTGCCTAGATTTATCTGGCGATTCACTGCATAAACGCGGCTATCGTCGTTTTATGACCGATGCCCCAATTAAAGAAAACCTTGCCGCAGCGATTCTGCAAAAAGGTCAATTACAACAAATTCAACCCGACATTATTTTAGACCCAATGTGTGGTTCGGGCACGTTTATTATTGAAGCATTGATGATGCTGACTGACCGTGCACCGGGTTTGGTACGTCGTTTTGGTTTTAACGGTTGGCAAGGTCACGACCATGAATTGTGGATGAGCATTAAAGCAGAAGCGGCAGAACGCCATCAAACTGCATTACAACAGCCCTTGCCAAAATTCTATGCTTTCGATGCCGACTGGGAAGCAGTCAAAGCCACCAAGCAAAATATTATTGCGGCAGGTTTTGAAAGTCTGCTCGATCAGATTCAAATTGAAGAACGTACTTTGGCTGACTGGCCCGACTTTCAAGCCGAAGGTAAAAAGGCCTTTATTGTAACCAACCCACCTTATGGTGAGCGTTTGGGCGATAAAGCCTCGAACCGTGCCTTATATTTGGGTCTGTCTGCCCTCTTGCAAAAGCATTTCCCAAATCAAAAAGCAGCCGTCATTGCAGCCCAAGTTGAACAAGCCGATGTGTTGGCTTTCAATGACCCGCAAATTTTACGTTTGATGAACGGTAAACTGCCAATTTATGTCCGTTTTGGTACGATCAAACCTGCAACATTCGCACGCCCATTCTTAGCAGATTGGCAACCGCAACAGTTTGAACCCATTGAAGGCGCAGAAGATTTCACCAACCGTTTGCAAAAAAACATGCAGAGCCTGAAAAAATGGGCGGTGAAAGAAAATGTGCATTGCCTGCGTTTATACGATGCAGACTTACCTGACTTTAATGTCGCAGTCGATTTATACGGCGACCGTTTGCACGTGCAGGAATATGCGCCGCCGAAAAAAATTGATCCTGAAAAAGCCAAAAAGCGTTTTAACCTTGCCTTACAAGCCATTCGCGCTGTCACAGGTTTAGGGCGCGATGCGGTATTTATTAAAACCCGTGCCCGTCAGGAAGGTAAAAACCAGTACACCAAACAAAGTACCGCCTCGAAGCGTTTTATTGTGCAAGAAGGTCAGGCTAAAATTTTGGTTAACCTCACCGACTACCTAGATACAGGCTTGTTCCTTGACCATCGTCAAATGCGTTTACGTATTGCCAAAGAAGCACGTGGCAAGCACTTCCTGAATTTATACAGTTATACCTCAACTGCAAGTTTACATGCCGCGCTTGGCGGTGCAGCAAGTACCACCAGCGTCGATTTATCCAATACTTATTTGAATTGGTCTAAAGAAAACTTTGTATTGAATGGTTTAACGGTAGACCATGCCGATGAACAACATCAATTCTTTGCCAGTGATTGTTTTGAATGGCTCAAAGAAGGTCATGAACAATATGATCTGATCTTTATTGACCCACCAACTTTCTCAAACTCTAAAAAGTTCTACGGAACATTTGACGTACAACGCGACCACGTTTCTTTAATTAAGCGTGCCATGAACCGCTTAACCACAGGCGGAACGCTGTACTTCTCCAACAACTACCGTGGTTTTGAAATGGATGAAGAAATTGAAGCCATGTTTGATGTGCAGGAAATTAGCCATGAAACCATTGGGCAAGATTTCAAACGCAACACCAAAATCCACCGTGCTTGGAAAATTCAGCACCCGCCTGTTTAAATAAACGATATGGCAATACAACAAAGCCTGTTCATTTGAACAGGCTTTGTTTTATCGTAGATCAGTATCTAGATTATTGACCAGTTAAAAACTTCTTTTCACCATATTGATAATGCATCGACAGTTTAAATTCATCACCATCACGTTGAATTTGCTGATTGCTTTGCATCGCACTGAGTATCTGTTCCAACTCTTGATCAGACATGCTTTTACCTGCAGCATTCATATAATTATTCATAATGGTTTTGACCACTTGCTTGTTAAAACTCACATCGGTTTGCACTTCTAGCAAACTTGGGAACATTTTCGCTAAGCCTTCTACAGTGGTTTGATGCCCTGGCATCACTTTACCAACCAAATCTGCCCGAATACTGCCTGTGCCTAATTTCAACTGATTCTTCTTGGATTCGAACTGAAAGCCCTCATTAATCACAGCCAACAAGGCTTGTTGAACTTCTTTCTCAAAGTTTTCCGCTTCTAGGCATGAGTTGTTTTGTTTTTGCACAATATCAAGAAACGTCTGCATTTTACTGCGCTGCAAGTTTTTAACATCCCAATTCACTTGCAGGTCTTGCATGGCAGGCACATTATTTAAACCTAACTCGTCAATTTTAAATTTCGATTGAATATCTACCGTGCGCTCATGCAGTTGAGTATCCATACGCCAACTGAAGTCTTTCATTTTGCCTGAACCCACTGCTTTTGGGTCTTGACGCTGCATTTCTGCAATACTGAATTGGAAATAGCCCGGCTCTAAAGACTGCACATTCAAAGCCTGATTGGTTTTAAACTGCATGCCTTTTACTTGAAGATGTCCAAATTGATCCAGCACCGTCAATTGAGGCACATCAAAACTCATATTTACAATTTTCTGCTGCCCCTGACTTTGTTTCGCCTGAAACTCAATCTGCATAGGAGAAAATTTAGCTTCAAGTCCTGCTTCTTTTTTCTCTATAGCAGGTATGCTCAATTTCGTGGTCGATACACCCAACCAATTCACTTGCGTTGTCACATTTAGAGGCTGCTGAAAGAACTCGGAAAATTGTCCCTGCCCTTGTTCCAGATTCATTTTAGAATCAATTTGGTAACCTTTCCATGTCCGCTGAATTTGATCTTGTCCGTGAAACACCAGTTTTTCTTTAGCATTACATGGGTCTGCAATAATGGTCATTTTCCATTTGGCAGTACCTGTTAGAGTCCCCATGTCGTAGTCCGTATATTGGACGCTCACATTGGGTACAGGACTTAAATTTTGTTGATAATGCTCACGCAGGCTCTTATCTGCATATAAATTTCCTGCAGTGACAGCTCCTGCCAACACTGCAACCCCCATTCCACCCCATACTATTTTTGACATAGATTCTGCTCAGAATTTATCTATTCTTATTGAACAATAAATTATAATTAATCTTCTTTAAAAAAGATAATTGTTTTGCAAATAAATCACTTAAATATAATATTCATCACAAAATATTAAAAATAGCTGTCATTTTTTACCAAAAATTTTACTTATGTGACCTAAATTGTCAGTCATAAAAAACCCAGCCGAAGCTGGGTTTCTTAAAAGTTGCTTACACATAGCCAATTAGCTGAGTTTCATTTTTTCAAACAGCAAATGACCATTTTCAGCTTTAATTAAAATCGTATCACCTGCAACAAAGTCACCTGCGAGGATTTTTTGCGCCAATGTGTTTTCCACTTGTTGCTGAATTGCACGTTTCAATGGACGCGCACCGTAGACTGGGTCAAAACCTGCTTCAATCAATTGATCAAATGCAGTATCGTCTATCGACAAGCTCAAGTCGCGTTCGCTTAAACGCGCACGTAAACGATCCAATTGAATATCGGCAATGCCACGAATTTGTGCTTTTTCCAGTGAATGGAACACCACCAACTCATCAATACGGTTAATAAACTCAGGGCGGAAATGTTGTGAAACTGCGGCCATGACCACGGTACGCACTTCTTCACGTGTTGGATTGTCACCCAATTCACGTACTTCGTGTGAACCCAAGTTAGAAGTCATCACAATTACAGTGTTCTTAAAGTCCACCACGCGACCTTGCGAGTCGGTTAGGCGTCCATCATCCAACACCTGCAACAAGATGTTAAATACGTCTGGATGGGCTTTTTCCACCTCATCAAACAGCACCACACTGTACGGTTTACGACGTACTGCTTCGGTTAATACACCACCTTCTTCATAACCGACATAGCCTGGAGGCGCACCGACCAAACGGCTGACCGAGTGTTTTTCCATAAATTCAGACATATCAATCCGAATCATGGCGTCATCGCTGTCAAACAAGAAGTTCGCTAACGCTTTGGTCAATTCTGTTTTACCTACCCCTGTTGGGCCAAGGAACAGGAACGAACCACTTGGACGGTTAGGATCAGACAAACCTGCGCGTGAACGACGTACCGCATTCGACACCGCCACCACAGCTTCATCTTGCCCCACCACACGGTTATGCAAGAAATCTTCCATGTGTAGCAATTTTTCACGTTCACCCTGCAGCATTTTCGATACAGGAATGCCCGTTGCAGCACTCACGACTTCAGCAATTTCATTGTCCGTAACTTTGTTACGCAATAATTTTGGTTCTTCTTTCTCTTCAACCAACTCATCTTGTGCCAGTTGTTTTTCCAACTCAGGAATCACACCGTATTGTAAACGTGACATTTCCGCCAAGTCATTTTCACGCTGCGCTTTTTGCAATGCCATACGTGCCTGATCAAGCTGAGTCTGAATTTGCTTAGTGCCTTCAACCAAGGTTTTTTCCGCTTTCCAAACTTCTTCCAAATCATTGTATTCATTTTGAACTTCAATAATTTGTTTTTCCAGATGTGCAACTTCAGCACGGCTGCCTGCATCTTCATCTTTCTTCACGGCTTCAAGTTGCAGTTTTAATTGAATTAAACGGCGCTCTAATTTATCTAAGGCTTCAGGCTTAGAATCTAGCTCCATTTTAATCCGTGACGCTGCCTCATCCACCAAATCAATTGCCTTGTCGGGAAGTTGACGGTCAGTGATATAACGGTGCGACATTTTAGCGGCGGCAATAATCGCCGAATCTAAAATTTTCACCCCGTGGTGCACTTCGTAGCGTTCTTTGAGACCTCGTAAAATTGCAATGGTGTCTTCTACACTTGGCTCATCGACCAATACTTTTTGGAAACGACGCTCTAAAGCCGCATCTTTTTCAATATATTGACGATACTCATCTAAAGTAGTGGCACCGACGCAGCGTAATTCGCCACGCGCCAATGCAGGTTTCAGCATATTGCCTGCATCCATGGCACCGTCGCCTTTACCTGCACCCACAAGTGTGTGTAATTCATCAATAAATAAGATGACTTCACCTTCTTGTTTCGCCAAGTCTTTTAAGACCGCTTTTAGGCGTTCTTCAAACTCACCGCGATATTTCGCACCTGCCAACAATGAGCCCAAATCTAAAGATAAAACACGTTTACCTTTTAAGCTTTCTGGCACTTCACCATTCACAATACGCTGAGCCAAACCTTCAACAATCGCAGTTTTACCCACACCAGGTTCACCAATGAGTACTGGGTTGTTTTTGGTACGGCGTGACAACACCTGAACGGTACGGCGAATTTCATCATCACGACCAATTACAGGGTCTAGCTTGCCCGCCAACGCACGTTCGGTTAAATCGATGGTATATTTATTGAGTGAGTCACGTTGATCTTCGTGATTATTGCTCATGACTTTTTCATCCCCTCTAATTTTGTCAATCACGCTACGCAAACTATCTGAGGTCACGCCTACACTGTTCAGTAGTGTTTTGGTCGCGCCCACTTCGGTCAAACCCAGCATCAACCAATCGGTTGACAAGAACTCATCACCTGCTTTTTGGGCAAAACTGTCAGCCAAATTCAAGGCTTTAACCGCATCTGGACTTAAGTTGATATCGCCTGTTGGATTGGCCAAAGTCGGTGCATCAGCAATCGCTTGCTGTAATTTGCTTTGCAAATCACGTAGGTTTGCGCCTGCTTGTTGTAATAAACTGACATTGGAAGCTTCTTCGAGCAAAGTCGCCAATAAGTGAATGCCTTCAATGGCAGTATGATCTTTCCCTATCGCAAGAGATTGGGCATCGGATAAAGCTTGCTGTAGTCGGTTGGTAAACTTTTCAAAACGCATTCTTGTTATTCCTCACAACAAATTGTGTACTTGATGGATATATGGGAACGCAGGCGTAAATTTCAATTAAATTTTTTATATATTTTTCAAAATCTTAATTAAAATTAACAGATAGATTTCAGTAATAATATTGGACTGATTAAAGTAAATTTCAAGTTTAGTCTGGTAATTTTTTATTTTAGTTGAGTCATTGACATACACTTGCATATCAATCAATTAAAGGCTTTTGATTGTTATTTATGCCATTTGAAATATTTAGTTACAATGATTGGCAAAATATACCAACCATTGTATGACCTATCAGTCAAAGCTTAATCTTGTTCAATAATTTCAAAATCATGGCTAATTTCGACGCCACCATCAGATAGCATTTTACTTGCAGAACAGTACTTTTCTGCTGAAAGTTCAACCGCCTTCGCAACCTGCTTTTCCTTGACAGCCTTGCCTTTGACCACAAAATGCAAATGAATTTTGGTGAACACGGCAGGGATGCTATCGGCACGTTCTGCTTTTAACTGACATTCAACATGCGTCACTTCTTGGCGTGATTTCTTTAAAATAGTCACAATATCGAATGAAGCACAACCACCAAGTCCCATTAAGATTAACTCCATAGGACGTGGACCACGGTTTTCACCGCCATATTCTGCGGATCCATCCATCACTACAGAATGACCACTTTCCGATTTGGCTTCAAAAGCAACGTTCTCTAACCACTGAACACTTGTTTGCATTGCAACTACCTAAAAAAAACTATAAATTGACATGGGTATTTGTACACTAACATAACTTGAGTTGATAAGGAATTTCATCTCTACTGTGTGACAAGTTCAGACTAGGTCTTGTGCGATCTATTATTTATCCATTTTCGGAACCGTTAGCATGACTTCAAACTTTTCACAGCTGAGCACTGATGCATTGTCCCCTGGACAACTGCCTGACTCAGTCAAAGCATTATTAAAACGTGCATACATCAACCGTTATCCAAAACGGACAACTATTGTTGATGCAGGGACTGAATCTAAATCGTTATATTTGATTTTAAAAGGTTCAGTATCAATTATTCTTCGCGAAGATGATGATCGCGAAATTGTTGTGGCATATTTGAATCCAGGCGACTTTTTTGGGGAAATGGGTCTGTTTGAATCGAATCCACAACGTACTGCAGAAGTTCGTACTCGTGATGTCTGTGAAATTGCAGAAATTACTTATGAAAACTTCCACGAACTCAGCAAACAATATCCTGACTTAAGCTATGCCGTTTTTGCACAGCTGGTACGTCGTTTAAAAAATACTACACGTAAGGTAACTGACCTTGCCTTTATAGATGTGTCTGGTCGTATTGCACGTTGCTTGATTGATCTTTCTGCGCAACCAGAAGCCATGATTTTGCCAAACGGTCGTCAAATTCGTATTACACGCCAAGAAATTGGTCGTATTGTCGGCTGTTCACGTGAAATGGTCGGGCGTGTTCTAAAAACACTTGAAGAACAAGGCATGATTGAAACTGATGGTAAAGCCATTCTGATTTTTGATGCTTCTTTGGAGCAAAATGAATCCACTGATGGCAACTTTGATGACGAGTAAACCATCTATATGCTCATTAAAAAAGCAAATCTTCGGATTTGCTTTTTTATTACCAGCTGTTAACTTTTTACCATTTTCAATTATCAAAATACCATTATTGCTGTCACTACAATGAAGTAGCAATTTTCGCAGCCACAAGTGGCGCAAAATGGTTTCAGCTCTTGTAACATCAATATATACATATAATCTTGAGCGAGAGACAATATGCAATTTAAACCATTGGCAAAAACAGGCATTCTAGTTCCAGAAATCTGTTTAGGCACCATGACATTTGGTGAACAAAATACCCAGCAAGAAGCCTTTCAACAACTCGATTATGCGCTAGAACGAGGCTTATATTTTTGGGATACCGCAGAAATGTATCCCGTACCACCAAAAGTAGAAACTCAAGGTGCAACCGAAACCATCATTGGCAATTGGTTACAGCAACGTGGCGGACGTGACAAATTATTTTTAGCCTCTAAAATTGCAGGCCCTTCGCAAGGCGGCAGTCATATTCGAGACGGCAAAACCCGCTTTAACGCAGAGGATATTCATTCTGCACTGGATGGCAATTTAAAACGCCTGCAAACCGACTATATCGACTTATACCAACTGCACTGGCCACAACGCCCAACCAACTTTTTTGGCAAACTTGGTTATGGCAACCAAGAAGCACAAAATACGCAAGAAGTAACCGACCTTGCTGAAACCTTAACCGCGTTGCAACAAGAAATTCAAAAAGGACGGATTCGCTATATAGGTCTGTCGAATGAAACCCCTTGGGGCACCATGAAGTTTTTACACTTGGCAGAACAATTAGGATTAAGTAAATTTGTCAGCGTACAAAATCCATATAACCTGCTGAATCGTACTTATGAAATTGGCATGTCTGAAATCGCCCATTATGAAGGTGTTGGACTACTCGCCTACTCACCTTTGGCTTTTGGTTATTTAACTGGTAAATTCCGTCATGGCGCACGCCCTGCCAATGCACGTGTCACGCTATATTCACGTTTTAGCCGTTACAGTAATCCACAAAGCGAATGGGCAACCGAGCAATACGCCCAACTTGCAGAACAACACGGCTTGAGTTTGACGCAACTGGCGCTGGCATTTATCAAGCAGCAATTTTTTGTGACAAGTACCATTATTGGCGCGACGAATATGGCGCAACTTAAAGAAAATATTGATGCCTTTGACATCACCTTATCAGATGAAATTTTACAAGGCATTGAAGCCATTCATCGTCAACAACCCAATCCAGCGCCCTAATTTTATTTTAAGCACTGCTTTAAAATGAAATTAAAAATATGAACTCAGCAATAACTCATCATTTTTATGCTGTTTAAAGTCAAAAAGTCTTCATAAAAAAAGATGCGCATAAAACCATGCGCATCTTTTTTGTGTTTTATCTTAACCAGTTGAACTGGCTGAGGTCATCTTAACGACGACTTTGGTTATATAGCGCTTGTGCTGCTGGCAAGTTTTTACGCATTGCTTCAATACGCTGACTGTTCGATGGGTGAGTCGATAAGAAGGACGCACCGCCGCCACCTTCAAGCTTGTTCATTTTTTCCCAAAGGGTAATTGCAGCTTGTGGGTTATAACCTGCACGCGCCATCAGCATTAAACCACCCTGATCGGCACGACTTTCCAAATTACGTGAATATGGCAAGCCAATCCCAATTTGGGTACCCAATTGCGCTGCTGCTGCACCCAATTGACCAACGTTATTGCCTGCCGCACTTAAACCTACGTTCAAGGCAATATTGGTTAAAGCCTGTGCACCAATTTTACTTTTCGCGTGTTCTTCTAAAGCATGCACCATTTCATGCCCCATAATTGCGGCAATTTCAGCATCAGTTAAATTCAGTTTATTCACAATACCAGTGTAGAACACCACTTTACCACCAGGTGCGACAAAAGCATTGACTTGATCAGACTTAAGTACCGCCAATTGCCACTGGAAAGGCTGACCTGTTTGGTTCATTTGATTGGCATGTGGAATCAAACGCTGAAACACAGTATTGATACGTTTATACGTGGTGGAGCTTGTGTCTAACTGATTTTTATTGCGTGCGTCTTGCACCATTTCATTATAGCTTTTGGTAGCAGTTGCATTTAAGGTCGCAGTATCTGCACCCGCCATGTCTGCAACAGTCGTACACCCTGAAACTGTGATTGCGCCTGCGGCACATAAACTTAACATCAGTTTTTTGTTCATTATAATAATCTCCGCCTTGCGAGCTATCTTCATACCAATCAATTATATGAAATCAATTCAAGGCTTTAAATCTATAATCACTTCATAAACAT
Organism: Acinetobacter sp. YH12135; assembly: GCF_013418565.1. NCBI lineage: Bacteria > Pseudomonadati > Pseudomonadota > Gammaproteobacteria > Moraxellales > Moraxellaceae > Acinetobacter > Acinetobacter sp. YH12135. Next base: position 128,206 of record NZ_VPBU01000001.1, read on the forward strand.
ATCATTTATGTAAACAACGCCTAAGCTGTGTACAGATTGTATGTCTGAGCGATCAATCACTACCCTAGTAAAGAAATTGATAACACAACCAAAATACTAAACAGAAAACATTTAAACCCAAGTAAATTTTAGACACTACTTCTACTTTTTCTTCCATTTCTGGATTTTTGCGTTTGTAGAGTAGGTAAGCATTTTGAATCAGAATCAGTGGCACCAAAATACAGGCAAAAATAACGCTTAAACCAATAAATGCCTGATACATAATATTCGGATCATGCTTTTGCGATAAAATCAGCATCATGGCAATGGTCGGTGCACCGCCCATCGCAAACAATAAAGAATAAAAAATCGTACTGGTAATATTTTTATGCATCCTGCATAACCTTAATTAAATTTAATTTTCTAAAGCCATTGTAACAAGCCACCCTGCTCTGCACAGCGCCAGTCATCTGCAACTTTAGTCTTGAAAAAACAACTCACTCAGCATCATCTATAATGTTTCCAAAAATGAGTCGCTATTGAAACTGAAACAACAGCAATAAAAAGCCCCATCATTTAGACAGGGCTGAATACATCATCAGAGCTTAAATGCTATGCTAAAGCACAACGACTTAAGCATCAAATGGATGACGTAATACGATAGTTTCTGCGCGGTCTGGACCTGTAGAAATAATGTCGATTGGACATTCAATTAACTGCTCAAGACGTTTGATGTAGTTCACTGCATTTTCAGGCAATTGTTCTACACTGGTCGCGCCCACAGTTGATTCAGACCAACCTGGCATTGTTTCATAAATTGGCTTTAAGTTTTCGTATGCAAGCGCATCAGAAGAACCTACACAACCTGAATCGGTATTTTCATAACCTACGCAGATTTTGATTTCTTCTAAACCGTCCAATACGTCTAACTTGGTCAAGCAGATACCAGACAGTGAGTTTACATCGACTGAACGACGTAAAATTTCGGCATCAAACCAACCACAACGACGTTGACGACCTGTAGAAGCACCGAACTCGTGACCCACAGTACCTAAGTGTTTACCAATCGCATCACCTACGTCATTTGCTGCGTCATACACCAACTCAGTTGGGAATGGGCCTGCACCTACACGTGTGGTATAAGCTTTGGTAATCCCTAAAACGTAGTCTAAATGTAATGGACCTAAGCCTGAACCAGAGCTTACACCGCCCGCAGTTGTATTCGATGAAGTCACATACGGATAAGTACCGTGGTCAACATCAAGTAATGAACCTTGCGCACCTTCAAACATAATGTTGTCACCGTTTTTACGGTAATTATGAATTTCAGTCGTTACATCAACCACTAATGGTGCAATCACTTCACGCCATTGGTCACATAGCGCTAAAACTTCATCTAACTGAACTGCTTCAACACCGTAGTATTGTGTCAATTGGAAGTTGTGATAGTCCAATAATTCAGTCAATTGAGCGCGTAGTGCTTCACCGCCACGAACCAAGTCAGCAACACGAATCGCACGACGTGCAACCTTGTCTTCATAAGCTGGGCCAATACCACGACCTGTTGTACCAATTTTGGCATTACCACGTTTTTTCTCACGTGCTTGGTCAAGTGCAATGTGGTTCGGCAAAATAAGCGGACAGTTTGGTGAAATACGTAAACGCTCTTTCACTGGCACGCCTTCTTGTTCCAAAATACCCATTTCTTTAATGAGTGCTTCAGGAGAAAGTACTACACCATTACCAATTAAGCACAGTACGTTTTCACGTAAAATACCTGATGGAATGAGGTGTAATACAGTTTTCTTACCACCAACCACGAGAGTATGGCCTGCGTTGTGTCCGCCTTGATAACGAACGACTGCCGCCGCCTGATCTGTGAGCAGGTCGACGATCTTACCTTTACCTTCGTCGCCCCATTGGGTACCAAGTACCACAACATTCTTGCCCATAATAGCCTCATTACATCATGCTGTTAAAATTGAAAACCAAGACCTGTAACATGAAACATGCCTTGGCGATTAAATTTTTTCGACTGTCCACTCACCATTTGCAAGAACCAATTGGTGCGTTGCGTATGGAACCGAGTTTAAATCATCATTACCCAACAATTGAATTACACTAAAGCCTTGCGCACGTGTGTTTTGAATAGCAGCAATTAAATCAGGTTGTGAGCCTTTAGGCGCAACAACAACAGACGATGATTCAAAACGACCTGCACTTAATACAAACAAGTCACAAGAGAAACCTGTTGCAGGGCGCGCACGTCCGAAATGCTGACCAATGCCATCATAACGACCGCCTTGTGCCAATGGTGCAGCACGATTTGGCGCATACACTGCATACATTAAACCTGTGTGATAGTGATAAGAACGCAGCTCAACCACATCAATACCAATATGCAAGTTTGGCCAACGTGCCTGAATTTCAGCTTGTGTTGCTTTCACGGCTTCAAACGCTTGCTTAAATTCGGTATTTTCCAACACATCAGCACTTAAATGAGCCTGCAAAGCAGTTAAATCACTGGCATAGCGACCTAAAGCATAAAAATCTGAACCGAAATTTAAATCTTGGGTAAATTCTGCCAATTCAGGCAATGCTTTACGCTGATATAAATCTGACAATTGACGTTCAGTGGCTTTGCTTAATTCTGCTTGTTTAACCAAGCTACGGAACAAGCCGACATGACCCAAGTCTAAATGCACACCTTCTGCCAAACCTGCTTCTTTTAGCAAGCTGAGCATCAGATCAACCATTTCTACATCGGCATCAATGCTGTCTGAACCAAATAACTCTGCACCCAATTGCAATGGTGCACGTGTGGTATTAAAACCTTGTGGTTTGGTATGTAAAACCGTACCTGCATAGCAGTAACGTGCAATGCCATCTACAGGATGTACATGCGCATCAATACGCGCCACTTGTGGTGTCATATCGGCACGAACACCCAGCAAACGACCTGAAAGTTGGTCGATCACTTTAAATGTGGCAAGGTCTAAATCTTGATTCGATTCTGAAAGAGAAGATAGAGATTCAATGTATTCTATGAATGGCGTGTACACCAACTGATAACCTCGAGATGCGAGGAAATCCAGTGACTTACGACGCAAGCTTTCAATCACTTGCGCTTGTTCTGGTAATACATCAGCTACACCATCAGGTAATAACCATGTCTCTGAAATGGGCATGTTGTAAACCTAAATTCTTGTTTGCGCGGAACGAATCCGCATAAAAAAATCGGGAGCACACCCGATTTCTCCTAGTTTAGCATGATACTTTTGCTCATGCACCTGACTTTTTCTGAAATATGCGGTAAAAAAATATGAATACACCACATCTTTCAAAGCCATCATTTAAAAGTCCTGATTTGATTTCACCGCCTTTGCCAATAAACTGACCAACTCAGCATTTTGCATTTCAAGCTGTGCGGTTTTTTGCACGGTTTTATCGAGTGCATCTTGCTGAACCTGCATCTTTTTGGCCAAATCTTGCATAATCTCCAACGTCTTTTTTAGATGCTCTTCTAAATGTAATACTTTTTGCTCGACTTGCTGTTGATGCTGCACATCACTGCTGCTGTCTGCCTGATTTTTAAACTGCAACCAAATCAGAAAAATGACGGCAAGTGCCAGCAAAAAAATAAATCCCCACAATAAAATAATCATCATGCCACTACTCTATTCAAATTTTCTATGCAAACTTTGTTATATCAATCAGTGAATTAACCGTGAATACGAAGTGTAAAATCTGTCATCACTATTACACGCTTTTCACACTTTGTATATGTCTTAAAAAGTAGCCGCTTACACCGCCCGCTGACTAAAAGATTCACACAAATCTAGTAAACGGTTGGCATAACCCCACTCGTTGTCATACCACGCAAAAACTTTGGCTTGATGACCCACGACCATGGTTTGACTTAAATCGACAATTAAAGAATAAGGTGAATGGTTAAAGTCGCTCGATACCAAAGGCTCATCGGTCACTTGCATAATTTCGGCATAATCATGCGCTGCCGAAGCACACAACACCTGATTCAATTTATGCACCGTAATTGGCGACTGAGAAATAAAAGTTAAATCAATGGCTGCAACATTGATGGTCGGCACACGAATCGAATAACCATCTATCCGATCTGCCATTTTTGGCATGACTTGTTTTAAAGCACCTAGGGCAGAAGAAGTTGTAGGAATAATATTTTGTCCTGATGCACGCGCACGACGTAAATCGCGATGCGCCTGATCCAATACAGTTTGATCGGCTGTGACTGCATGAATTTCAGTCATTAATGCGGTATCAATTCCAAAAGCGTCATCAATAATTTTAACCAGTGGTACTAAAGCCTGCGTGGTGCAAGACACACTGGAAATAATTTGGTCAGTATTTTTGACTTCGTGATGATTGACACCATAAACAATCGCAGCATCTACAGTATCGAATGGTGCAGCGCCAATAATCACACGTTTGGCGCCCGCAGTAATATGCTGCGTTGCCGCCTCGCGGGAACGAAACAACCCTGTGCATTCCAATACCACATCTACATTTAAAGCTTGCCACGGCAACTGTGCAGGTTGAGCCTGATTCAACACCTGAACTTTTAATTGCGCCAAACCTGCAGAAATATTCAAAAAAATCTGTTCATTTTCAAGGCTAATTTCCACCTGCCCTTTAAAACGACCATGGGTACTGTCGTATTTAAATAAATGAACCAAGGTTTCTACATCGGCAATGTCATTTATGGCGACGATTTCAAAATGAAAGTCTTTGGGATTTTCAAACCAAGCCCGCAGCACATTGCGCCCGATTCTACCAAAGCCATTGATTGCCACTCGTTGCATGACCGATCCTTTCATAATGAAATCAAAATTTAAGCACAGACTATGTTAATAGATTTTGAGGCCTTACTGAAAAAAATCAGATCAATTCTGCGAATTTTCACGCAATTTGTTGTTTAATTCGGCAAATCAAAAATATCAGCTTTGACTTTCTAGCTTACATTTACGTTTTCTTAAATTTTGTATTCTACTTTATGGCAGTTCGGCATACTCCGTGACCTACAGTAAACGCTTACTTTGAATGTAAATGTTCATCATCTTCTATTGCAAAGATTTATTCTGCGTAATCGCAACCAAGTTTGCGTCAGAATTGTCATCTATTCACACTAAAATGATTGGTGATAATGGCTTTTTCCGTTATAATTTGGCGTTTTTAAAATTTTAAGCCTGCATGACAGCAAAAGAATTATTTTTGTCAGACTGTCTTGCGTTTAGCCCAATCGGAAATTATGGAGTGACTTGGTTGTGAGTACTCGTTTTATGACATCAGCTGAAATTCGTGAAGCATTTTTGCGTTACTTTGAATCGCAAGGGCATACACGTGTCGCATCGAGTTCTCTAGTACCCGCCAATGACCCAACCCTGTTATTTACCAATGCAGGTATGAACCAGTTTAAAGACTGTTTCCTTGGGTTAGAAAAACGTGATTATGTACGTGCTGTATCGTCACAAAAATGTGTGCGTGCAGGCGGTAAACATAACGATTTAGACAATGTGGGTTATACCGCACGTCACCATACTTTCTTTGAAATGTTAGGTAACTTCTCGTTTGGTGATTATTTCAAACGTGATGCAATTAAATTTGCTTGGGAATTTTTAACCAGTGAACAATGGTTAGCGCTACCAAAAGACCGTTTATATGCCACGGTTTACCACACCGATGATGAAGCATTTGACATCTGGAACAAAGAAATTGGTTTAGATGCTTCTCGTATTATCCGTATTGGCGATAACAAAGGCGGCCAATATGCTTCAGACAACTTCTGGGCAATGGGTGATACAGGTCCTTGCGGTCCGTGTTCTGAAATTTTCTATGATCATGGCGATCATATTTGGGGCGGTTTACCAGGCACACTAGAAGAAGATGGCGACCGTTTCATTGAAATCTGGAACAACGTATTCATGCAGTTTAACCGTACTGCAGATGGCGTATTGCACCCACTTCCAGCACCGTCTGTAGATACAGGCATGGGCTTGGAGCGTATTTCTGCAGTATTGCAACACGTCAACTCTAACTACGAAATTGATCTGTTCCAGCACTTACTCAAAAATGCAGCACAGATTATTGGTTTAGACACGACTGCTCTTGAAGTAACTGCACAGCAAACTGGCAAGCCTGTAGACTACCCTGCTTCACTCAAAGTAGTTGCTGACCACGCTCGTTCTTGCTGCTTCCTAATTGCCGATGGCGTGAATCCATCGAATGAAGGTCGTGGTTATGTATTGCGTCGTATTATTCGTCGTGCAGTACGTCACGGCAACAAGCTTGGCGCAACAGGTTCATTCTTCCACAAAATGCTTCAGCCTTTAATTGAAGTAATGGGTCAAGCTTATCCTGAACTTGCAGCAAATCAAGCGCGTATTGAAGCGCAACTTCTAAAAGAAGAAGAACAATTTGCCAAAACGCTTGAGCAAGGTTTGAAATTGCTTGAGGGTGAATTGGCACAGCTTAAAGGCTCGGTCATTCCTGGTGAAGTGGTATTTAAACTATATGACACTTACGGCTTCCCAACAGATTTAACGGCAGATATTGCACGTGAACGCGACTTGACCATTGACGAAGCAGGCTTTGAAGTTGAAATGGCAGCGCAACGTCAACGTGCACGCGATGCAGGTAAATTTGCAGTTGACTACAACTCAATTGTAAAAGTTGAAGGTGAAACTCAATTTGATGGCTATGACGCAACGACTGGTCAGGGTCAAATTGTGGCTATTTATAAAGATGGCGAACAAGTCGATGAAGTAGTTGAAGGCGATGAAGCTTTAATCGTACTCAATCAAACCCCGTTCTATGCAGAAAGCGGTGGTCAGATTGGTGATACAGGTCTATTCAAAAACGAAACAGGTATTTTTGAAGTTCAAGACACCAAAAAATCTGGCGGTGCTTTTGTTCATCAAGGTATTGTTACCATGGGCAGTTTAAAAGCTGCGCAAGCGGTGGAAGCGATTGTAAAAGCAGACATCCGCGAAGCTACTGCACGCAACCACTCTGCAACACACTTATTGCACGCTGCCCTACGTCAAGTTTTAGGTGCACACGTACAGCAAAAAGGTTCGTTGGTTGCTTCTGATATTTTACGTTTTGACTTTGCCAATGACCAACCTGTGTCATTTGAACAATTGCAAGAAATTGAGCGTTTGGTAAATGCAGAAGTCATTGCCAATACCGCAGTTTCTACTGAATTACTGGATATTGAAGCAGCCAAAGCCAAAGGCGCAATGATGCTATTTGGTGAAAAGTATGGCGATGAAGTTCGCGTACTTTCTATGGGTTCAATCATTGAAGATAAAAACTTCTCCATTGAACTTTGTGGCGGTATTCACGTGAAACGTACAGGTGATATTGGTCTGTTCAAAATCATCTCTGAAGGTGGTGTTGCAGCTGGTGTACGTCGTATTGAAGCAATTACAGGCAGCAAAGCCGTTGAAGCCGTTCAAAAAACTGAACGCGATATCAACAGCATCAATGCTTTGTTGAAAGCACAAAAAGACCAAACTTTAGAAAAAGTGAATACATTGGTCGATACAGCATCTAGCCTTCAAAAGCAGATTGAACAGCTCAATCAAAAATTAGCGCACTTCCAAGCAGCTGAACTTTTAAGTCAAGTACAAGAACTTGCTGGACGTACCACGCTCATTACCACTGTACAAAATATGGATGCAAAATCACTGCGTAATTTGCACGACGGTGTAAAATCCAAACTCGACCAAGCAGTGATTGTACTTGCAGGTGTAGAAGGCGATAAAGTCAGCTTAATCGCTTCTGTTGCACCAGACTTTACTGCTACGATTAAAGCAGGAGACATCATCAAACACTTGGCTACAGAACTAGGTGGTAAAGGTGGTGGTAAACCTGATTTGGCACAAGGTGGCGCGCCACTTAACGAGAACTTTGCAACGGTGATGGCAGGTTTAACTGCTTGGCTTGCGGCAAAATAATCTCACTTTTTGTGTAACTGACCCTGAGCAGGTAAATTCAGGGTCATGGCTTATATGGAACAACTATGGCACTAATCGTTCAAAAATATGGCGGTACCTCAATGGGTACTCCCGAGCGCATTTTAAATGTTGCTCGTCGTGTGAAGCGCTGGCATGATCATGGCCACAAAGTAGTGGTTGTCGTTTCTGCCATGAGTGGCGAAACCAATCGCCTACTCGCTCTCGCGAAAGCCATTACCGAAACCCCTGATCCGCGTGAATTAGACCAAATGGTGTCTACAGGCGAACAGGTGACGATTTCGATGTTAGCGATGGCGCTGAATTCTATTGGCGTTGCGGCAAAATCACTAACTGGTCGCCAAGTTGGTATTCAAACTGACAGCGCATTTACCAAAGCACGTATTGAAGCGATTAATACTGACGTGTTAACTGAAAACCTAGACGCAGGCCGTGTGATTGTGGTTGCTGGTTTCCAAGGTTTTGATGCTGAAGGTAACACCACTACTTTAGGTCGTGGTGGTTCTGATACTTCTGGCGTTGCGCTTGCTGCTGCATTGAAAGCCGATGAATGCCAAATTTATACTGACGTAGATGGCGTTTACACCACAGACCCACGCGTTGCACCAAAAGCCAAAAAAGTAGATCGTATTTCTTTTGAAGAAATGCTAGAAATGGCTTCTTTAGGTTCTAAAGTATTGCAAATTCGTGCGGTTGAATTTGCAGGTAAATACCAAGTACCTTTACGTGTATTATCAAGTTTTGATAATGACAATGATGGCGCATTCGACGAAGATTTTAAACAAAATGTCGGCACACTCATTACTACTGAATTGGAAGACAACATGGAACAACCTATCATCTCAGGTATCGCGTTTAACCGTGACGAAGCAAAATTAACTATTTTAGGTGTGCCTGATGAGCCAGGTATTGCATCTAAAATCTTGTCACCTATTGGCGCTGCCAATGTTGAAGTTGACATGATCATCCAAAACGTAGAAGAAGATGGTACTACCGACTTTACTTTTACTGTAAACCGTGGCGAACTTGCCAAAGCAAAATCAATTCTTGAAGCAACTGCCAAAGAAATTGGTGCACGTGAAGTCGCTACACGTGGTGACATCGTGAAAGTATCTATCGTTGGTGTAGGTATGCGTTCACATGCAGGTGTTGCAAGCAAAATGTTTACTGCCCTTGCAGATGAAGGCATTAACATTCTCATGATTTCTACTTCTGAAATTAAAATTTCAGTCATTATTGAAGAAAACTATTTAGAGCTTGCAGTACGTACTTTACACACTGTATTTGGTCTAGATCGTGAAAGCGGTGAGTCTAGCGCACGCGCTTAATACGCCCCTGTCAGAAAATGTAATTGTCTGACAAATTTTGCGAAAAAGTACAAAAAAATAGAGCCACTATAGTTTTTTTTATAGTGGCTCTGTTATATTGAGCAATATGCTTTCATAAATTTTGGCAGCGCTGTATCTTATAAAATAAATAATGATACGTTCCGTTAAAATTTACTGGTTTTTATTTGGTTGTGACTTTTAAATTGCTTTAAAAATCAATGCAGGTTTAGCATTTTGCAAGGAGATAAACATGCTGATTCTGACCCGACGTGTCGGAGAAACATTAATGATTGGGGACCAAGTCAGCGTGACTGTGCTTGGTGTCAAAGGTAACCAAGTTCGTATTGGTGTAAATGCCCCGAAAGAAGTATCGGTTCATCGTGAAGAAATCTATCAACGTATTCAACACGAGCGTGCCATGCATGAGCATTTGCAACATTTAGATCAAGATTATCAACCTTCACTTGAAGAAGATAACTACTCGCAAAATGACTTTAATCGTTAAACGATTAAGGTAATTGAATATAAAGCGGCTCATTTGCCGCTTTAAATTTTTCTGCTGAATGCTTTTTAAAAACTCGCATCATTTCAGAGTTGCTCGCTGATTCGAAGCATGTAAAGACTATTTTACAGGCAACTCAGCACAAGTTTTGCATGAAAATTACTGTGAGTTTTCCATTAATTCTAAAGCTTTACGCACAGGTGCAAAACTACGTCGATGTGCCGCAATCACGCCATGCTGTGCAATGGCTTCAAAATGTGCTTTGGTTGGATAACCTTTATGTTTGGCAAAACCAAATTGTGGAAATGCTTGATCAAGCAATACCATTTCACGGTCACGCGCCACTTTAGCTAAAATACTGGCTGCCGAAATCTCTGCATGTAATGCATCTCCCCCAACAACGGCATCACAAGACATCGCTAAACCCTGCGGAATTTTATTGCCATCGACTAAGACATGCTCAGGTTGAATAGATAAGGCTTCCACCGCACGACGCATCGCCAATAACGACGCTTGCAAAATATTCAGTTCATCAATTTCGGCTGCAGATGCTTCTGCAATTGCCCAAGCCAAAGCCTTTTCCTGAATTTCAACAAATAACTTTTCACGCTTTTTTTCTGTCAGTTTTTTAGAATCATTTAAACCTTCAATCGGGTTATTCGGATCTAAAATAACTGCCGCAGCGACAACAGAACCCACTAAAGGCCCACGCCCTGCTTCATCTACACCTGCAATTTTCATCATCTTTTTCCAGAAAAAATAGGCTGAAATCTTCAGCCTATCTTACGATGCGAGTCACAACGAACCATTTTTAATTTTACAGAATCGGTAAAACTTATCTTACTGCTTCTGCCACACATGCATTAATGGTTCGAGATACTGCATTGCTCACAATGGTTGCACGTGCAGCAGGGTCAATTGCTGCAGTGGCTAAATCTACTGCAGTCACATTTTGTGGTGCTTTTTCACTAACACAACCACAAATTTCCGCTTGAACATTTTGCTTTTGCGTTGGTGTCATAACACGTGTCGCAGTGTGCCATGCAGGAATGTTGTTTAATTCAGTCACACACTTGGCATTAATTGCAATTTTAATCGCCGCCATACCCAATTGTTGAGTTGCTGTCGGTGCAGTTGTCGTTCCTGTAGTAGTACCTGTAGTGGTGGTACATGCAGATAAAACCAAAGCGATAGGTGCCAATACAGCGAGTAGTTTTTTCATGGATATTTCCTGTATTTAATATTCAAGTCATTTGAGTGAAACAATGCCGCTATTGTGCCTAAACTTGTTTGACGAAGGAATAGCTTTTTGCAATTTCTACATTCATGTGCTTAGGCTTAAGGCTAGGGGCTGTTGACAATTTTTCTATGTTTGCGACAACGCATATTTTTTAGCTGATATAAGGCATGAGGTAGGAAATTTAGTCATTCTAAATGACTGACTCATAACGCAATAGCAGCAAAAAATATGCTTGTCCTGAAAGGCTGTGGCTAAAACTTTCTCAGATTGCGTTATGAAACTTGGCAATAGTCTCGCTATTCCCTGCGTTTCATGCCTGATCTGCTCAGTTTTAGCCTACAGCGCAAACTATTTATGAAATATCAACAGCCCCCTCAAGAACGCTATTTTTTTTGCAGCGTTGCAGATTTTCAACACTCCGTTGCAGGTGGATACTTTTTTCGCTACATGCTGTTGTTTAGCATGCAAGCACACTATTCGCCTGAAACACAACATGAACAGTTCTCATTCATATTACACCCATACCGCACAAGTTTTACATTGGCTCATGGCGATTATTTTTATTGGTGATTCGCTTATTTTGGCGTTACACCCACCCTGCGCCACAACTGCCTGACAGCATGTCACCGTTGATGAAAACACTAGCGCATTTAGGACATCTAGGTCTGTATTTTATGCTGATTGCGATTCCAATCACGGGCTGTTTGTTTAGCTGGAGCGTGGGTAAACCTGTGCCTGTGTTGTATTTATTTGAAATTCCAGCCTTGGTGGATAAGAACCCCGAACTATTAGCAATTGTTAAACCTGTGCATACTTATTTGTCATGGTTTGCAGGGGCAATGGTGGTTGGGCATATGCTTGCAGCACTTAAACATCACTTTATAGATAAAGACGATGTATTGCGTAGTATGACGCAACAAGGTAAATAATTTTTAAAGCTTGAGTTTAAAGCGATTCAAATCGTTCTCCCACAAAAAAGCAGCTTAAATTAAGCTGCTTTTTTGTAGTCTAAGCTAATCTAAATTCAGTTTAACTCATCCCAATGCTTGAATTTGCTCAATCCATTTTTGCTTTTCTTCAGCCGAAATAAATGAAGCTTCAAAAGAATTAACCGCCAATTGTTTTAATTCAGCATTGCTTAAATCTAAAGCTTGGCTAATAGCAACAAAGTTATCATTCATATAACCACCAAAATAAGATGGATCATCTGAATTAACTGTCACTTTAACACCCTGCTGCAATAAACGGCGAATGTTGTGCTGTGCCATATCATCTACCACACATAGCTTTAAATTACTTAGTGGACATACCGTGAGCGGCATTTTTTCTGCAATTAAACGCTGCATTAATACAGGATCTTCTTCAGAACGCACACCGTGATCAATACGGTTTACTTTCAGTAAATCTAACGCTTCCCAAACATATTCGGCTGGCCCTTCTTCGCCTGCATGTGCCACGACTAAAAAGCCTGCTTCACGTGCTTTGGCAAAGACACGTTCAAACTTTGAAGGTGGATGCCCGACTTCACTTGAATCCAAACCCACAGCAATAATTTGATCTTTATAAGGCAAAGCCTGTTCAAGTATAGCAAATGCAGCATCTTCGCTTAAATGACGCAAGAAACACATAATTAAATGCGAACTGATGCCTAATTTTGTTTGCGCATCGTCACAAGCGCGTTGTAAGCCATTAATCACGGTTGCAAATGCCACACCGCGCTCGGTATGGGTTTGCGGGTCAAAAAACATTTCGGTATGTACTACACGGTCTTCAGCACATTTTTCAAAATATGCCCAAGCCAAATCGTAAAAATCTTGCTCATGCACCAACACTTGTGCGCCTGCATAATAAATATCTAAAAAAGACTGCAAGTTATGAAAGTTATAGGCTTGTTTGACTTCTTCTACGGACTGATAAGGGATGTCTATTTGGTTGCGCTGCGCAATGGCAAACATCAATTCAGGTTCAAAAGTACCTTCAATATGCACATGCAATTCTGCTTTAGGTAATGCACAGATTAGCTCAAGTTGATTCATGTTCTGTCCTTTTTGCTATTTTATGGGAGAATTTTAAAAAATTGATCAAAATAAAAAAGGGTGCAAACTGAGTTTACACCCCTTTTCAGTTTAAGAATATTAACCGCCAAACATGGCAAATTTTAATGCCCAAAGTGCAGCAATAATCCACACCATATAAGGTACAGACTTGGCTTTGCCAGTGAGTAGTTTAATCAGCGCATAGCTAATAAAGCCCATAGCGATGCCATCGGCAATAGAATAAGTAAATGGCATGAACACGACTGTTAAGAATGCAGGCACGGCTTCGGTGATGTCATCCCAATCAATATGCACAATGCCTTGAATCATCAACACACCCACAAATAACAAGGCAGGTGCAGTCGCAAAACCTGGTACCGATTGCGCAAGTGGTGCCAAGAACAAACAGGCAATAAACAACAAGCCAACAATCACTGCGGTTAAGCCTGTACGACCACCCGCTGCAACACCTGCAGATGATTCAATATACGGCGTTGTTGAAGATGTACCCAATGCCGCACCTGCAACAATTGCAGAAGAATCGGCAAAAAGTGCTTTTTTCAAACGGGGTAATTTACCATCTTGCAACAAGCCTGCACGGTGTGAAACACCCACTAAAGTACCTGTAGAGTCGAATAAATCGACTAAGAAAAATACGAAAATTACGCCAATTAAACTTGCTGTAAATAGACCTTCAAAGTCCATTTGCATAAAAGTAGGTGCAATAGATGGAATTTCACCAACCACACCTTTAAATTCGCTTAAACCTAAAGCTGTTGAAATAGCAGTCAGCACCAAAATACTGATGATAATTGCACCACGTACTTTAAAGTGATGCATTACTACAACCATTAAAAAGCCAAGTAGCGCTAACAGTACTGATGGTTGTTTTAAGTCACCCAAGCCCACCAAAGTCGCAGGATTATCAACAATAACACCTGCATTTTTTAGGGCGATTAAAGCTAGGAATAAACCAATACCACCGCCAATGGCTAGTTTTAATGACATGGGAATGGCATTAACAATGGCTTCACGGATTTTAAACATGCTAATGGCAATGAAAATAATCCCTGATACAAAAACTGCAGCCAAAGCCGTTTGCCAAGGCACACCCATGCCTAAACACACCGAGTAAGTGAAATAGGCGTTTAGCCCCATGCCTGGTGCGAGTGCGATTGGGTAATTGGCAACAATTCCCATCACCAAGCAGCCAATAGCTGCGGCTAAACAGGTGGCGACAAAGACAGCTCCATGATCCATTCCTGTTTCAGATAAAATCATCGGATTGACAATAATGATGTAACACATGGTTAAGAATGTGGTTACACCCGCCAAAATCTCGGTACGGAATGTGGTCTTGTTTTCGCTTAATTTGAATAAGCGCTCAAGCATTCCCGCTGAGGATGGATTAGGAGTCGTCATGACCTAGCCCCTGTAAATAAACTGAATTTGCAGCATGACGCAATTTTAAGTCAGCACTTAAAAGCCTGTGTCAGTTGCGGCAATGGATTTGCCCAATGAGCATGTAAAATTACATGAAAAAGATAAACTTAATTCACAATCAAGCATTTGATTTTATCAAAATCAAAAATTCGGAATGCTAAATAAAAAAGCCGCATAAATTTTATGCAGCTTTGTTCATCTTTTTTTTACTTCAGTCACTCTCAAAAGTAATGCCTTTGAGTTGTGATGAAGCAGTTTCAATTGGCAAATTATACCATAGGGATTTTTTAAAAATTCTAGTTTTTTGAATTAAAGATAAAATTTTACGATAAAGTGAAGCACACAAAAGTGTGATGAATAAAGCAATTACCACACATTATGTTAGAAATTTCTACGCTTATTCTGTGACTTGCAAAATCTGTGGTGTAGCCGCTTCTGTTTTTTCTAGCGATAAATTTGCAGATTCAGTCAAAACTCGGTTCAGTTCTGCCTGCTTTCGCGTTTCCTCTTCCAAGTAAACGAGATAACCTAATAAAACGACCAACACCACCAAAACTGGCACAAGAATGTGTTTCATGTCATTTACTTTTATTGAACAATTTTCATACATATTAGCAAAAATTATGCGCGGTGTAACTCTTAATACGCCCCAGTCAAAATTTGTGCTTCAGCGATCAAACTCAATCTATTACATTAAGCCATTGTATGAATGGTATTTTTAAAACGTTTCCAAGATACATAGAAAAATGTTGTTGCAATTGCGATTAACCATAGAAAGGAAGGCCAGACCACATCCAATCCTGCATTTCGGTATAAAATTGCTTGCGCCAATGTTACAAAATGCATTGTCGTTGCAATCAACATGATATTTTGAATAATTTCTGGCATGCTTTCTCGTGGTGTACTTGCCTCAGACAACATTTGCAAGGGAATCAGAATAAGCATCATCAGCAAACCGAATTGCGGCATCGATTTAGACACGGTTGCCATATATATACCCATTGAGGTTGTTGCAAATAAGGTCAGCAAGGCTCCAAAGAAAAATAACAGCAAACTTCCTTCTATGGGTACCTGTAATGCCCCCTGCACCACTACTTTTAAGCCTAAAAAAGCTGCTAAAAGCACCACAAGGCTCATCGATAAAACCTTTGCCAGCATAATTTCAAAAACCGTGACTAGCATAACCGTTAAATGCTTAATGGTGCCATGTTCTCGCTCACGAATCAGTGCACAAATGAAATGTGGAAAGAGGCTTCAAAGCTCTAGTGCAAAATAAAAACCAATTAGTGCAAAATAAGCCGAAAACTTACATGTGTACACCACTGTGTACATATTTTTAAACTATAAGCGAATTTATGTATCTTTAAGAAAAGCAATAAAAAAGCCCTAAATCGTTATAATTCAGAGCTTTATTACTTATATGAAGTTATGTAACAACATATAATTTTAATGTATTGGTAGGCATATCCAGACTCGAACTGGAGACCTCTACGATGTCAACGTAGCGCTCTAACCAACTGAGCTATACGCCTAAAGTGCTTCGCATCATATTCAGTTTTGATTTTTAAGACAAGTCTTTTCTGTGTTTTTTCAACACATCCGAGCAAGTTTTAAGCAAATCAAAAAACACCTGCTCTGAAACACGGTCATGTTCAGGCGCATAAGAATATTGTTGATAGCACACGCCTAAACGCTTAAATGCCTCTTGTTCATTTGCATCTACCTGCGCTGCTAAACGCTGCATCCACACACTCACTGTTTCTGCATCCTGTTTTTGCAACTGAGCGGGCAATCTTTTAGAAAATTTGTCTAAGGCACGATTTATGCGAGAACCTTGCTGACGTTTTTTCCAAAAAATCCAGCCAAAATACCCTGCTAAGATCATGAGAATACTTGAAACCAACACCGCTGCCAAAGCATAGTTTGAGTGCAGCCCTAAGCGTCCAAACCAGTGACGCTGTGACTCGGCATCATAACCCACGACCTTGCTTTGCCATTGATAACTTGCATAATCACTCCACACCCGTAAAGAACGAATAAAATTAGAATGTTGGTATTGCCACATTTGTGTGTCAGCACCCAAAACGGCCCGATCATCTGCCATTAGGTTTTGCATACCATCATCTATACGTTGAGGTGCAATGATGGCTGTCGGGTCTATGCGTACCCATTGTTGATTGAGCAACACTTCTGTCCAAGCATGTGCATCTTGCTGTCGTACTTCCCAGCTTTGTCCATCGGGTGCAAGTTCCCCACCCTGATAGCCCACGACTACACGCGCTGGAATCCCGACATAACGCATCAATAAGGCAAAACTTGAGGCATAATGTTCACAAAAACCTTGCTTACTCTGAAACAAGAATTCATCGACTCGGTTTTGTCCGAGCATTCCAGGTTTTAAGGTATAACTAAAGCCATTATTGCGATACCACTGCAATACATTCTGCACGTAGCGTTCAGGTTGTTGCTGACTTTGAGCAAACATCTGCAGGGCAAATTGCTGAGCTTTTGGGTCAGATTGCGTCTGTACCTGAACATTTAAACGCTGGCTAAAGCGTCGATAACGCTCGTTCTGTGCATCATCCCCTTGAATACGTGCAGATTCCCCAACCCACTGCAAAGCAATCGGTTGAATCCGACCATTTTGACGCTGTGGCACCATACTCCAATCACGGCGTAACACATAGCCGTGTTGATTCGGTACAGATTTTTCCAGCGCCATAATCCACTGTACACGTGGATCTGCTGCAATATATTGATACTGAAAATCGACTTGCTCTGGCTGTAATTGTGCTGCCTGAACGGGTTGTTGATTGCTGAAATTGCTTGTCCATGTGCGACCATCATATTGATCCAGTACCATCGCCCGCCAATATAGTTTTGAACGTGGCGGCAGTTGCTGCATATTCCCCACAATACGAAATGCCAAAGCAGAAGATTGTGATAATTCGGCAATATCGCCTGGTGACATCGTGTCACTAATACCTGTCACGCCTTTGGCATCAGGAATAGGTACATGCCACAATGGCGGTAAACGTGGAAAGAATAAAAACAATAATAAAAAGAATGGCAAAGCGTATGCGATAAACTTGGCGACATTTTTAAGGTCATGCTTTGCATCTTGGCTGCTCGAATGACGCGACGCATAATCTGAAAATGCACTTTTTTGAATCCGATATAACCCAATTAAACAACTGATTAAACATAGAATGACCAACACGGTCATCCACATGCTTTGGCTGTATAAAAATGAACTGGCGCTCACAAAAAGCGCAAAATTAAATAAAATAATCAGGTCGCGCTGAGTATGACTTTCTAAAGCTTTGGCAAACAAAAAGGTGCTTAATAAGGCAACCCCTGCCTCTACACCAATCAGGCTTTTATAACTCAAATAAATGCTGGCTAAGGCACAACAGGTCAATCCATAAGTCCAAACTTTAGAAATACGCGCTGTCTTGTTTTTATAGTGAAGATACAACAGCAACAACATGAGTCCGAAAATGACACTCAATGCCACAGGGCTAAACAGCATGTGAGCAGCCAAAATTAAGATCAGGCTAAGCAGAATAGATTGCTGAATCGAATTGTGCATGATCATCAAGCCTGTGCCAAAAGAATTTTTGCCTGTTTCAACTGCCGCTCACCTACGCCTTTTTCAAGGGTCGCATGTGGCAAAAACATCGCATAATTCAACTGTTGTTGTTCACATTGCTCGGCCAAACCCATCATCAAACTTAATTTTTCTTCGTGGGTCGGTGCAGGCATGTGTTCATAGTGAATGTCGATACTCTGTTGATCCTGATATTGTTCAAAAACTTTGACATATAAGCTTTGCCCTCGTGCCGCTTGCTTCCACGACACAGCTTGCAAAGAATCGCCCAATTGAAAATCACGCAGCTCACGAAACTCGTCTAAATCAGGTTGAAAGCTGTGTTGATGCTGTTTATTCTCTGCGCTATACATGGCGGCTTTGGGCGCAACCCACGCGGTACGTGTCAAATTCAAATAAGTCCACGCACGTACCAAGCCAAAAGGATAAACCGAATAAATGTGTAAATGAGGGAAATTAAACTGCCCACGTTGCTCCGCAAAAAATGTCAATACATACTGCTGCTGGGTGTCTTGAATAAGAACCTTTTCTAATTGATGATTGGCTTTAATCCATAAATAGCGTGCCTGCGCGACCTCTTGTTTGAAATGCAATTGTAATTGCAATACTTCGCCCACTTGCCCAACTTCAGTAGTCACAATTTCTATCTCTAATTCATGCAACTGCTTAAAGGTCAAATAAAAGCTGATACATAAAATGGCACTGATCAAAAAGCAAAAGCCTAAAATCAGGTTATTGCCATAATTCACGCCTGCAATAAACGTGATCAAAATCAGCACTAAATACAGATAGCCCTGTTGGTAAATAAAAACCAAAATATCTTTTTGTTTTAAGGCCTTGTGTCGATCAAATTTAAAACGTGTCTTGATCCAGTTTTGCCATGCCTGCTTAAACATGCGTGTACTAACTCACTTTAACCTGTTGCATCACATACAAAGTTTCTGCCTCACTCAATCCAATACGATGTGCAGCAACTGCCACAAATACCGCTTGAATATCATCGGCAGTGACAAAACTACGTTGCTCAATTAGAGCATGTGCTTGTGCTGCTTTTTTCAATGCCAAAACACCACGGGTAGATAATCCGTGACGCGCTTTACGGGTTTCTGTGGCTAAGTCGAGTAAGTAATCTAGCGCGGTATCTGACACATAAATTTCCGTGACCAATTGCTGTAAATTTAAAATTTCTGTTTCAGTAAAAATATGGGCCAAACTGGCAATCAGCGCATGTCTGGAGTTTTGTTGCAGCAACATTTTTTCAGCAAAACGCGATGGATAACCCAAAGACAGACGCATTAAAAAACGATCAAGCTGTGATTCTGGCAGCGCATAAGTACCACTTTGAAACAGTGGATTTTGTGTGGCAATCACCCAAAAAGGTTGCGGCAAGCTATAACGCACACCATCCACCGTAACCGCGCCTTCTTCCATCGCTTCCAACAAGGCACTTTGGGTTTTAGGCGAACAACGGTTAATTTCATCTGCCAATAAAATTTGGGTAAAAATAGGGCCTTGCTTAAACTCAAATTGATGTTCTTTTTGATTAAACATATTCACGCCAATCACATCACTGGCCAGCATGTCATTGGTAAACTGAATACGCTGAAATTGCAGACCCGCCAAGTGCGATAAGGCACTCGATAAAGTCGTTTTACCTAATCCGGGTAAATCTTCAAAAAGCACATGCCCGCCCGCCAACAAACAACTTAACGCCAATTTGGTCTGCTGTTCTTTATCTAAAATAATGGTATTAATTTCAGTCAAAAAAGCCTGAATTTTTCCAGCATAAGATTCAATCTGTGCATTGAGCTGTTGCTGCGCTTGCGTCAGTTGTTGTTTTTGAACTTTTTCTGTACCCCAAATCACAGTAAATCCCCTTATCCCCAATAAAAAACGGCGCATGTTTAAACATACACCGTTTTGCTAAATTTCCAAAGAAATCCTCGAGATATTCTAAACTGCCTAAAAAAGTAAGTTTTAAACAGCTCGTATCTCTATACGTTTCCATCGTGATACGGGATTAACACGGACACTTTTTCAAACCACCTTTTGCCGATGGATAACGCGCATCGACACAGTAGCGATAAAAAGTCTTCGGATCCATGGCTTCTAAATCTGGATGATGCTTACGCATGTGTTCCAAATAATTCTGATAATCGGGTACACCGACCATTAAACGAAAACTTTGTTGCAAACGCTGCCATAAAGTAGCGATACGCGACCAGTTTTTCGGATTCAAAATTAAATCCTTTTGCGACATGATGGTCATTTTAATGATGTTGTAAATCACCGTTTTACTCTGTTGGGCAAATTTAAGCTTAATCATGTGCTCACTCCTAATGACCACTATTCGGCTGAATCGTTTCAGGATCACGATAAATCGCTTCAGCTTCATGTACAGTTGGTGTTGGACTTGCCAAGGCACGACGAATCACCCCAATGGCAGCGAACAACATCACAAATGCCACAATCATAAAGAAACCACATAACACGGCATTAATTTGATTGGACATGACAATGGTTTGCATTTCAGTCACTGTTTTTGCAGGTGCTAAAATTTCATTGCGTTGAATTGCAGCATTGAAACGATCTGCTTGCGCCAAGAAACCAATTTTGGGATTGTCGTGGAAAATCTTTTGCCAACCTGCAGTCATTGAAGTAATGAACAAGAAAACTGTAGGGATAATCGTCACCCAAACATATTTTTCTTTTTTCATTTTAAACAGAATCACTGTACCTAAAATGAGCGCCATCGCTGCCAAAATTTGGTTACCAATACCAAATAGAGGCCATAAGCTATTAATACCGCCTAAAGGATCGACCACGCCTTGATAGACGAAGAAGCCCCAACCAGCCACCGCAACTGCTGTGCCAAGCAAGTTACCAAAGAAGTTATGTGAGTTTTTCACTGCAGGAATAACAATACCTACAGTATCTTGCACCATAAAACGGCAAGCACGTGTGCCTGCATCTACTGCAGTTAAAATAAATAAGGCTTCAAATAAAATGGCAAAGTGATACCAGAATGCCATCATTGAGCGGTTATTAAAAATCTCGGTGATGATATGTGCCATACCAATTGCAAACGTTGGCGCACCACCCGTACGTGACAGAATCGAGCTTTCACCGACTTCTTTTGCCAAAATGGTTAAAGCCTCAGGAGTCACTACAAAGCCTAAATTTCGTACCGCTTCTGCTGCACTTTCCACCGTTGTACCTAAAACTGCAGTGGGTGCATTAATGGCAAAGTACACGCCTGGGTCTAGCACCGTGGCACAAATCATTGCCATGATCGCCACGAAAGACTCCATCAACATGCCGCCATAACCAATCATCCGAATGTCTTTTTCGTTATTGACCAGTTTTGGCGTCGTACCTGAAGACACTAAGGCGTGGAAACCTGAAATCGCACCGCAGGCAATGGTAATAAATAAGAACGGGAACAATGAACCCGCAAACACTGGCCCAGTACCATCAATAAAATGGGTCACCGCAGGCATCTTCATTTCAGGCATTGCAAACACAATCCCGACAGCCAAACCTGCAATAACACCAATTTTTAAGAAGGTCGATAAATAATCGCGTGGTGCCAATAGCAACCACACTGGCAAAACTGAAGCAATAAAACCGTAGGCAATTAAACACCACGTTAATTCTGTGCCACTTAAAGTAAATAAAGGCCCCCAGAATGGATGCTGTGCAACATTTTCACCATAAATAATACCCATCATCATCAGGACAAAACCAATAATGGAAACCTCAGCAATTTTCCCCGGGCGAATAAAACGCATATAAATGCCCATGAAAATCGCAATTGGGATGGTGGCTGCAATACTAAATACGCCCCACGGACTATTGGTTAAAGCTTTCACGACAACCAAAGCGAGTACGGCAAGAATAATCACCATCACGCCCAGCGCACCCAGCATGACAATCACACCAGCAAATGAACCCAACTCTTGTTTTGCCATTTCTCCCAAAGAACACCCATCACGACGTGTAGAAATAAACAAAACCAAAAAGTCTTGGACTGCACCTGCCAACACCACCCCGACTAAAAGCCAGATCGTGCCGGGTAAATAACCCATTTGTGCTGCAAGAATAGGCCCAACTAAAGGGCCTGCACCTGCAATCGCGGCAAAGTGGTGACCAAATAACACACTTTTATTGGTGGGCACATAATCTAAACCGTCAGCCAAACGATGTGCGGGCGTTAAGCGTCGCTCATTTAACTCAAATACTTTGGTGGCAATAAATAAACTGTAGAAGCGGTATGCAATGCTATAGACACAGACCGCAGCTAAAACTAACCAGACTGCATTGACGTGTTCGCCTCTACTGACTGCCAATATCCCAAAAGATACTGCACCCAATATAGCGACCAAAAGCCATATAATTTTTGAAGTCAGACCAGACTTCGGTTGAACTGTTTCCATGTCAATCTCTCTTCTTGTTACATTTTTTAAGTGTTACTTTTATTGTCGAGATGTAGCTTTATTTCCTAAATCCTTGGTTGATCCTGCTCCTTTTATTTTGATGTCTGCTGCCCTTACATCCATAGTGTGCGCTACCGTACACTTAAATGGAGCACCAACAGTTTCCTATACTTTTCACCTATTCTTTTACCACATAATCAAATCAACAAAAAAGGGGGATGACGCGAATCATCCCCCTCTTTTACTTATGATTTATCAATAAATCATTATGCGCGTTCTAGGTATTCACCTGTACGTGTATCTACACGAACGCTTTCTTCTTGCTGTACGAATAAAGGAACACGTACCACTGCACCTGTTTCTAATTTCGCTGGTTTACCGCCACCACCAGAAGTATCGCCACGTACACCCGGATCAGTTTCGACAATTTTTAATACCACGAAGTTTGGTGCGTTTACAGTTAAAGGCACACCGTTAAACAACATAATGGTACATTTTTCGTTTGAATCATCTTTTAACCATTTTGCAGCATCGCCCATTGCGGTTTTGTCAGCAGCAATTTGCTCAAAAGATACAGGATCCATGAAGTTCCACATTTCGCCATCGTTGTAGAGGTATTCCATTTCTACTTCTACAATGTCAGCTGCTTCTAGTGAATCACCAGACTTAAATGTTTTTTCTAAAACTTTACCAGAACGAAGGTTACGAAGTTTTACGCGGTTAAACGCTTGACCTTTACCTGGCTTTACATATTCATTTTCCATGATTGAACATGGGTTACCATCAAGCATAACCTTAAGGCCTGACTTGAAATCATTCGTAGAATAATAGGCCATGACTGGCACACTCCAAACTGACTAACTTAACTATTTATGTTACAAAGCAAATGACCAACGCAGCTTTGCGATGCTCGCCATCTTGCAACATCTTTTTTCATCGGACGTATTGTAAATGAGCAAGCCATAACGAAGCAATGAAAATCCACTACCGATCACCTCAAGATATCGGTAAAATCAGCTGTTTTGTAATGATTCTGATTCAAAGCGATTAATCATTCGCGGCATTCACGCTCAATGAACAAAGAATTCATCTACGCTAAATATATGTGTACTTGGTTCCTTTCACCTCATATTTAAATCTTTTCTGGCATGATCAACTACCTGTACCAAGAACAAAACTGGCAATCTCAACTCAGTGACTTGATCACCGACCCACGCGAATTGTTAAATATTTTAGAGCTGTCTGAACAGCAGTTGCTGTCAGGTGCTTTACTGGCATCCAATCAGTTTAAATTGCGTATCCCGCGTGCATTTGTGGCCAAAATGCAAAAAGGCAATCCACTCGATCCTTTACTGTTACAGGTTCTGCCGCATCATTTAGAACTGGAAGATCATCCTGGATTTGTGACCGATCCTTTGGGTGAGGAACAAGCCAATCAACAACCTGGAGTCTTACACAAATATAAATCACGCTTTTTGCTGACCTTGACTGGTGCTTGCGCAGTACATTGTCGTTATTGTTTCCGCAGGCACTTTCCTTATCAGGAAAATCTGCCAAAAACTGAAGACTGGGACAATATCCGTAATTACATTGAAAGTCAGCCCGATATTAATGAAGTGATTTTAAGTGGTGGCGACCCGCTCACTTTGTCAAATCGTAAATTAAATATCTGGATTGAGCGATTGGCGTCTATTCCGCAAATAAAATTTTTGAGAATTCATTCACGAGTTCCGATTGTTATTCCCAACCGTGTCGATGAATCGCTGATTTCCTTACTAAAAAATAGTAGGCTGCGTATTATTCTAGTGGTACACTCGAACCACGCATCAGAATTAGATGACTTTACCTGTTCGCAACTTGCCAAGTTAGTCGAACAAAACATCACCGTTCTGAATCAAGCAGTCTTATTAAATGGGGTCAATAATTCTGCTCAGGTCTTGGTCGATTTAAGCTATCGTCTTTTTGATGCAGGGGTGATGCCTTACTATTTACACGTGTTAGATAAAGTAAAAGGAGCGCATCATTTTGATCTAATGCCATCTGACATTGATCATATTTATAAAGAGCTTTTAGCGAACTTGCCAGGCTATCTCGTTCCTAAACTCGTTAGGGAAATTGCGGGCGAAAAAAACAAGACACCGCTTTTTGGGGTTTCAACTTATTGAGTTAAATAACAACCATGAACATGAATACTTCAGATCTTTTTCAGGTTCCCAGCGAACTAAAGCTGGAGCAATTGAGTTTTTGTCAAAATACGGTTAAAAGCATTCAGGCGTGGGCAGCAGACCTATCCATTTTACAATTGGGGGATTCTTCTCAAGCCCTGTTCAATGCCCTTTTAGAAATTTCTGAACTGAAATGTCAGGAAACATTACGTTTTGACTTAATTCAAGCTATTCATCCGACACTTGAAAATGTGCTTACCAGTCTGGAAAAGCATTTTTTCAACCAGGCTTTGATTAGTAATGACCGCAACGATCATATTATTGAACTCGCGCTGTTATTACGCAGTCATTTCGCCAAAGTCTATATTAATATTTCCCGACGTAGCCACCAACAACTCACCCAACAAAAATTTTCTTTATTTGCCTTTAATTTAAAAAAGAACTTACAAACTGCACGAGTTCTATCTAGCTATTATGCTTTACAACAATTAGCTCTACTGCGCTATCAACAACACATGCTTTATAGCCACGCCTTGCCAAATCAGTGGTTAATTGCACACCAACTTTTAGATACAGCCATTCAACAACATTATTATTTAAATAATATTAATCAGTTACAAGGCACACAACATCAACTGATTAATATTGCTCAAGCCTATGCACAGCTGATTTTATTGGAAATTTTCAATACCCATCAAATTCGACCTGCAGAAATTCAAGGCTTATATCTCTGTAGCTTTGATTGGGCAAAACTGATTCAAGTTTTACCCAAAGAAACGACGCTTTCACGTTATGTGGTCGATGCAAGCAAAGATCATCCACCTATTTACAATACGCACCAAAGCCAAGGTTTTCATGCCAATATTTTTATTGCAACTCAACCCCTACTCGATCATTTAAATGAAGCTCAAGGTCGTAAAGGTGAACATTTATCACGCAATGAAAAGCTATTCTTAACCCCTGCTTTGCATTTCCACTTGCACAATATTTTGACCAATACAGCAGAACGTGTGCATGAGCGTTATGAATATTCGGCACGGATTAAAATTTGCTTTGGTTTGACTGTGGCACATTTTTATCTGTCTAATGGTAAAAACTTCAATGAAACGCTGGCTTTGGGCGATAACTACCAATTCCAGAATGAAAGCCAGTTTATCAATGCCATGCATACCAACTCTACGGTAGATTTTAGCGCTGTTAAAACCTTAGACCGTGAAGCCAAACAAATTTACAATGCCGATGTTTTAGATATTAGTGTCAATGGCTATCGTATTAAATGGACGGGTGAAACACCGAAAAACCTTAAAACAGGTGAATTTATTCTGGTTCAGGAAAATAGCCAAAGTCCGTGGCGTGGTGGTGTCATTCGCTGGATTAAACAATCTGCTGAAAAAAGCTTAGAACTTGGCTTGGAAATTTTAACCCAAGATATTTACACTTGTGCTGTTTTTGTTAAAACAGATCGGCATACAGGACATTATCATCCAGCATTATTGGTACAAAGTACGCAGGTCAATGAAGTCAATACCTCATTGATTTTGCCAAGTCTGCAATTATTACGTGACAAACAAACCGTACAGCTACGTTTAGGTGAAGAAGAACTAAAAGTGTTCTTAATTAAGCCGTTATTGATTACCCAAAGCTTTATGCGCTTTGATTTTGAGTTGTTGAATGACCAACAACAGCCTTTACTTGATGGTTTTATTCAGAAACAAGTGAATGAAGTTAAAAATCACGATTTATGGGAAGCATTAAAGTGAGAAATCCATTATTGTCTAAAAAGCTCAAACGTACCGAAACACGTTTACTCATAATCGATGACAACCAAATACGTTTTAATCAAATTTGTGAACAACTCACTGCAAATGAGCACCGTGTTCAGGCTTATCTATTAGATGACATTAAAAACTTTGAAAAACAATTACATTTAACTTGGGATTTGGTGATCTTTGGTCGTGCTTATGACCTAAAAGTCGATCAGGCACTCACTTTAATTCGTGCATCACAGCAACCAAATTTACCGCTACTTTTGCTCAAACCAGACGATTACGATGCCACGCAATACACCAGTTATGTGCGCAAAGGCATCTATGACATTATCAATTTAGATTACCCCGAACGCTTCTATTTTGGCTTAATTCGCGCACTGTCTTTTAGTCGCTTACAGCAGTCACAAGAACAACTTATGACTGAACTGGAAAATGCACAATCACAAGCTCAGGCGTTGGTCGAAGACAGTAGCAAAGCAGTAGCCATTATTCAGGAAGGAATTCATGCACAAGCCAATGCTGAATATTTACAGCTATTTGGTTTAAAAAGTGAAGATGACCTTATTGGCTTGCCATTATTGGATTTATTGCAACCGCAAGATATTACAGATTTTAAATTCCGCTTTAAGAAAGTCAGTCAAGGACAATTTGAACACGGCCGTTTTGATATTCATAGCCAAAACCCGCTTCTGGCAAAACAAAACCCGCTCAAAATTGAATTTGTTGGAGCAGCTGACGACGCCATACAAATCACCATAGATATTGAAAATACGGCGCAAAATACTGTCCCTGCTCAAACGACAGCAGACAAAGCAGCGACAAAACCAAGCACCTACCAATTGGTAAATCGCACTTTAGCCAAACAGCCTTCTAGTGCCAATGCTTTGGTGGTATTTTCTTTGGCGAACTGTCCTGAATCAATTTTCCAAGCCGACTGGCAAACCACAAAAAATTACTTTACCAACATTCAAAATTTTTTAAAAGAACAGACCAATGTACCATTATTTAATGTGAGTAATGGTTTAGTGGTTGGTTTGTTCCAAGCAGAATCGCCTGCAATTTTAGAATCGAAACTGATTGGCTTAAATTCACTCACGAAACCGCAATTACTTACGGTAGATCAACATACTTACCCACTTAATTTGCGTATTGGTTATGTGCCATTCACTCCAGACATTCAAAATGAAAGCAGTTTTGAGCAACTGATTAGCCAAGGTTTTGCCAACGCATTACCACAACAGCAAGAACAACATAACTCAGGTTTAACCTTAGACTTGTCCTTTGGTGAATCTAACTTAAATGTAATTGAATCTGCTGCAGCTGTACCACAATCGTATAGTGAATCTGCGATTATTGCAGCGATACGTCAAAGTCTTGATCGTGGTGAAATTCATCTGAAGTATCAACAACTTTATGATAAGCAAGACACCAATTTATATACCTATGAAGTAACTAGTGGCTTTATTTTCAATAGTGAATGGAAATCACTGACAGGCTTAATAGATTTGGCTGAAGACCCAGAATTATCCATTAAACTGGATCGTTGGATTTTGGTCGAAGCTTGTAAACAATTGCACAACTTCATCACCCAATATCCTGAAGCGAAGCTGATTATCAATTTAAACAAATTTGTTTTATTACAAGACCGCAGCTTCCCTGAGTTTGTGTCTAAACTGATAACGATTATTGGTAGCCGCCTCAGCCATCCATTAATTTTGCAATTCTCTGAAGAAGACATCAGCCAAAACTTAGGTGATGCGCAGAAACAAATCAGTTTATTACGTCAGCACGGCGCTGAAATTTCTCTGCGTGATTTTGGTCATTCGATTTATAGTGAATCTATCTTGAAACAAGTCGATATTCACTACTTGACCTTGCACAGTGCACTGACTGAAAAACTGGCTGCTGATGACTCGACGCAAGAATTACAGGAACAATTGAGCATTTATAGTGAAATTAAACCTGTAGAAGTGTTATTGCGTGACTTAAATGATATGAACCTGTTTGCGAATGCGTGGAATGTCGATGCGCGCTTTATTCAGGGTGATTATTTCCAGAAAAAACTCGATCATTTAATTGATGTGCAAGACCAATAAGGTCTTGTGCATTAGGGTCTATTTGTAGACCCTAAAATTTAAGGCACAAAAAAACGGGCAATTGCCCGTTTTTTTCGTACTGGATATTAACGTTTGATAGAACGTGACATACCAGCAAAACGTTGTTTGAACTTGTCGATACGACCGCCAGTGTCAACGTTCTTTTGCTTACCAGTGTAGAACGGGTGGCATGCAGAACATACGTCAAGATAAAGAGTTTCTTTACCAACTGCTGAACGAGTTTCGATTACGTTACCGCAAGAACAAGTTGCAACTAATTTTTCATATTTTGGGTGAATATCGGCGCGCATCGTCGATTACTCCTAAGATTTAAGAAGGCTTAAGCTGTCATCGCAATTGGTCACTCTCATTAAAAAAATGAGGACATGCTTTAAAAGCAGACCAACACCACAACAGACCATTCTTTTGGCCCACCGAGACGGATACCGTCAGAGCTAAGCACAACAAGTTGGGCAATATTATACGGAATAAAATATTTTAAAGCTAATTATTCTTAGGAATTTAATTCCTGAGGTTCAGTCGAATCGGGCTGCTTTTCGAGATAATTGGCTATCACACCGCACACCATCAACTGAATTTGATGGAAAATCATGATCGGTAAAACAATCATCCCCAACGGCTGCCCAATAAATAAAATTTGCGCCATCGGTACACCACTGGCTAAGGTTTTTTTGGAGCTACAAAAAAATGCGGCAATTTGGTCTTCACGTGCAAAACCCAACCATTGCGGCACAACCCACGCCAACCACATCACAAGGGTCAATAACACGGAACAAGCAATAATCAACAGCAATAAAGTCATACCACTAACTTGATGCCACAATCCTGCTACCACTGCCCCACTAAATGCACCATAAACCACCATCAAAATCGAACCCTGATCAAATACCTTGACCAGCTTTGGTAATTTCAACATCTGAGGAAAAACATAAGGACGTAATAACTGCCCCAAAATAAATGGCACCAATAACAATAAAGTAATTTGAATAATCGAATTTGTCGGGTCAAAACCGTGTTCAGACTGCCCTAAAATAAAGATGCCTACTAAAACTGGGGTAATAAACATCCCAATTAAATTAGAGAATGACGCACTGCAGACTGCGCTGGCAACATTGCCTTTTGCCACTGACGTAAAGGCAATTGAAGATTGCACGGTTGAAGGCAAAAAGCACATGAACAAAAAGCCCCAATACAGCTCCTGCCCGAGCATTGGCACTAGAATTGGCTTTGCCAGCAAACCTAAAATTGGGAATAACGCAAAGGTAAAAGTAAATACCAACGCATGCAATTTCCAATGCATCATGCCCTGAATGACAGCTTCACGTGATAATTTCGCCCCATGCAAAAAGAATAAGATTGCAATGGCAACTGTCGTAATCACACTAAAAACTTCGGCTGCTTGCCCTGACACAGGCACGACACTGGCGAGGATGACCATCACAAACAAAAGAATGGTAAAGCGATCCAATGCCAATAACTTCAACATAAACACATCCTGTATATTCTTTTACTGTTGCAAAAAAGCCCAGCAATTTTTACCTTTCGATAAAGGTATATTACTGAGCAATATTCAAAAAGCGAGCATTTTCAGGCGATGTTCAATATTTTCAAAATGAATACTGAACAACATTCAGTTTATTGCGCCATAAAGGTTTGGTTTTTACTGCTTCACTGATGAAGACTTAGTTATTACGTGCGTTCTGATCTTGCTGAATCAATTCAACTTTATAACCATCTGGGTCTTCAACAAAAGCAATGACAGTCACGCCACCTTTCATTGGCCCTGCTTCACGTACCACATTGCCACCACGCGCTTTAATTTCTTCACATGCTTTGTAGGCATCTTCTACCGCAATTGCGATATGACCATAGCCATTGCCCAAATCATAGCTGTCTGTATCCCAGTTATGCGTCAACTCTAAAACGGTGTGATTTTCTTCATCGCCATAGCCTACAAAAGCAAGGGTAAAACGACCTTCTTCATAATCACGCTTACGCAGCAAAGTCATGCCTAAAACTTCTGTATAAAATTTTAATGATTGCTCTAAATTACCTACACGTAACATGGTATGCAGCATGCGCATGTCATTCATCCTTTTGTTCAATCGGTTTTGCTTGTATGTGTTGATGGTCACGTAACAATTTCGCCACCCACACCACTAAAATTAAAATAGGGATTCCAATTAATGTGGTCATGAGGAAAAAGTTTGGATAACCAATATTGGTCACTATAGTACCTGAATAACCACCTAAAATCTTAGGAGTCAAGGTCATGAGTGAGCTAAAAATTGCATATTGCACAGCAGTAAATGACACACTGGTTAAACTGGATAAAAATGCGATAAAAGCCGCGCCCGCTAAACCTGAAGCCAAGTTATCGACAATAATCGCAAAATATAACCATGCTGTGCTATATGGCTTAATCACCTTGCCCTGAATTTCAACCATATTGTTTGAAGATGATTGAACGATCGGCAAAGGTTGTATATCTACATCCAAAGCATTGCCTTCATGTGTGTTTAAATCGACCTGATAGGTTTGGCTGTGTTGTTGTACTGTTTGCTGTCTATTCAATAATACGGCTTGCAGTTGTTTACTTGGTGAGTCTGCCAAAAGCTGCCCTGCAATCGCTGCCGTAAAAATTCCTTGTGCATCTAGTTTTGCATCAAAATTTTGACCATCTAGCTGCAGTACAATTTTTTGCTGTTCGGTTAAGGCAGGCCCTGCATATTGCCCACGTACGACAATACTGTTGCTGGCTTCATTTTCGCTAATACGATTATCCGAAGTCAGTGGTAAAAACTGGAGTTGTGCAGTTTCAATCTCAGTTTGGTGCAAATACGGCATCGACACTAAACGTGACGGCGTATCGCCCGTTTGGTATTGCGCACGTACCTGAATTTCATCCTGTGTTGCTAAAACCTGACTAGGCACAGCCACTTTCCAATATCCAACTTCATCGGCCTGGGTTTGATATTGTTGCTGCCCCACAGAAACTTGCACATCGCTCAGTTGCTGTCCTGACTTCACCAGACCAATAAAAATAAGATTGGTGGATGATGCCAACACCGCGCCAACAAACATTAATTTCATAATGTTCATACGCTGTGCCAGTAAACCGCCCAAGAAGCCACCCACTAAACTGAAAATGACCCCATAAACCTTAACCGCTTCGGCAATTTGTTCTTTGCTAAAGTTCAAATCCTGATAGAACACATTGGAAATTACACCTGCAATAATGTCTGAAACTCGATAAAAACCAATCAAGAGTAATAACACCAGTGCCAGTTTCATGCCGTAGCGTTTAAAGAAATCTGCAACAGGATGCACCCATGTTTCAAATGCCATCTGTTTATTGACTGCGCCCAATTTGACCAAAATTGTGCCCATGCCTACAGCAGCCGCACCCGATGCAATAAAACGTAAAGCTTCTATAGAAAATAATAAAAATGCATCTTTGAGTTGGAATTGTTGTTTTAAGGCTTCGGTAAAATTACCCGAAAAGACGTAGCACAATACAAAACTGAATACCGCAACAAAAAACACCGTAACCAGACGAAAATAGTCGCGTCGTTGATAATGCTTGCTGACCCGATTCACTTGCGGCTCACGAATCACCAAAGTCGTGATAATGCCAATCAGCATCACCGCAGCCATCGCCAAATAGGTAATTTTCCATGCACTATAAATATAGTTGCCTTTGGCTGTACCTAACGAGGCTGCCAAAAATAAAGCACCTGCCCCTGCGACAATCATCCCAATGCGATAGCCCGCGTTATAGGTCGATGCCAACACGGTTTGCATTTGAGTTTCAGCCAGTTCGATACGGTAAGCATCAATCACAATATCTTGCGTGGCTGCAGAAAAGCCCAGTAATACTGCACCCAATGCCATTTGATATAAATGCGCCTGTCCCAAAGCTGGGTCAGAAAATGCCATCACCGCAATTGCACAAACAATTAAACATTGGGCGATGAGCAGCCATGCCCGACGTCGCCCCAGTTTTTTGGTTAAATAGGGTACGGGTAATTCATCAATTAATGGTGCCCAGACAAATTTAAAGGAATAACCCAAGGCAGCCCAACTAAAGAAAGTGACCGCACTTTTGTCAATGCCTGCTTCGCCCAACCACAAAGATAGACTGGAAAAAATCAGTAAAATTGGAATACCTGCAGAGAAGCCCAAAAACAGCATAATCAGCGCACGACGGTCTAAAAATGCCGTAAATGCAGCTTTCCACCCTGTATTTTGTGCTGAAGTTTGCCCAGTCTGTTGTGTGGTCATTCGATTATTATTTTCTATCAAGTCAAATTGTTGTTATTCAATCGCGGAATAGCTTCTGTTTCAACAGTATTTATGAAATTATCCACAACAGCTTTGTCATTTTGTAGTAAAAATTACGGCTTAGCTTGAATTTTCCGCTTAAACCTGTATACCTTTAAACTTCTAACTGCAATATTTCGTTTTGGATTTCTACAGTGACCCAAAGACTTGATCAAATCACCCCATCAATGACAACCAACACAACAACAGCAGCGCAAGATGAACAACAACCGCTTCTCAGCTCTGCCTTTGAACAAAGCGAAATACAAACGACTTTAGAAAATACACGACTCAAAGCAACACAACTAACCCATATTCCAAATTACGATAACATTCCCGCTTCGACCCGACGCATTAAACCGCTGAATAATTTTTTAGGACAAGATCGGGCACGCGCTTCGGTGGAAGCAGGTATTTCCCTGCCATATTCTGGCTACAATATTTTTGCAGTGGGTACGGCGGGATTGGGCAAACGTACCATGGTCAAGCGTTTGCTGCAGCAACATGCCAAGAGCATGCCCACACCGAATGACTGGGTTTATGTCAATAATTTCAAACACCCGCGCCAACCGATTGCCTTGCAACTGCCTGCAGGTCAAGCGCCTAAATTTCAAAGTTTGTTACATCAAACTTGGCAAACTATTTTAAAGCAACTCGAACGTCGCTTTACCGCAGAAACCTATCACAACCGCATTGAAATGATTCGTCAGCAAGCGGGTGATGAACAGCAACAAGCCTTAATTGAGCTGACCAGTGAAGGTGAAGAACTCGATTTAAAACTGATTGCGCAGGAAGATGAACATTGCTTTGTACCCGTGCATCTGAAAAATGACAAAATGCAGGAAATGTCTAAGGAAGATATTAACGCCTTGGACAGCAAAACCCGTGCAGAAATTGCGTCCAATATTCGTTATATGAATAAAAAACTGGAGCGTTTGGGTTTGCATTTAGGCGATTTAGAAGATGACGCACGTGACAAAGTACAAGACCTGAACCGTGATATTGCCAAACAAGTGGTAATGCCACGCATTGATATTATTCACAATAAATATCCTAGTGTCGAAGGTTTGACTGAATATTTACAATACTATGCCGAAGATATTATTAATAATGTCGAGTTTGTTTTAGAACAGGAAGAAGATGATTTCCGTCCTGGCACCTTTAGCCGTATTCCTGCGCGCTACCAAGCCAATATTATTGTGACGCACAAACCCAACAGCGGTGTACCTGTTATTTTTGAAGATTTTCCAACCCATTACAATTTATTGGGGCATGTAGAACAACTCACGCAAAACGGCACCATTACCACTGACTTCACCTTAATTCGTGCAGGTAGCTTACATAAAGCCAATGGCGGCTTTTTGATGCTCGAAGCAGAGCAGTTACTGGAACAGCCTTATGCATGGCAAGGACTGAAACGCGCTTTAAAATCGGGGCAATTGAAACTTTCATCTTTGGAACACATGCTAACTTTAACAGGCAGCATTTCAATTGAACCACAAGCCATTCCACTAAATATTAAAGTGATTTTACTGGCAGAGCCTGAAATTTATTATGAAATTTTAGAGCTAGAACCCGAACTTGGCAGCGTGTTTAAAATCCGTGCCGACTTTACCGATACATTACAACGTAATGACGAAAACGAGCAGGCATATATGCAGCTGATTGCCGACTATGTGCAATCTGACAAATTATTACCATTTGACCGTTCTGCTTTGGCAGCTTTACTTACTGACTCAAGTCGTCAAGCTGAAGATCAAAGCTCACTCTCCTTACATGCCCTCACCTTGGGGGATTTAATTCGTGAATCGCATCACCATGCGGCACAGGCGGGCGATAAAACGGTTTCCGAACAGCATATCAATACCGCACTGGATCATCGCAAATATCGCTTAGGCTATTTAAGAGAACTGTACTGGCAAGATTTATCACGCGGTACGCAGTTAATAGAAACTCGCGGACATCGTTTAGGGCAAATTAATGCCCTGTCGGTCATTCACTATGCCGATGTCGAGTTTGGCTTACCTTCGCGCTTAACCGCCTCAGTCTATCAAGGCGGCGGCGATATTTTAGATATTGAACGCAGTGTTGAACTTGGCGGTTCTTTACATGCCAAAGGCGTGTTGTTGATGGCCAGTTTCCTCAAAGCACATTTTGGCCGTGAGCAAATTTTACATTTTTCTGCTGCCCTTGCCTTTGAACAAAGTTATGGTCAGGTCGATGGCGACAGTGCAACGGTAGCTGAGCTTTCAGCTTTGATTTCTGCAATTAGCCAACTACCTATTGACCAATCTTGGGCCATTACAGGTTCAATGAACCAACTTGGTCAAGTACAGCCAATTGGTGGCGTGAATGCAAAAATTGAAGGTTTCTTTGATGCCTGCAAACTGCAAGGTTTAACTGGCAAGCAAGGCGTGATTATTCCGCGTCAAAATATGCAGCACCTCATGTTACGTAAAGACGTGATTGAAGCGGTAGAACAAGGTCAGTTCCACATTCACGCCATTGATACCATTGATCAGGCCTTAGAAATTTTAATGGCACGTCCTGTGGGTAAACTCACTAAAAAAGGACGTTACAGTAAAGGTTCAATTTACGCTGCAGTGATGGAACAACTTGAGTATTGGCAAGCCATTGAAGATGGTGCCGAAATTGAAGAAGAGCCGAAGAAAAAGAAAAAGTCCAAGAAAGAAAAGGACAAAAAGGACTCAGAGAAAAAGGACAAAGCGCAAAAAGCCAAGAAAAAACCGAAAGCAACAGAACCATCTGATGCAACACCTTCTGATGAAGTCACTACCGAATCGGCTGAAATAGTTGAACTTGCAACTGAAAGCCCTGCGGTAAACTAAACGCAGTAATTCGAGTCAGCTATTCAAGTTAATTCTAGATATAAAAAAGGGTAGTGTTCAAAAAACTGTGTCATTTCCTTAAACTGTTAAAAACAGGAATGATGCATTATGGCAACTACATTTGATTTTGAAACAGCCTTAAAACAACTCCAGTCAGGACAAGCACTGACTGGAGAAAATGGCATACTCACCCCTTTAATTAAACAGCTGACCGAAGCTGCTCTTGAAGCAGAAATCGAGAATTACATTGAAGCGAATCCGAAACAAGGTAATCGCCGCAATGGCTATACTCGCAAGACAGTAAAATCTACATCAGGTTCATTTGAGCTTGAAACCCCTAGAGATCGAAATGGTGAATTTGAGCCACAGTTAGTTAAAAAGAACCAGACCAAATTATCAGAAGAAATTGACAATAAAATCATATCACTCTATGCACTTGGTATGAGCTATCGTGATATTCAAAAGCATGTTGCTGATATGTATGGATTGGAGATTTCAGATGGTGCTATCACCAATATTACAGATAAGCTCCTCCCTCAGTTACAAGCATGGAAACAACGCCCACTCGATACAATTTATCCCTTTGTTTGGTTAGATGCCATACATTACAAAGTGAAGGATAAAGGTGTTTATGTGAGCAAAGCGATCTATACCATTTTAGCTTTAAATGTTGAAGGTAAGAAGGAACTACTCGGCTTGCATTTGTCGGAAAGCGAAGGGGCGAACCATTGGCTTAGTGTACTGACAGACCTACAAAATCGTGGTGTTCAGGATATTCTGATTGCCTGCCTTGCGAAGCAGCGCTTCTCAGGACTAAAAGGTTTCCCCGAAGCCATAGCAGCGATTTACCCTCAAACAGAAATACAACTGTGTATCGTTCATCAAATCCGTAATTCTTTACGCTATGTTGCCAGTAAAGATCAGAAGGCATTTATGGCTGATTTAAAGCCAATTTACCGTGCTGATACCAAAGGGGCGGCAGAAGTAGCACTGGATGAGCTAGAAGAAAAATGGGGCGAAAAATATGGTGTGATCATTCAGTCATGGCGTACCAAATGGCATCTACTATCCGCCTATTTCAAATACCCTAAAGCGATTAGGAAGCCGATTTACACCACCAATGCCGTTGAAGCCGTACATCGTCAATTCCGCAAACTAACCAAAACCAAAGGAGCTTTCCCCAATGAGGATAGTCTGATGAAATTGCTGTATATTGGTATTCAACAGGCATCAGAAAAATGGACAATGCCTATTCAGGAATGGGGACAAACGATTACTCAATTATCCATTTACTTTGAAGGTCGATTAGATGATATAATTAAAATCTAGTCAAATTTACTGACACAGAATTTTGAACGCCCTCTAAAAAAGCGCCAAGGCGCTTTTTTTATATCAACTTTTTGTATGGATGACTTTGACCTAGTTTGACCCAAGTCCAATACGTTAAGCTTCAGGTGCTGGGCTATATTGCTCAACCAAAGGTTTTAACTCACCTTTTTGGAACATATCCAACATAATATCGCTACCGCCAATCAGCTCGCCATTAATCCACAATTGTGGGAAAGTTGGCCAGTTCGCAATTTTTGGCAAAGTCGTACGAATATCCTGATTTTCTAAAATATTCACATAAGCAAAAGGACGACCAATTTGACTGAGTGCTTCTACTGCGCGCGCAGAAAAACCGCATTGTGGAAATTGTGGTGTGCCTTTCATGTAAAGAAGAACAGCATGTTTAGCAATTTGTTCACGAATTAACGCTTCGGTATCGCGTACTTGTTCAGTCATTGGTAAATCCTCAACTCATCTGTGTGGCATTATACCCAAAACCGAGCAAAACAGTACGTCTAAAGCAATAAATCCAATTTTATTTACAATTAGGCTTTTCATCTGCAGTAGATTTTGCTTATATAAGTTTTTCCCTCCAACCTAACAGATAAGAGTTAGTCATGAATAACATTACCCTTGCTCCTGTGCAAACTGATCAACCATCACATTTGATGCCTGTATTTGGCCGTCAGCCGATCAGCTTTGTCCGCGGTCGAGGTTCTTATCTTTATACTGAAGATGGCACAGAATATTTAGATGCACTTACAGGCATTGCCGTATGTGGTTTAGGTCACGCACACTCTGCAATTACCGAAGCCATTGCAGATCAGGCGGCTACCTTAATTCACACCAGTAACTTGTTTGAAGTGCCGTGGCAGACTGCTGCTGCACAAAAATTGGCGCAAGTTGCTGGCATGGAAGAAGTGTTTTTTTCAAACAGTGGCGCAGAGTCTAACGAAGGTGCAATTAAAATTGCACGTAAATTCGGTCACATGCAAGGCGTAGCCAATCCTAAAATTATTGTTGCAGATCACTCTTTCCACGGTCGTACTTTGGCTACCCTGTCTGCAACTGGCAATAAAAAAGTTCAGGAAGGTTTTGCACCTTTGGTTGAAGGCTTTATTCGTGTGCCTTTTGGTGATGTCGAAGCCATTGAAGAAGCTGCGATTCAGCATCCTGATATTGTGGCTATTTTAGTCGAGCCGATTCAGGGTGAAGGCGGTGTGAATACTGCACCACAAGGCTTTAGCTACCTAGAAGACATCCGCCGTATTTGTAATCAACACAACTGGCTGATGATGCTGGATGAAGTACAAACAGGAAATGGTCGTACAGGTAAATTCTTTGCTTATCAGCACACCAATATTGTGCCTGATGTATTGACTACAGCGAAAGGTTTGGGCAATGGCTTCCCAATTGGTGCAGTCATGACTCAAGGTCGTGGTGTGGGCGTTCTTACTGCTGGTAATCATGGCTCAACCTACAGTGGTACTGCGTTAGGTTCACGCGTGGTTTACACTGTTATTGACACCATCCAGAAAGAAAACTTGGTAGAAAATGCAGCAAAAATGGGTGGCTACATTGTGGAACAATTGCGTCAACAACTCGCAGACCAAAATGTAAGCGTGCGTGGTTTTGGCTTGATGATTGGTATTGAATTACCAAAACCATGTGCAGAGTTGGTCGATATTGCCCGCGATGAATACAAAATGATTATTAACGTAACTGCAGGTTCTGTGGTGCGTTTATTGCCAACATTAAATATTACTCAAGCCCAGGCAGATCAATTGATTGAACGCCTTGTAGCAATGATTAAAAAATTCTTGGCTTAAATAAATCCCTAACAAAAAGCCGCAGTTTGAACTGCGGCTTTTTGCTAACTAAATGGTCGATCAGTATATTATCAACATTCAATTAAGATGCTTCTTGAAACACTCGCCCACCCGGCAATTGAGAAAAATATTGTTTTAAGGCTTCCAAACAACGATGTACTTTCATCGGTTGTTGCTCATGTTTGGAAATGATTGCATACAAGGTAAATGCGGGTAATTTCCACTCAGGCAAAATTTCAACCAAACTGCCATTAAGCAAATCTTTTTGAATATCCAAATGCAAAATTCGCGCAAGCCCATGCCCTTGCATACACAAAGATTTAGACACCAACACATTATTGGTCGATAGACGCGAGCCCAACTCTACATCCACATTTTCAGCAGTGCTGATATGCTTAAAATTGAGTTGCTGAAAATTCTTCATAATGGTTAATGGAATTAACTCGTGATGTTTTAAATCTTCAGGACGTGAAATGGGCGCGGTTTGATTTAAATAACTAGGTGATGCGACTAAAACTTGGTCAATATGGGCAATTGGAATCACATGCTGGTTTTGATCTTCAATTTTTGGACTCATACGCAGCGCAATATCAATGCGACCATCAATCAGGTCAATGTATTGATTGTCGGTTTCTAGATGGATAGATAAACCACGATGGGCCGACATCCAATGTGAAAGAGCAGGAATCACATGATTCGCACCTAACTCAGGAGTGGTGGCAATTCGTAAATCACCGACCAGATCATCTCTTAATTCATTAATGCGGATTTTTCCGCGCTCAGCAGCGGCGAGCATTTCTTGACAGCTGTGGAAAAAAGCTTGTCCTGCTTCAGTCAAACTCAGTTTTCTAGTAGAACGATGCAGAAGTGTGACTTCCATTTCTTGTTCTAATGAACGGATTTGTTGACTGACGGCACTTGTGGTGATCCCTAGATCACGCGCTGCACCGCTAAACGAGCTTTTTTCAACAACACAAGCAAATACACCCATTGCTCGAAGTTGATCTAACATAAATTCCCTCTGAAATTATACAGGTGCTCTTATCTTTCGATAAAAGCAACCTATTGTATTATACGGTGAAATTTATGTTTTGTATTTGCAAAATTTAATTTATTGGTAAAACATTAGTCGGATTGATTGGCTTACCATCTAGGCGTACCTGAAACTCCAACATGGTACGTGTAGCACCCGAAGAGCCCATTTCTGCAATTTTTTGACCCGCTGTTACGTTTTGACCACTGCTCACATTCATCTTACTGTTATGTGCATAGGCGGTGATATAACCATCAATGTGCTTGATTAAAATCAAGTTTCCATATTCTTTTAAGCCATCTGCAGCATAAACCACCTGCCCATCTGCTGCGGCATAAATTGGGTCACCTACATTGCCACCGTAACGAATTCCTTTGATATTACTTGCCAAATTAAACTGTGCAATCACAGCACCTTGAGATGGTTTCACCCAGCGCAATGTGCTGCTACGCACAGGTGTACTTGGTGTGGTTGAGCTAGTGGTCGTGGTTGTAGTCGATGTTACCGGTGCAGGTGTCACAGGTGTCGTTGGTAATGTGACTGTTTGACGTTGAATTGGTGCAGCCTGTGTTACAGGGCGAGTGCTTGTTGTACGTGGTGCATTGCCCGCTTTCAAACGAATCGACTGCCCGACATAAATACGATACGGCGGTGCAATATCATTCATTTCTGCAATGCTGAGATAGCTCAAACCATAACGTGCAGCGATACCACTTAAAGTATCACCCGAACGCACAGTATAAAAATTCGGCGCTGTTGCATAACGCGCAGAATTATTCACTTGAGGTTTAGAGGCACAACCACTCAACACGACGGTAGCCACAACAGCACTTGATAACACTAAGGTTTTCAACAATGCTGTTGGTGTGCTAAATAAACGATACTGAAACACCACAGGCATTCTTTCCTCTCTACAAATTCTAAATATTTTCTATTGCGCTAAGAGTAGCAAAAAAGTCCTTGTAATGAGGCTTACAAGCTACTTTTTCACAAAGTTATAACATTAGTTAGCCAATTTGGGAAAATTGACTGTGCAATGATTGCAAAACGTCATAATTGGTGGCATCCATCTGAATTGGTGTCACGCTGACATAGCCATTTGCTACCGCAAAAAAATCAGACTCAATTTCAGTTAAGCCTTTTTTCGGTGCAGCCACTGCCTCGCCCGACAAACCAATCCAATACACTTGACGCCCTCGTGGATCGACCTGACTAGTAATTGGCTTAGATTGGGTACGCTGTCCTTGATAGGTAATTTTTGTGCCCTGCAACACTGGCACATCTGGAATATTCACATTAAAAATATGTCGTGCAGGTAAACTTGGTAAACCTTGAGCAATAAAGTCATGTACCCACTGCGCTGCCTGCATATAATCTTGCGGATGCTGATAAGCACGTACATTATGCCCTGCAAGTGATACCGCAATCGCAGGCTGTTTCATCAAACGTCCTTCAAATGCCGCACCGACTGTGCCTGAGTACAGTACATCATCCCCTAGATTTGCACCGCTGTTAATGCCGCTGACCACCAAATCAAATTCGAAATCGAACAATCCATTCATCGACAAATAGACACAGTCTGCAGGTGTACCATTCACTGCCCAGACATCTTCAGCAATTTGCACAGGACGTAATGGTCGGTCTAAAGTCAGCGCACTCGAAAAACCACTGCGTTCACTTTCGGGTGCAACAATCACCACGCGACCCAAAGGTTTTAAGGCTTTCGCCAAAGCTTGGATACCAGGTGCAAACACGCCATCATCATTGGCTATCAAAATATTCACAGAAAAATCTCAGATAAAACAAATATAAAGGTTATATACTAAAATATAGCAACGTCGGTTCAATCTTAAACTTGTTTGTGCCTGATTCATGCCTAAGCACATTTAATAAGCACACGACAACAAAATGACTGATCAGCACATTTCATTGAAATATACAAAAGATTATATATATTTAGCGCTTAACATCCATCCAAAAATATATGTGATTCTCATGATTTTAGCTTTGTCATTTCGTCGTTTATTGGGTCTAGGTTTTGCTGCTGTATTAACGCAGTCTGTAATTGCAGAAGATTTGACTGCAGCAGAAGCCAATACGATTGTGAAAGAAGATGTTGCAGCGGCACAAGTCATGACTGAAATGTGCCCTGCACTGATTGGAAAAAATGCAAAATTAGATGCCAATATTCAAGCACTGATTCAAACTTATCTACAAGATTATTCAGAATCGAACATGACGCTTGCCAAACTACAAGCCGACGCA
Organism: Acinetobacter sp. YH12135; assembly: GCF_013418565.1. Classification (NCBI taxonomy): domain Bacteria; kingdom Pseudomonadati; phylum Pseudomonadota; class Gammaproteobacteria; order Moraxellales; family Moraxellaceae; genus Acinetobacter; species Acinetobacter sp. YH12135. Next base: position 170,471 of record NZ_VPBU01000001.1, read on the forward strand.
GAATATCAATCCGTTTTAGCTGAAGCGCGTGAAGCAGCAAAAGATACAGCCAAAGAAGAGCAAAAAGTAGTGTGTCAGGAAGCTTTAGAATTAGCACTTTAAATCACATGATTTAAATACTATTTTGAGCCTGTAAATAATTTTGCATACTCACCCTTTAAGGCAAACTTTCAAAGTTTGCCTTAAATTTTATGCTTAGTTTTTATATCTGGTATTTTTCCACTATTATTTTACGCTTTATATCAAGCCACTGATTTTCAAATTTCAGACTTTAATCTTCACTTTTTATACATGATTTGCGCTCAGATCACACAGCTTTAATACATTTTCACTCTTTCAATTCGCAAATAAATGATTCATCTTATAAGCACTTAAATGAATCGGTAGATTCAGTTCAAACAATATTTAAGGTACTTGATATGCAATTTTCTGGCTTAAAAAATTCACGTGCAGTTCATTTTTTTGGCGCAGTTGCGCTCAGTTTGGGTTTAAGTCAAGCCGCAATTGCGCAAGAAGAAAATATTGAAGTGACGCCATTACAACAAGTGACTCAGCAAGAATTAGCCGCTATTTATGTGTTATCTGAAGTTTGCCCTTCACTAGTCAAAGAACAAGATCAATTTCATCAGGGTTATACAAAACTTGCCCAAGAATATATGCCTAAAGAAAAAGACGCTGTTACTGCCTTAAGTAAACTCAGCAAACAAAAAAGCTTCCAGCCAATTTTAAAAGAAGCCCGTGCCGATGCCAAAGCTGCTGGAACAGCCAAAAACCAAGCAATTTGCCAAGAATTGACAGCATATAGCAGATAATACAATTTGGTTACAATACTTTTATCAATAAGCCGATTTCTCCCATAGAAGTCGGCTGAGCTTTGCCCTAAAATGCTAGCTCTTTTGTGCATACCTCAAGTATTGGAACCTCTTAGAATGACCCCAAAAAGCGCCCTTGCTGCATTATTACTATTACCAAGCTTTTCTTATGCAGCAACTGTCTTAGCTACACCACCAGAACTCAATAACAAATCATACGTTTTGATGGATTATGAGACGGGACAAATTTTAGCTTCAAAAAATGAAAACGAAAAACTCGCCCCTGCCTCAATGACCAAAATGATGACTAGTTTCATCATTGAACAAAAGTTATTAAAAGGCGAACTCACGGAAGATGAACAAGTCCGCATGAATGAGTCTGCATGGTGTCGTGGCAGCAGCACAGAATCATGTATGTATGTTCCTTTAAATGGCACAGCAACCGTACTTGAAATGCTACGCGGAATTATCGTGCAATCGGGCAACGATGCATCTAAAGCCATGGCAGAGCACATTGCAGGTAATGAAGGCACATTCGTTCACATGATGAATGAAGAAGCCAAACGTATTGGCATGAGCAATACCCAGTTTATGAACTCTACGGGTATGCCTGCTGAAGGTCACTTTTCTACCGCAAAAGATATGGCGACTTTAGCGCAGCACATCATCCATGACAGCTCAAAATACTACCCAATTTATTCTGAAAAAGAGTTTTCTTTTAATGGAATTAAACAAGGCAACCGTAATGCCCTGTTATATACCGACCCAAGCGTGGATGGTTTAAAAACAGGTCATACCAACGAAGCGGGTTACTGCTTAACCACTTCATCTAAACGTGGCCCAATGCGTTTAATTTCGGTGATTTTTGGTGCGCCAACCATGCAAGCTCGTGCAACTCAAACTCGTGAATTGTTAGCTTGGGGTTATGCAAACTACGAAACTGTACGTGTACAGCCTGCCAACCAAGTCTTAGCTAAAGCAAAAGTATGGTACGGTAAAAGCAAAGAAGCACAAATTGGTTTGCCAGAAAACTTTAACGTGACCATGCCAAAAGGCAAAGCCAACCAAATTAAAACTCAATTGGTGGTTCAACCTAAATTGACTGCTCCTTTGAAAAAAGGTCAAGTGATTGGTAAATATGTCGCAACCTTAGATGGTAAAGTGATTGCTGAAAAACCATTGGTGGCGTTGCAGGAAGTGGAAGAAGCGGGTTTCTTTGCACGTATGCTAGACCATATCAAACAATTCTTTAGCAACTTATTCTAAGATTCATAAGCTTAGACTAAAGCGCAAAGCACACATGCCCGCATGTGTGCTTTTTTATTTTATACTGTCCTCAATCCTAAATTTATAAGCTAAAGATTTGTCCATCATGAAAAAAAATGTGCGTGCTTATTTAGAGCAAACCCCAAAAATTGACGCAAGCTGTTATGTAGATGAATTGTCGGTGGTGATTGGTGATGTGCATTTGGCCGCAAATGTATCGGTTTGGCCATTTGCCGTGATTCGTGGTGATGTTAACCATATTCGGATTGGTCAAAATTCCAATGTGCAAGATCATGCCATGCTGCATGTTAGCCATAAAAAAGCCGACAAACCTGAAGGTTCACCGCTGATTATTGGCGAAGATGTCACAGTTGGACATGGTGTGACCTTACACGGCTGCACCATTGGCAATCGGGTGTTATTGGGCATCAACACAATTGTTTTGGATGATGTCATTATTGAAGATGATGTAATGATTGGCGCAGGGTCTTTAGTGCCACCGCGTAAGCGTTTGGAAAGTGGCTATTTGTACGTGGGTAGCCCTGTGCAAAAAGTTCGTCCTTTAACCGACAAGGAAAAAGAGTTTTTACCTTATTCTGCACGGCACTATGTAAAAGTGGCGGGGAATTATCAATAATCCACCCCTCAAAGTTCTTTTTGATTGTTGTAATTTGAGGGATTACACGTTCTGCACCGTTAATTTTAAACTCAGTGTATGAATGACATGATTAATCTTATCAAATCGAGAGGCTGAATCTTGACTTAGAGTTTTATACAAAGCTTTACGGTCAATATCTGCCTCTTTTTCTATTTGTGCAATAGCTTTGACTTTGGCAACAACACCTAGCGCAAATGAGATCACATCCAGCATCACCAAATGAATCAAAGAACAAAGTACCCCTCACATCTTCCCACAACTACACAAACCTACATTTACAGTTTTAAAGAAATCCCCTTTCAACATAGCCACATCCCCCTAAATTTTGTAGAATATGCGTTTTACCCCATGGTGCTTTTCAATGACCGCTTGGACTGCTCACGTTACTGTCGCCACCGTTATCGAAAAAAACGGAAAATTCCTGTTTGTTGAAGAACATACAGAAGGTGTGACGCATAGCGTGTTTAATCAGCCTGCAGGGCATGTTGAAGCTGGCGAAAGCTTAATTGAAGCAGCAATACGTGAAACCATGGAAGAAACTGGGCATCGGGTGAAAATTAATGCCTTACTCGGTATTTATAGCTATACTCCGCCTATGTTTCCTGACCGCACCTATTATCGCTTCTGCTTTCTAGCCGAATCGCTGCAACATGATGCGCAAGCCCAGCTCGATCCCGATATTATTGGTACAGTATGGATGTCTGCAGACGAACTGGCTGAATCAGCACGTGCCCGAAGTCCGTTGGTACTGAAAGCGGTTCAAGATGCGCTCAGTGGTCAATCTTATCCTTTATCGCTCATTTACGAGCACCAAAATTCTCCCCTTATTTCTAGTTTGGATGCCTAATCCTATGCAACAACGTGTCATCGTCGGTATGTCAGGTGGTGTAGATTCATCTGTTTCTGCTGCACTTCTACTTCAACAAGGTTATCAGGTTGAAGGGCTTTTCATGAAAAACTGGGAAGAAGATGACGGCACTGAATATTGCACCGCGATGGAAGATCTTGCCGATGCGCAAGCGGTGTGCGACAAGCTAGGCATTAAGTTGCATACAGCCAACTTTGCGATGGAATATTGGGATCGGGTTTTTGAGCATTTTCTTGCCGAATATGCCGCAGGACGCACGCCAAACCCAGATATTTTATGCAATAAAGAAATTAAGTTCCGTGCCTTTTTAGATCACGCCATGAATTTAGGCGCAGATTTTATCGCCACAGGTCACTACGCTCGTCGTGGTGGAACGCAGTACAACTCCAAAGGTGAAGCATACGCTCCACTGTTACGTGGTTTAGATAAAAATAAAGATCAAACCTATTTCTTACATGCAGTGCATGGTCGTGAAATCAATAAAACCTTGTTCCCTGTGGGCGAAATTGAAAAGCCGCAAGTCCGAAAAATTGCCGAAGAACTAGATTTAGTCACTGCCAAGAAAAAAGACTCGACAGGGATTTGCTTTATTGGTGAACGTCGCTTTAATGATTTCTTAAAACAATATTTGCCTGCTCAAGCTGGAAAAATTGTTTTAGACGATGGCAAAGAGGTTGGTGAACATCACGGCTTAATGTACTATACGCTCGGTCAGCGTGGCGGGATTGGTATTGGCGGCTTAAAAGGTGTTGCTGAAGGTGCATGGTTTGTCCTGCATAAAGATATTGAAAACAATCGTTTAGTGATTGGTCAAGGTCATGAACATCCACTCATGCAAAGCACTATTTTATGGAGCGAAGCAATTGATTGGGTGGCAGGTGAACAAGAAATTCCAGCGTCAGGCTTCCGTTGTACTTGTCGCACTCGCTATCGCCAAGATGATCAGGACTGTGTAATTTTCAATGATGACAGCATGCCTGGCGGTGTACGTGTGGAATTTGATGAACCACAACGTGCAGTCACTCCTGGTCAAAGTGTCGTATTCTATTCAGGCGAAATGTGTTTAGGCGGTGGTGTGATTCACCATACCAATGCACCTAAACCCGATTTTATTTAAGGATTGTTTTGGATGACAGAGTTACCGTTTCAACAGTCACCAACTCTGAATGTTCGCCAAAATCGTGCCTTGGCGTTAGCGGGTGTGTTTCAAGCCACCCAGCTCACGCACATGACTGCACTCACAGGCAGACAAAGTATTGGTGAAAGCGGTAACTTTTATTTTGAGCAATTAATTAAAGCCAGTTTAAATATCCGTCCAAGTAGCAATCACAGTTCGCAAACTTTGGATTTTTTTAATCATTTGGCCGATATTTCTTTGGGTTTAAAAACGCTAGAAAGCAGCATCAACCAACCTTTTAATACTGCTCCTAAATCGCGTTTACCTAAACTATCCAATACCAAACTACCCATGTCGTATGCGATGGCACTCTTACAATTAGAAAAGAAAGTGTATAGCAATCCTAAATACGTCGAAATTATTGAGCAGTCACAGCAAAAAATCTTAAAACAACTTTCATTTTTTGATCATAACTATTTGCATCCCAGTATTATTGCCAATTTAGCCCAAACTTATGTCGATACTGCGGGACAAATTAACCCGCGCATTATGGTACGTGGCAATGCAGAAGCATTTAAGGATTCTGCACATACCAACCGAATTCGAGCTTCGCTTTTTACAGGCTTACAAATGGCACACCTTTGGCGTCAACTTGGTGGCAGTTCATGGGGCATGGTATTTAGCAAACGTAAATTATTACGTGATATTCAAGATCTGGCGCGTTTACAGTATCAGGTGGTTTAAACCATGCTGAACACGCTTTTGTTTTAGGTTTAATTCCAAAGTTTAAGGAATCGATATGAACGCTTTAACCGCACTTTCTCCATTAGATGGGCGCTATGCAAGCAAATGTGATGCTCTCCGCCCTTTCCTCTCTGAGTTTGGTTTAATCCATGCTCGTGTGACTGTTGAAGTGCGTTGGTTACAAGCGCTTGCCAATCGTCCTGAAATTACCGAAGTACCTGCTTTCAGTGCTGCAACGAATGCTGCATTAGATGCAATTGTTGCAGATTTCTCTGAAGATGATGCCAACCGCATTAAAGAAATTGAACGCACCACCAACCATGACGTAAAAGCAGTTGAATATTTCTTAAAAGAAAAAATTGCCAACATTGATGAGTTAAAAAATGCAGGTGAGTTCATTCACTTTGCTTGTACTTCAGAAGACATCAACAACTTGTCACATGCTTTAATGCTTAAAAATGGTCGTGAAGTACTGGTTGCAGCGATGCAGCAAATCATTGATTCGATTGTTGCATTGGCAGAAAAACACGCAGATCAACCAATGTTGTCACGTACTCACGGTCAAACTGCAAGCCCAACAACTTTGGGTAAAGAAATGGCAAACGTGGCATATCGTCTTGCACGTCAAATCAAACAGTTCAAGCAAGTTGAGCTTTTGGGCAAAATCAATGGTGCAGTAGGTAACTACAACGCTCACCTTTCTGCATACCCAGAAATCAACTGGCCTGCACATTCTCAAGCATTTGTAGAATCTTTAGGTTTAAGCTTTAACCCATACACGACTCAAATTGAGCCACACGACTATATGGCAGAATTGTTTGATGCGCTACGTCGTTTCAACACCATTCTAATCGACTTCAACCGTGACGTTTGGGGCTACATCTCACTTGGTTTCTTCAAGCAAAAACTGAAAGAAGGTGAAGTTGGTTCTTCAACCATGCCGCACAAAGTAAACCCAATTGACTTTGAAAACTCTGAAGGTAACTTGGGTATCGCCAATGCAGTCTTGGCTCACTTAGGCGAAAAATTACCAATCTCTCGCTGGCAACGTGACTTAACTGACTCGACTGTATTGCGTAATATGGGTGTTGGTTTTGCACAAAGCTTGATCGCATTTGAAGCTTGCTCTAAAGGTATTGGCAAACTTGAATTGAACGCACAACGTATTCTTGAAGATTTAGACAATGCTCAAGAAGTATTGGCTGAGCCAATTCAAACTGTGATGCGTCGTTATAACATCGAAAAACCATACGAAAAATTAAAAGCTCTTACACGTGGTCAAGCTATGACACGTGACATGATGGTAGATTTCGTGAATGGTAATGAGTTGGAAGGCGTTCCTGCAGCAGATCGCGCACGTTTAGCGACAATGACGCCTGCAACTTACACAGGTAATGCAGCTGAACAAGCAAAACAAATTCAAGATTTAATTGCTAAAATCTAATTTGTAAAAGCATTCATCACAATACAAAAATGCGAAGCTTCGGCTTCGCATTTTTATTAGAATAAAACAAATCTTCCAACTTAAACATCACATGCAAAATCAATTCCGCATTCAACATTACTGTGCTTTAGGCTTGGTTATACTCGCCATGCTTGCTGCCAGTATTCAACCACTGGAATTTGAATCGTATCTACTGCATCAGGCAGGCACAGTTTTTATGCTCGCGGCTTTATTGATTGCGTTTAAAAAAGTAGGACTGAGTTTTTCTAGCTTTGTGCTGTATTTAATATTTTTACTGATTCATATTGTCGGAGCACATTATCTGTATTCTTATGTGCCCTATAATGATTGGATTTTGCACAGCTTTGGCTTCAATTTAGATCAGAGCATGGGTTGGTCACGCAATATGTATGACCGTTTTGTGCATTTGGCTTATGGTATTTTGCTCTATCCTGTTTTATTGCGCTTGTTTGAAGTCTGGTTTCCAAAAAACAAACCTATCGTTTTATATCTTTTGGTCATTCAATTTATCATGGCAAGCAGTTTAATTTATGAATGGGTGGAATGGCTCATTGCGCTTGGCTTATCGCCAGAAGATGCTGAAAATTATAATGGTCAGCAAGGTGATATTTGGGATGCACACATGGATATGCTTTTAGCAACGATAGGAGCAATGCTGATGGGATGCTTCTACTTGATCAAGAAACCCTAACAGGATGCCTCTTTCGTACTAAATCCAAATTTATTGCCAATACCACCACCAGAAGCCAGCTAAACTTGCGACTGAAATCATCCAGATCAACACCGTTAATACTGCAGGTTTACCTGAACCCCAAAACATGGTTTTGGCAAGCCATTTTTTAAACAATACGCTGCTTAAAGTTAAGCTCGCTAAATGCACCAATACCGCAGCTAAGAATAAATTTGCTGCAAATTCATGTAGCTCTTTTAAAGTATGACTTTGGGTATAATCGGTGAAAAATCCAACCAACACAGTTAAAGGCAATGCCAACCAAATCAACAAAATACTGAATTGAAATTCACTAGAACTACTTGACTTTAAAAACTGCAATGAAAAAAACTGCTGAGGCTGTTTCCAATAGCGTTTTACAAATTGTTGAATCATGCCTAAACGTTTAGAAATTCCTGTTGGCTGTGTGCTGTTCAACATACTCAACACCTGCCACAAAATTCGTAAAGCTAAACTAATCCCCAACGTATAGCCAAAAGCCATATGTAACTGATGCCATTCTTCCGCATCACCTGTTAAATAAGCCCCTGTAAAACTTAGCTGCATCACCACATGCAAAAAGCGAATCATTAAATCTGTAGATGTTGATTGCTTCGCGGGTACAATATTTGTTTGCATATTCAACCTATCAAGGTTTTTTTCTTATCACAAAGATATAACATCAAGCTGAATTGAAAATTAAGATGCTTAAATCAAAGACCCTATATTTTTGAATAAAAGTGAATAAAAAAATTGCGCTCAATTGAGCGCAATTTTTAGATAAATTTTAGAAGTTAGATCATCACTATTACAGTTTAGGATCACGGATTTGCAACAAACTGCTGTTGGCTTTGCTTAGGCTATCAACCAGTTTATTCATCACTGCAGGAATCAAACTGTCTGCCATTTGTGCAGCTTGCAAACCCAGTTTTTCACCCAAAGTTGGCTTTTTACGGGTTTGAATCACATAAATATCATGCTGTGGCAACAAACTTAGTAAGTATTCATCTGAGGTTTGTAACTTATCTACCAAGTTTAAATCCAGTGCATCCTGACCATACCAATGCTCACCTGTTGCCACTTTTTCAACATTCAGTTGTGGACGGTATTTTTCGACAAAGTGTTTAAATAGTACATGAGTTTGTTGCAATTCTTCTTCAAACTTAGCCTTGCCTTCTTCGGTATTTTCACCAAACATGGTCACAGTGCGTTTGTATTGACCTGCTGTGTACATCTCAAAATCTATATTTTTTTCTTTGAGCAAGCGATTAAAGTTAGGCACTTGTGCCACTACGCCAATAGAACCCAAAATCGCAAATGGCGCTGACACAATTTCTGAACCAATACATGCCATCATATAGCCACCACTTGCTGCGACTTTATCGACGCAAATCGTGAGATGGAAACCTGCATCACGCAAACGTACCAATTGTGCAGCTGCAAGCCCATAACCATGCACCATACCGCCTGGACTTTCCAAACGTACCACAACACGGTCACGTCCAGCTTTGGCCGTTGCCAAAATTAGGGTGATTTCTTCACGCAATTGCTCTACAGCAGACGCAGCAGTATCACCTTTAAAATCCAACACATAAATTTTTTGATTGTTCTTTTTACGGGCGCGCGCTTCACGTGCCATTTGTTGTGAAAGTTGTAATAGCTCGAGTTTAGATGCCGTGGTTTGCGCAATTTTTTTTCGTTGTTCATTAATTCGCGCATTCAAATGACTAATCCGAATTTCGGCAGGTAGTTTAGGTAAATGAAATAACATAAAAATGAGTTCTCAATTTAATTCGGTTTATTAGGACTACATTAGGTCAATTTAGACTTTTTCAATACTTTTTCTATCTTAAAGCAGCTTCTTTTTGAATCAATCGTAAATATCGTTTAGAAATCTGCCGAACAGCCATTAAACGTACAGCAAACCAAATTTGCCCCTGATAGCAAATCCCAATAATAAGTGCGTTGATCGGCCACCAACCAAACAGTAGAAAACTACCTCTACGCTCATGATCTGAAGGTGTAAGCATTGAATAGAAACACACTAAACCTACGCAGAGACACATTACGCAAAGAAATTCACCTACTGCACTGTGCAAGAACGGTAACTTATTTTTTTGTTGTGCTTTTACATAGCGATAAAACTTAAATTTAGCATTGGCATCGATATAGTCTCGCCAAGCCTGCCGAAAATGGGGATCACTTGCTTGCTGCTGTACCCTAAAATAAACAACAAGCACTATCACACCTGAAACTATCACAAATTGATCATACAACCAACGATGATAATTGCTCATATTGGGGCTTTGAGAAGTTGGAAACCACCCATCATGGTTAAAAAACGTTGCCAATAAAATACTCAGCAAAACCAAAAGTGCTGCTATCGTCTCTGCACTATGTTGAAATCCAAACAAGGCATCGATTATTTTTTTCGTGGCTTGGCGTGCTGGTTTTGCCTGTTGTCGTTCTTCTTGTGAAGGAAACTGCATTTTTTATTTTCGCTGCGCGTACAAAACAATCAATACTATAACAAAAAAACAGAATCCTAAGATTCTGTTTTAATAGCTTTCAGGACTTAAGCAGATTAACCAAAACGACCTGTAATATATGCTTCTGTTAATTGATGGTCTGGCTGAGTAAATACTTTTTCAGTTGCATTCACTTCAATCAAATCACCTAAATGGAAGTATGCGGTACGGTCAGATACACGCGCTGCCTGTTGCATTGAGTGCGTTACAATCGCAATCGTATATTGAGTAGAAAGTTCAGAAATTAGCTCTTCTACTTTTGCCGTTGCAATTGGGTCAAGTGCCGAACATGGTTCATCCATCAAAATTACTTCTGGACTTACCGCAATGGTACGCGCAATACAAAGACGTTGTTGCTGACCACCAGAAAGACCTGTGCCTGGTTGATTCAAACGATCTTTCACTTCATCCCACAAACCTGCTTTACGCAAGCTGTTTTCTACAATTTCTTCTAAATCGTACTTATCACGTGCTAAACCATGCAGTTTAGGGCCATAGGCTACGTTTTCAAAAATTGATTTCGGGAATGGGTTTGGCTTCTGGAACACCATGCCCACTTGCGCACGCAATAACACCACGTCAAGGTTCGGGTCATAAATGTCTTGGTTATCCAACATTACTTTACCCGTTACACGACAGCTATCAATCGTGTCGTTCATACGGTTTAAAGTACGCAAGAACGTAGATTTACCACAACCTGATGGACCAATGAAAGCAATAACTTCATTTTCATAGATATTTAAATCAATACCTTTAATCGCTTCAGATTCACCATAGTACACATGCACGTCATTGGTACTTAACTTTACATTTGATGATTTCGCTTCTTTTTTGCTTGAAGTTTGCGTATCAAATTGTGAAACAAACGAAGTCGATGATTGCTTCTGTTCTACATCGGTAGATGTAAATTGGCTTTGTTGTGGATTCACTTGCTTATCCTGTTCTAAGGAATTCTGTTTTTCTGTGCTTGCTACAGCATTCATATTCTCTGCCCTCAATTACCAGCGTACTTCAAACTTCTTACGTAACCAAATTGCAAGGCTGTTTAAGCCAATCATTAGCGCAAGTAGTACGATAATGGCTGCAGCGGTACGTCCCTCGAAGAAGTTACGCAATTCATTACCCTGCCATAAGAAAATTTGCACAGGTAACGCAGTAGATTGATCAAGTGGAGTTGCTGGTACACTGGCAACGAAAGCACTCATACCAATTAATAACAATGGTGCGGTTTCACCTAAAGCTTGTGCGACACCAATAATTGCACCCGTTAAAATACCCGGCAATGCAAGTGGGAGTACGTGGTGGAACACTGTTTGTAAACGAGAAGCACCCAAACCTAAAGCAGCTTGACGAATAGACGGCGGCACTGCTTTTAATGATGCACGCGTGGTAATAATCACTGTTGGTAAAGTCATTAAACTCAGTACCAAACCACCGACCAATGGTGCAGACAATGGTAAATGCATCCAACCAATAAAGATCGCGGCACCCAACAAACCAAATACAATAGAAGGTACAGCGGCCAAGTTATTGATGTTCACTTCAATAATATCAGTAATCGCATTTTTTGGCGCAAATTCTTCTAAGTAAATTGCTGATGCAACACCAATTGGAATCGAAATAAAGATCACAATCAGCATCATGAATAATGAACCCATGAATGCACCTGCCAAACCAGAAGTCGCTGGAGAACTACGTGAGTCTGGGCTAACAAAAATATTGGTATTGAAAGTACTTTCAATAATACCTTGTGATTCGAGCTGATCTGCCAATTGACGTACTTCAGGGCTTAATTGTTGCTGCTCATCTGGCAAACTACGGTCAATCTTGCCTTCTAACCATACATCAACGTTCGCATCTGCAAGCACTTTCACTTCTTTGGTTTGACCAATTAAAGAAGGATCAGCCAAGACCATGTCACGAACACGGTATGATTCAGAACTGGTATATAAGTAACCAAGATCATCACGCTGAGCTTCAAGCGCTTTGTCTTTCGCCACAATACCATTCACGATTACAGCATCCCAATCGACCATACCCATTTCGGTTTGCCACGCAATCATACGATCTTCGTATTGTGCTGGTGACTCGCCTGCAATCGCTTTAGGTTTTGGACCTGCATTGACAATCGCTGGATCGAAGTAAATTGGAAGGCTCATGCTGCTTTGCCAGAACGCAGGCAAACCTTTAGATAAGATACTGCCGAATAACAATACGACAAAGAATAAACCTGCAATAACTGCCGAGAACCCCATCAAACGGAAGGTTTTTTCCTTACGATGACGCTTACCCAATGAACTGGCGATGGTTTTTTTACGTTGTTCACGTAATTCGGCAGCAGCTTGTGGATCTAACTGATCCAAAGACGATGTATTTGAAGTACTCATTAGTCGTATTGCTCACGATATTTACGCACAATGTATAGTGCAACAATGTTCAAACCTAAGGTAATCACGAACAGGGTCAAACCAAGTGCGAAAGCAACCAATGCCTGCGGACTTGCGAAATCTGTATCACCTGTTAATTGGTTCACAATCGTAATCGTAACCGTAGATACCGCTTCTAATGGGTTTGCGTGTAGTAAAGGACTATTACCTGCAGCCAACACCACAATCATGGTTTCACCAATTGCACGTGACGCAGCAAGTAAGAACGCACCAATCACCCCTGGTAATGCAGCTGGCATCACCACACGACGAATGGTTTCAGATTTGGTTGCACCTAAGCCTAAAGAACCATCACGTAGCGCACGCGGCACTTGCGTAATAATGTCATCAGACAATGAAGATACAAAAGGAATGATCATAATACCCATCACTAAACCAGCAGTTAATGCACTCGTGGCATTAATATCTAGCCCAATGATTGCACCAGCTGTTTTAAGGAACGGACCAATGATCATCATGGCAAATACACCGTACACAATGGTCGGAATACCTGCTAAAACTTCAATGGTCGGCTTTGCCCATGCACGGAATTTAGGCGATGCATATTCTGCAAGGTAAATGGCGATCATTAAACCAATAGGTACTGCAACTAATAAAGCAATACCACTCACCATCAATGTGCCCCACAGTAATGGAAGTAAACCATAACTGCCATCTGCACTACCCGAGGTGCTAAAACCAGGGTTCCAGACTGTACCAAAGAAGAAATCCAGTGGGCTAACGAAACTAAAGAATCGCATCGCTTCACTGAACATGGACATCACAATACCAACCGTAGTTAGAATCGCAACACCAGAACATAATGCCAAAGAAATGTTGATGATTTTTTCAACTTGGTTACGTGCGCGGAATTGTTGTGAAACACGTTTCTTTGCCCACAGCAAACCAAATAAGGCCGCACAGATCACCACCGCAAGTTTGGCATAAGAACCAATGGTTTCAATTTTCGCTAATTGCTCTGCCGCTGCAACTTCGTATGCAGCAGGTGTATCACTTACACCAAAACCAGATGCAATGGCTTGTACGCGATCAACCAAAACACTTGTACTTGCAGGGTCTAGGCTTGCAGCAATGTGCGCTGGCACATTATTAATTACCACTTGCTCTAGAATACTTGGTTCAACCAAGTTCCAAACAATCAAAATTAAAAAAGCAGGAATACCACACCATAATGCTACCAACGCGCCATAATATCCTGGGCGTGAATGTAACATTGCAGAGTTATTTCCCTTACCTGCTAGGTTACGGCTCTTGCTTAACCCGATTTGATAGGCTACGGCGATAATCGCCAATAACACACCTATGAGTAGCAGATTCATGTATTCTCCACTGTTTTTTCAATTTGTGTTTTTGAAAAAACATTTCTTAGCAAAAAGCCGATGGCAGGTTGTTCCCTGCCATCAGCTGCTTTAACTCAAATTACTTAACCGCTTTACCAGCTTTGAAGTTAGCAAGAACTTGTGCACGCTCTTTGTCAGACATAGAGATCAAACCTGCTTTGTCTAATTTAGAACCTTTACCAGATACTTTCTTGCTCAAGAAGTATTCAGTAAATTGCGGTAAACCTTTGATTGATTTAAGGTGCTCACCTTTCACGTAGAAGAACAATGGACGTGATACAGGGTAAGAACCATTTAAAATTGTGTTTTCAGATGGCGCTACGTTGTTTACAGTTGCAACACGTAAACGGTCACGGTTTTGGTCATAGAAACCTAAGCCGAATACACCTACTGCGCTTGGAGAAGTTTTCAAACGTGCCAGTGTTTCTGTGTAGTCACCCGCGATTTCGATTACACGACCATCCTTACGGAAAGTAGTACACACTTTCTTTTGCGCATCTTTGTCTAATGCTTTGATTGCAGCATAAGCTTCACAGCCTGCATCAACCATTTTCTCTTGGAACACTTCACGTGTACCGTGGTTAGACGCTGGAATTACAAGTGTAATAGGCTCGTTTGGAAGTGTTTTGTCAATTTGGTTCCAACGTGTATATGGGTTAGCAACCATTTTACCTTTAGATGGTAATTGAGCTGCAATTGCTGCATATACATGGTAAGGCTTTAATTTGTAAGCCGCTTTGTTTGCGTTAGAAGCAAATACGATACCGTCGTAACCAATTTTAATTTCTAAAACTTGGTTTACGCCTGCTTTTTTACAAGCAGCTAATTCTGAATCTTTAATTTTACGAGATGAGTTCGCGATGTCGATTGTGTTATCACCCACACCTGTACAGAACTGCTTCAAACCACCTGAAGAACCGCCTGAACCAACAACTGGAGTTTTGAATTGTGGGAAAGTATTACCAAATTCTTCTGCTACAATACTTGCGTATGGTAGAACGGTTGAAGAACCCGCGATTTGGATGGTGTCACGAGCTGCGTTAGCAGTTGTTACAGCTGCTGCAGATACGGCTAAAGCAATGGCGATGTTAGTAAAGCGCATTCTGTTCTCTCTCATAGTATGCAAGTTCGGAGTACGTCACTTGTTATTAAGTTTTGTACTTATTTCGATAACTGCATTGTGGTTTTATAATATGACAACCATGTTACAGCTTTGTTACGCTTTGGTTATATTTGCTTTTCGTATCTAAAATAATTTTTAAATGATTTAAAATCAATAACTAATAAAACACTAGAGTGCTTATTTTTTTCAGTATTTAAATTTCAAATTGTAATAATTCATGCCAATGTCATCATTATTTATGGTTTTTTCTACCAAAATTGATGGTTTATTCGCCAATTGCGTAATTTTTATGACATCCGCAGTGCATTATTTGAGCCCAAAACACCCAATCCATCACAAAATTCAAGCAAGAACGGTACAACACTTCACTGCAATATTTTTAATCAGACACAAAAAAAGCCACCGTAGTGACTTCTTTTGTTGTATTTCATAACAATCTGAATAATGAAAGCATTAGTCGATTGGTGGCGTATAAGTACCCGCGACAATCGCATCTTTAATGCGATCTGCTTCTGCCAATACTAGGCCTAACAAGTTTTTCACGTTTTCAAGTGTTGCCACTGGACTTAAAGTCGTCATCTTCAATGATTGAACATTACCGACTTTAGTTACACCAATATTGGCCTCACCACGTGCAAATAATTCATCTGCCACGTTTTGGTTCAAGCTATCCAAGAACTCTGCAGGATAACCTTCAGGCACAACACGGAACAACACTGAAGCAAATTGTGGTTCAACCAACAATTCTAAACCTACAGTCGCTTTAATATAATCAGCAACGTCACGGGTTAGCTTCACACCATGATCAATCATAGAACCGTAAAGCTCTTCACCTAATGCTTCAATCGTCATCCAAAGTTTCAACGCATCAAAACGACGCGTTGTTTGCAATGACTTAGACACCAAGTTTGGTACGCCATGTTCTTCATCATAAGCAGAGTTCAAATATTCTGCTTCATAGTGCATGAAACGATAGTTCGCTTCATCTTTCAGTAAGAACGCACCGCACGAAATAGTTTGGAAATAATGCTTATGGAAATCCAGTGTCACAGAATCAGACAACTCAATACCATCAAGCATGTCACGATGACTGTTAGAAAGAATTAATGCACCACCCCAAGCTGCGTCAATGTGCATCCACGCGCCATATTGATTGGTGATGTCACGAATCTTTTTAAGTGGATCAATCGCGCCCGCATCGGTTGTACCCGCAGTTGCAACCACACATGCAACAATCTTACCTTCAGCTTTTAAATGCGCCATGGTTTGCTCAAGTGCAACCACGTCCATTTGTGCATTTTCATTAACAGGTACAGTAACAACCGATTGGAAGCCCATACCCATCATCGCCATGTTCTTTTGCACAGAGAAGTGTGCATTTTCAGAACAAATGACTTTCACATTACGCATTGCATCGCTTGGAATACCATCGCGCTGAACAGACCACGGATTACCGTTTTCATCTTTCCAGTTCTTTGCAATACACGCATCACGCGCCAATAACACACCCATCAAGTTAGACTGCGTACCACCTGAAGTGAACACGCCCGCTTGACCTGCACCATAGCCAACTTTTTGACGTAACCAGTCAATTAGTTGTACTTCCATCAATGAACCTGCAGGGCTTTGATCCCAAGAGTCCATAGATTGGTTGGTTGCGTTAATGAGAACTTCTGCAATTTGGCTTGCCACCATAGTTGGACAATGCAAATGTGCCAAAGAATGTGGATGATGAACTTTTAAACTTTTGTTTAAGAAAAGCTCAACCATGCGTTCCAATGACTTTTGTACACCCAAACCTTGTTTTGCAGGCTGGAAAGAAATCGCTTCACGCAATTCTTTAATGCTGCCGCCTGTGTACATTTTGTCATTTTGCAACCATGCCGCGACTGCTTGAGTCGCTTGTTCCATTGCTGCACTGTAGTCAGCAATGGATTGAGCATCATTGCAGAGTAACGCTTTACGATGTTCTGCAAAATCTACCATAAACTTATGCGCCTCGAACTGCGACTAACGCTTCAGCAACTGCTTTCTTGAAGCGAGCGATGACTTCTACACACTCTTCTTGAGTAATGATGAGTGGACAAAGTAAACGGATTACCGTACCACCACGACCACCTTTCTCAAGCAACAATTTGTTGTCAAAACATGCAGCTTGAACAGCAGCAGCCAATTGAGAGTCTGCTGGATAAGCACCTAAACGGTCTTTTTCTTGGCGTTCATCTACAATTTCGATACCAATCATTAAACCGCGACCACGCACGTTACCAATACATGGGAATTCAACAGCTAATTTTTTCAATTCAGCTTGTAAGAACTCACCACGCTCTTGCGCATTTTGTGCAAGGTTTTGTTCTTTAATGGTTTTAAGCACCACAAGACCAGTACCCATTGCCAATTGGTTACCACGGAAAGTACCCGTGTGACCTGCAGGCTGCCATGCGTCAAACTTACGTTTAATTGCAAGTACAGCCAATGGCAAACCACCACCAACAGCTTTAGACATTACAATCACGTCTGGCTCAATACCTGCATGTTCAAATGCAAACATTTTGCCTGAACGTGCAAAGCCCGCTTGAACTTCGTCTAAAATTAAAACGATGTTGTGCTTTTCAGTCACTTCGCGGATTTTTTTCAACCATTTAATTGGTGCAGTTACTACACCGCCTTCACCTTGAATTGCTTCAAGAATCACAGCTGCAGGCTTAGTTACACCGCTTTCTACATCTTCAATGAAGTTTTCAAAATAATACGTTAAAGCATCTACACCCGCTTCACCGCCAATACCAAGTGGGCAGCGGTATTCATGCGGATATGGCATAAATTGAACACCAGGCATTAAACCATTGACTGCGTTTTTTGCAGACAAGTTACCTGTCATCGCCAATGAACCATGAGTCATACCATGATAGCCACCTGAGAAGCTGATGACTGAGCTACGACCTGTATAGGTTTTTGCAAGTTTGATTGCCGCTTCTGTGCCATCTGCACCTGTAGGACCACAGAACTGCAAGCAGTATTCTTCTTGACCACCAGGCATGTGTGAAAGTAACGCTTCAGTAAAAGCATCTTTCAAAGGTGTCGTTAAATCTAGGGTATGTAATGGCAAACCACTCGCTAAAGTGTCTTGGATGCTTTGAACCACCGCAGGATGGTTATGGCCCAATGCCAAGGTTCCTGCCCCAGCCAAACAATCTAGGTACTCAGTACCTTCAACATCGGTAACCCAACAACCCAGTGCTTTCGCTATCGCTAACGGTAATTTACGAGGATAACTACGCACATTCGATTCCATCTGACTTTGGCGAGTCAAGTAGTATTCGTTTGTGGAATGGTTGGCAGGGTTTACAGAAGTAACGCTCATATCGAATTACCATCTCTGATATGGGTTGAAAGAAATAAGTCTGGTGACTTGCGGTCCTTTGACTCGGTGCTTTTTTGATCTAGCGAGATAGAGTTTTGTTCTTCAAGACTAGGAAGCGGGATAATACCTAATTTTTCTAGAAAATAAACAGGTTTAACCCAAATATTGCCTAATTTCATCGAAAAAACATATCTTGCAGATGATTCGATTGAATTATCATCTTACATTGTGACAAAGGAAAGAAAATTTAACTCTTTCCACTTCCTTTATACGTTTTTTTGCACAATCTCTCAAGTCATGCAGCATTTATTTTCAAAATAGTATAGATCATTATTTTTATTGAATTTTATAAATGCTTTTTTGCTGCAATTTTTAACGCATATTTTACAAAGCCACCACAAATTCAACTAAAAATCCTCACAAAGCAAAGTTACTATTTAAATCAATTCAAACGCTTTTCATAAATCCTGATCCCCTGAATAATAGGTCAAAATATGCGCTTACTTTCTCTCGCTGCTACCCTGTTGGCTGTTGGTGCTGCAAGCACTGCTTTTGCCCAACAAAATGAATCTTTAAATTACAATATCGTCAATGTTCAAGCCGAAGCTACACGCGAAGTTTCAAATGATCAAATGCACGCTGTGTTATATATTGAAAAAAGTCACAAACAGCCTGCTGAACTTGCATCACAAATTAACCAGTTAATGAGCCAAGCCATTGCAACTGCACGTAAGTATCCACAAGTGAAAGTTGAAACGGGCTCACAAACCACCTATCCAATTTACGACAATGACAGTCGTAAGTTAAAAGAATGGCGTGGTCGTGCAGAAGTACGTGTGCAAAGCACCGATTTTAAAGCCGCAAGCCAGTTGGTGAGTGAGCTACAACAAAACTTTCAGACCCAATCAATTAATTTTAGCGTGTCGGATGCACAACGCAAAAAAGTTGAAAACGAGTTGATGGTCGAAGCGTCTAAAAACTTTCAACAACGTGCGCAAATGTTAAGTCAGGCTTGGAATAAATCGGGCTATAACTTGGTTAATTTGAACCTAAACACCAATTCTTATTTTCCGCAACCTGTTATGCGCGCGAGTATGGCTAAATTTGCTGTCGCAGAAACGGCTGTAGCTGATCAAGATATGGCAGCAGGTGAATCTAAAATTACAGTCAATGCAAATGGAACGATTCAGTTTAAATAAACTTGAAGCATGACATGCGTTGTTTAAGTAATAAAAAACCCGCTTAGATATTCCAAGCGGGTTTTTTAATAACTTCAATTGAATGATAACTTACAGCATCATCAATAAATCGCTATGTGATTGCGATGGATCATCTCCAACGAACGTGCCTCGCCTAACACCTGATGCACTTTGTCAGAAGCCAAGCCTTTGACCAAATCTGCAGAACGTGAACTAAAATTAACACGTCCCACAGCGACACGATGACCTTGTGTATCTACACACTCCACCACATCGCCACGTTCAAAATGCCCTTCTACCGCTTTTACACCCACAGGCAATAAACTGCGATGATTTTCTTTAATGGCTTTGACTGCGCCATCATCAATCACCAAACGTCCTGCCGTTTGTAAATGTGCCGCCAACCACTGTTGATGCGCTGCAATACGGTCATTGTCAGTAATGAACAGTGTACCCAACATTTCGCCCGCCATTAAACGCGCAAGCACATTGTCACTTTCACCACTGGCAATTAAAGTTGGACAACCCGATTTAGCCGCCAAACGCGCTGCACGGACTTTGGTCAGCATGCCACCGCGCCCAAACTTGCCGCCACCACCCGCCATATCAAACAGACTTTCATCCAAAGCACGTACAGTATGGAACAGTTTTGCGTTTGGATTAGAACGTGGGTCGGAGTCAAACATGCCTTGCTGATCGGTCAAAATAATCAACAAATCTGCATGTACCTGCCCTGCCACCATCGCAGCCAAAGTGTCGTTATCACCAAAGCGAATTTCGTCAGTAGACACTGTGTCATTTTCATTAATGACTGGTATCACGCGCCATTCAATCAGGTTTTGCAATGCATCGCACGAGTTTAAATAACGACGACGATCTGCCAAATCATCATGGGTTAATAGGACTTGTGCAGTTTGAATCTGGTGTTTTTCCAGCACACTTGACCAAGTTTGAATCAAGCCCATTTGACCAATGGCAGCGCATGCCTGAAGACTGGGTAGATCGGTGGGTCGATGCTCAAGTTTCATTCGCACCATACCTTCAGCCACAGCTCCCGATGACACTAAAATAATTTCGTGTCCAGCATTGTGTAGATCTGCAATTTGTCCCGCCCAATGCGAGATTGCATCCAAATCTAAACCTTGCCCATTGGCTGTGAGTAAAGATGATCCGATTTTAACAACGATTCGTTTACAACCCTTGAGCTGACGTTGCCCATCTACCACTTCTATCATCTTGTCCTCAGTCACTTTTTGTAGCGCTTAGCGTACGTAGTACACTTCTACTTCGCCATCTTCACCATCATCGTCTTCGTCGTCATCGCCCAACATACCTGCAAGACGTTGCTGACGGCGCATCTCACGATACGCTTCTTTCGCGGCAATGGTTTGTTCACGTGTTTCAGCTTCCAGCTGATCACGGAATGCTTTCATTTCTGCTGCGTACTCAGGATCTTCAACTTCGCGTTCACGTTGTTGCTCAATTTGATCCATCAAGTAATACACCACTTGCTGTGTACCTTCAGACATTAAGCCTGAAGTTTTGAACACAGGACCATCCCACTGCAATTCTTCAAGAATGTGTTTACACCATTCTTCACGTGAATCTTCAGGAAGTTGATCAAGTTTATTCAACACCAACACGATTGGTAACTTTGCCAAAGTTGGAGAGAATTTTTCCAACTCTTGCAGAATTGCTTTGGCATTGTACGCAGGATCAGAACCATCAATAGGTTGAACATCCACAATGTGCAGTAAAATACGAGTACGCGCCAAGTGTTTCAGGAAGCGAATCCCCAAACCTGCGCCTTCTGCTGCACCTTCAATTAGTCCTGGAATATCTGCCATGACAAAAGAACGATGACGATCTGCATCCACCACGCCTAAATTTGGCACCATGGTGGTAAATGGATAGTCAGCAACTTTTGGTTTTGCCGCAGACACGGCACGAATAAAGGTCGATTTACCCGCGTTTGGCATGCCTAGCAAGCCTACATCGGCAAGGACTTTCAACTCCAGACGGATTTCACGAAACCCACCTTTCGTACCATGCGTGAATTTACGCGGTGTACGGTTGGTAGATGATTTAAAGTGAGTATTCCCTAAACCACCATCACCGCCTTGAGCGACCAATACTTTCTGACCGCTTTCGACTAAATCTGCAATAATATCGCCAGAGTCTGTATCAACAATGGTTGTGCCCACTGGAACGGTCAAAACGACAGATTCACCACCACGACCTGCACAGTTTGCGCCCGAACCGTTTTTACCACGTTCAGCGCGAAATTTACGGGTATAACGATAATCTACAAGGGTGCTTGCGTTGTCGTCGGCTTGAATAAAAATACTGCCGCCACGACCACCATCACCGCCATCTGGCCCACCAAATGGTACAAATTTCTCTCGGCGAAAACTGGCTACGCCATTGCCACCGTCGCCAGCCTCTACGGTAATGACTGCTTCATCAACAAAGCGCATCTTGCCAATCCTCTAAAACTTTAAAAGCCGTATATTCTGCCATATTTTAGAGAATTTCTCGAATTATATTTATGCAATCGTATGCGTAGATGCTTTTTATCCTTGATTGTTCAAAACACTCATTTCTTTTAGCAATGATATGATCGTTTTTTCTTATTTCTCCTTCCTCATCTAAGTTCTTATAGTGCTTTAACCCTTGTTTGCTTTCTGCCGCCATGTCTAATGCTGTTGCCACCACAACCACGCCTGCTTTATCGCCTAAATTTATTTTACTCATAGCAACCGCCTGTGGCTTGTGTGCGGGATCGGCATATTTTAATCAGCCTTTAATTTATTCAATTGAAAAAAGTTTAGGAATTAGCACCAGTCAGGCAGGCTTTGCTGTGGTTTTGGCACAAATAGGCTATGGACTAGGTTTAATGTTACTCGTGCCTTTAGGTGACTTGCTAAATAAGCGTAAATTGATTGTCAGTCTGATGGTTTTTGCTGCGTTTTCGCAAATTTTGCTGTCTTTTAGCAGCAATTTAGCCATGCTGTATTTCTTTACCGTATGTGCCACTTTTGGTGCGATTTCTGCACAAGTGCTTATTCCATTTGCATCTAGCATCAGTCCACCTGAATCGAGTGCTGCCATTGTCGGCAAATTGATGAGTGGCTTGGTAATGGGGATTATTTTATCGCGCACTTTCGCGGGTTTTGTATCGACCTATTGGTCTTGGGAAGCTGTCTATTTCAGCAGCGGCATCATCACCCTACTTTTTGCAGGCTTAATGTGGACAAAACTTCCCTCTACAGCTGCCAATAAAAATTTGACTGTGGCAGGCATTTATCGTTCTTTAATTCAGTTGGCTATAACCCAACCACATTTAATTCGTAGAGCGTGCGCGGGCGCTTTGGGCTTTGCCATTTTGTCCTTGGTTTTTACTTCCATGACTTTTGTTTTAGCCAATCCGCCTTATTATTTTAGTGATTTTCAAATTGGGCTTTTTGGTTTATTGGGTGTGATTGGAATTTTCTCGTCAAGTTGGTCGGGTAAAACGGTCGGCAAAGGTCGTGAGAATTTTGTCGCAATATTATGTATTGGCTTGATGTTGTTTTCTTGCATTCCACTCTTTTTTGCACAGCAGAATATTGTGGCTTATGCCGTTGGCGTATTGATGAGTTATTTTGGTCTAACTGCTTTTCACGTATTGAATCAAAACTTGGTGTACCGAATTGATGCCACCGCACGTTCCCGCATTAATGCGGTATATATGACTATTTATTTTTCAGGTGCAGCACTTGGTTCACTGACGGCGGTCTACGCATGGCAACACCGGGGCTGGATGGGTTGTGTTGTCAGTATTTTGGTATTTGCCATCGGGATTTTGCTGATTGATCGTTATGATTTTTCACATCGACGCACTATTTAATCATCCAGAATGTGCTTTGGAGTAGGAACATCTACAGCGACTTCCCTAAAAGATGAGTAATCCATTAGTGAGAAGATTGCTGTGAAGTTTCAGGCAAATGCTGTTCTAAATACTCAATCAGTTGATTCACTCTTGCTGCAATTTGTGAGCCTTCAAAAGTGAGTTGATATTCCACTTTAGGCGGCACCGTTGGGTAAACTGTACGTAAAATTAACCCATCTTGCTCAAGAGTTTTCAGGGTTTGCGCCAGCATTTTTTCACTCACCCCTTCAATGCGCTGTCTTAGCTCACTAAAGCGGTGCAAACCTTCGCTTAAACAATGCAACACCAACATTGACCATTTATTGGCTAAATGTTCTAAACGAATCCGTGATGGACAATCTTTAGCAAGGACTTGCCCGAGTAAGTGACTGGTTGCATATTGCATAACGGTATCCTTCTGTTATTTCTATTGTTCAGGCTTTGAAAGCTTGAAAGCAAAATCAAATCTACTTACTTTTTAGCATAGACTTTATTTTGGTAAGTTTAGGATAGCGTATTAGGTGGAAATTTCAACACTCATCCTTATATTTAAGAATGAAATAAATGCAAAAAAAAGAGCTTCATTTGAAGCTCTTTTTGATTTTAAATTCTGTATCTACAAATTATGCATTTGTTTCAGCAGGAACTTTAGGATAGCTTACGCCGCCCATTTGTTCAGCAATACGCAATACTTGGCAGCTATAACCCACTTCGTTGTCATACCAAACGTAAGCAGTTAAACGGTTGCCTGAAGTAATGGTTGCTTGCGCATCAAATACACCTGCAGTACGCGAACCAATGAAGTCACTTGAAACCACTTCAGTCGAGTTGGTATAACCAATTTGACCTTGAAGATTAGAGTGAATTGAAATTTGACGAATGTATTCGTTCACTTCTTCGCGATCTACTTCTTTCTCAAGCGTTAAGTTCAAGATTGCAAGTGATACGTTTGGCGTTGGAACACGTACAGAGTTACCTGTTAATTTACCTTGTAATGCAGGCAATGCTTTCGCCACTGCTTTTGCTGCACCTGTTTCGGTAATAACCATGTTTAATGTTGCTGCACGACCACGACGATCTGCCTTGTGATAGTTATCAATCAAGTTTTGGTCGTTAGTGAATGAGTGAACAGTTTCAACGTGACCATTCACAACGGTGTACTTGTCATGCAACACTTTTAAAGTTGGTGTAATCGCGTTTGTTGTACAGCTTGCCGCAGAAATGATGGTATCTTCATCAAGAATGTCAGCTTGGTTAACACCGTAAACCACGTTTTTCATGTCACCTTTACCAGGTGCAGTTAAAATTACGCGTGCAGCGCCTGGGCATTGAAGGTGTTGTGCAAGACCTTCTGCATCACGCCATTTACCCGTGTTGTCAATCACTAATGCATTGTTGATGCCATAAGCCGTATAGTCTACTTCAGATGGGTTAGATGCATAGATCACTTTAATGAAGTTACCATTTGCGATAATTGCTTCATTTTCTTCATCTACAGAAATAGTGCCTGCAAATGGACCATGAATAGAGTCGCGACGCAATAAAGACGCACGTTTTTCTAAATCACCATCAGATGATTTACGTACCACAATTGCTTTAAGGTTTAAGCCACGGCCAAGACCAGATTGACCAATGATTAAACGCGCAAGGATACGACCAATACGACCAAAACCGTAAAGTACAACATCTTTGCTTTCTACAGTTGTTGGATTGCCCGCTAAAGATTTCACAGCGTCTGCAACAAATGCATTTACATCGCCGCCTTTTTCTTTATATTCAACAGCAAGTTTACCTAAGTCGATTTCTGCTGAACCGATGTTGTCTACTTTTGCCAAAGCTTCAAGCAATGGGAAAGTGTGAACAACTGAAAGTTCTACGTCCATCATACGAGTACGACGGTGTGCTTTCAAAATTTGAATCACAGAACGGTTAACTAAAGAACGACCAAAAACTGAAACCATGATATTTTTTTCACGGTACAACTGACCGAGTAAAGCAATCATACGTTCCGCGATTTCTTCACGGTTTTTCCAGCGACCTTGGTGCTCTGCGTGTAGGGCGATGATAGTCTCTTTGCTCACAGATACGTCCTCTAATTAATTGTATATCTAGGCATGAATTTCAAAACCCGATAATTGTAATGGAATTGTCGTCAAGATTGAATCAAAAGCTGGTACTGACCCGACTATTTTCCTATATATTCACTATAAATTCATAAAATAGTTGTAATTATTTTTGTGATTTTAGTTTTTTCAACAAAAGTTCAATTTTTTAGAAGAAAAAGAGGATGATGCCAAACTCGATTATCCTCTTGGAAATTTGAATATCTCACCACAGCGACGGCTTTTATTGTCCAGATGACTGTTGAATCTTCTGCTGTAAATCTTGCTGAT
Organism: Acinetobacter sp. YH12135; assembly: GCF_013418565.1. Classification (NCBI taxonomy): domain Bacteria; kingdom Pseudomonadati; phylum Pseudomonadota; class Gammaproteobacteria; order Moraxellales; family Moraxellaceae; genus Acinetobacter; species Acinetobacter sp. YH12135. The sequence continues at coordinate 196,414 of NZ_VPBU01000001.1, forward strand.
TCATTTTTTGTTTTCTTAAATGCAAACACCCTTCAACCACCAATAATGCAACTGCCAACCAAATTGGGATATAAGTCAGCCATTCCCCTGCTTCAACTCGTTCACCTAACAACATAGACACAAAAGCCAACAGCACAGGTTCTAAATAACTCAGTAAACCAAAAATCACAAAAGGCAAATGGCGGCTGGCCAAAATATAACTGCCAAGTCCCAATGCACTTAAAAAGCCCAATCCAAGTACCGACCAAATTAAATATGGAAAAGCTGCGATGACATTTACACTGTCACTATAATAAAAGCCTAAATATACCGCGACAGGAATAACTAGCAGTAAATCCCACCAAAACCCGCCCAAGTGATCGGTTTGAAAGACCCGACGTAAAAAGAAATATAAAGGATAGGCAAATGCCACATATAAGGTTTCCCACGCCACCGTGCCAATGCGCCAGATTTCATGACTGACACCTAGCACGGCTAAGGCAACTGCTGCCATCTGCCAAGTCGATAACTTTTCTTTATATAGCACACAGCCAAGCAAAACCATGATCAAAGGCAATAAGAAATAACCCAAAGAAACCTGCAAACCACGCCCGTTAATCGGCCCCCACAAAAATAACCACAATTGCGTAGTGCATAAAAAAGAACTAAAAATCAGCCAAAGTATGAATTGTGGTTGTTGTTTGAGCCGCTGAAAAATCGCGGAAATATGTTTTAAATCTCCCGACCACCACATAAACAAAGTTAGGAATGGCAAAGTTGCCAACATACGCCACGCAAAAGTTTCTTCGCTGTCTAAAGGTTTGAGTAATTGGGTATAAAAATACAGCACCCCAAAAGTGACCGATGCTAAAACCGATAGTGCAATGCCTTTATACATCCGACTCTCCCCTATATCAGTCGGCATTATACTCATATATACGTTGTTTTAGAGATTGATCGAATGTTCAAAATTTAAAATGACAGGATATAAAAAACCACGCAGCTTTTGCGTGGTCAATTGGTCTGCATACGTTTGTCTGCTTATATCTATAAGTAGCTCTGGAGCTGCTGCAACTTAGTCTGACTTTTTAGTTTGCGTATGTCTGGTATAAATCACATCACTTAAGTCATAACCGAGTGATTTGGCATAGTTCAGATATTCAGTCACGACAGCCTGATCAGGATGCGGCGTACGTGAAAGTACCCATAAATATTTACGGCGTGGTTCACCCACCAAGGCAGTTTGATAGTTATCATCTAGCTTTAACACCCAATAATCACCACGCCCTACAGGCAACCAACGAATGACTTCAGGTAAAAAGCTAACTTTGAGTTTGCTGTTAAAAGGCGCATTTTGTACAAAAGCTTCGCCCAAAGCACGCATTTGTTTGCCATCTTTTGCAATACAACGGTTATCCACCTGCACATTGCCATTTTCATTCAATGTATATGCTGCTGTTACATTTGAACCGCATTTGTTTTGGAAATATAAAGGCTTTCTTGCAACCTCATACCAAACGCCTAAATATTTATCTAATTCGACTTTTTCTACCGTTTTCATCGGTTCATTGGTTTTGGAATATGCCATAGTCGCAGCACCCAAACCAATCAGCACCACACCACCAAGGGCAATTTTGGCAAGTCGCGCACCTGCAAACGGAAGTTTTTTAGCCATTGTCCCAACCTCTAAACTCTAATGTTCAGTCAATTTTGTTTATCTTCTTCAAAAATAACCGCAAGCATTTCAATTTACTGTATGGATATGTAATTTTTGCAACTCAAATTTTACATAGCAAGTTTAGTATGCAAACTCGCACTTACACTGACAGTGCAGTTCGCCCCAATTTAGCCAGATTGCAACATTTGCGCTTTTAAACGCAAAATTTCATCACGTAAACGAGCCGCTTGTTCAAATTGCAGTTCTTTAGATGCTTTCAACATCTCTTTTTCAAGTTTGGCAATATGTTTGGCATACAGTTTAGGATCAGCCAAAATGTGCTGTTCATCGTCACTTAAAGCACGGCTTTGTGCATTGATTTTTTCATCAATTTGCTCATCGTTCAGCACTTCACCTGTGTCGATTTCTTTAATCACCTGACGCACTGCACTACGTGGAGTAATGCCGTGCAATTCATTAAATTCAATTTGTTTGGCACGACGACGCTCTGTTTCATCTATCGCCTTTTGCATTGAATCGGTAATGCGATCTGCATATAAAATTGCTTTACCTTTCAAGTTACGTGCTGCACGTCCAATGGTTTGAATCAACGAACGTTCTGAACGTAAAAAGCCTTCTTTGTCGGCATCTAAAATTGCCACTAAAGACACTTCAGGCATGTCTAAACCTTCTCGTAACAGGTTAATGCCAACCAAGACATCATGCACGCCTGTACGTAATTCGTGAATAATTTTGACGCGTTCTACGGTATCAATATCAGAGTGTAAATAAGCCACTTGAATGCCGTATTCTTTTAAATACGAGGTCAAATCTTCAGCCATGCGTTTGGTTAAAGTGGTGACCAACACCCGCTCATTCAATTCTTTACGCAAATTGATTTCAGACAGCACATCATCCACCTGCGTTAACACAGGACGAATTTCAATTTCTGGGTCAATCAATCCTGTTGGACGCACCACTTGCTCTACAATTTGTTGCGATTTTTCCAACTCATATTGTGCAGGTGTAGCGCTCACATAAATTGTGGATGGGACGATGCGCTCCCATTCTTCAAATTTCATTGGACGGTTGTCTAACGCACTAGGTAAACGGAAACCATAATTCACCAAGTTTTCTTTACGTGATCGGTCACCTTTATACATCGCGCCAATTTGCGGAACGGTCACGTGCGATTCATCAATAATCAGCAAGGCATCATCAGGTACATAATCAAACAAAGTGGGCGGTGCTTCGCCTGCAGGTCGTCCAGACAAATGTCGTGAATAGTTTTCGATGCCGTTGGTATAGCCCAATTGCTGCATCATTTCTAAATCATAGCGGGTACGTTGTTCTATGCGCTGCGCTTCTAGCAATTTGTCATGTTCGCGAAAAAACACCAAACGCTCTTTTAGTTCTTCTTTAATGGTACCAATCGCACGTTCCAAATTATCCTTAGGCGTAACATAGTGACTTTTAGGATAAATAGTCACGCGCGGCACTTTACGCACCAATTTGCCTGTTAATGGATCAAACCAACGAATCGAATCGACTTCATCATCAAATAATTCTATGCGAATAGCATGCTGATCAGATTCAGCAGGGAAAATATCTAAAATTTCACCACGAATACGGTAAGTACCGCGCAAAAACTCTAGCTCATTACGGCTATATTGCATTTCCACCAAACGACGGATCAAATCATCACGATTCACCCGATCACCTTGCACCACATGCAGCAACATGCTCATATAAGCATTGGGGTCACCCAAACCGTAAATTGCAGATACCGATGCGACAATAATGGCATCACGACGCTCTAGCAAAGCACGTGTGGCCGAGAGTCGCATTTGGTCAATATGATCATTAATAGCCGCATCTTTTTCAATAAAAGTATCGGAAGATGGTACATAGGCTTCAGGCTGATAATAGTCATAATAACTGACAAAATATTCGACTGCGTTGTTCGGAAAGAACGCTTTAAACTCACCATACAACTGCGCTGCCAGCGTTTTGTTATGTGCCATGACAATGGTCGGACGCTGTGTTCTGGCAATCACATTGGCCATGGTATAAGTCTTACCTGAGCCTGTAACCCCAAGTAATAGCTGATCATGATAGCCCTGTTCTATCCCTTGAACCAATTTTTCAATGGCTTGTGGTTGGTCACCCGCAGGTTGATAGTTGGTGACTAAATCGAAAGGTTGCTTATCACTCACAAATGCAGCTCTCAGGTTTGATGTGACCTAATATTTTAGCAGATTTGCCTACACTCAGGACATCCGAATATGTTGTGGCGATGTTGCGTAGCTACAAAGCCATTGCTCGGTTTTAATTCTGTAGTGGACGCTGTTAGAACGAAGATGTGCTACGACTAAATTGAGCACGGGGAAACTGCTTTAAGACTTGACCCACTGGCTATTCAAAGGCAACATGAAATTTCAGGACGACAACCATAAAAGCACACATTCATGACTTACCAATATCACGACGAATCAATTATCAAAAGCCTCCCTGAAGATACTGTTTTCGTATTTGGCAGTAACATGGCAGGACAACATGCAGGTGGTGCAGCACGAACAGCCAAAGAATTTTTTGGTGCCGTTGAAGGCGTCGGGCGCGGTTGGGCAGGACAAAGTTTTGCCATTCCAACCATGAATGAACATTTACAACAAATGCCACTATCGCAAATTCAGCACTATGTGGATGACTTTAAAATCTATGCCAAAAACCATCCTAAAATGAAGTATTTTTTAACTTCAATTGGTTGTGGTATTGCAGGTTATACGGTTGAAGAAATTGCCCCTATGTTTAAAGGCATTGCCCATAATGTGATTTTTCCTGCGTCGTTTCGTCCTTTTGTCGAAAAAGCATTGCCTAAACTAACGCAAAAATTACTACACACCATTTACCGTGATTCTGTGATTTTTACCCCTGCCACCGATGAATTAATTGAAGTCTTGGCATTGAGCGATAATGAAAAAGCCTTGGCTAAAATCATATTGAATACACAAATGTACCCAACTGACAGCAATGGGCGTGATCGGGTCTTTGAAATTCAGGATATTTTGCACAACTTAAATGGTAAGGTATTCGAGTTCCAAAATAATTCAGAAGGCCCAATGCTATTTGGTGCAGCGATTTTGGCTTTATTGGAATTGTATAATATCAACGAGCAAGATTTTAGCGATGTATGGCATGGCGTACGTGAAATCTCGCCGCCAAAACCTGCCAACAAAGCGCGTAAGCATGTTCGTTAATTTCAATACTTTTAAATCCCCATCAATAAAAAATGCCACGTAATTGTGGCATTTTTTTAGCGCTTACCCATCGAACGACGAGTACCACGTGGCGGTGGCCAAGTCTTATCCGCATATTGCTCAGGTTTAGGACGCACCGAATTATGTACCGCCTGATCATTATCCTGCGCTGTGTTTGGCATTGGGAATGGGAGATTCACCAATGGTTTTTTTGAAGTAGGCTGCTGCTTACTCATGACCATCACTCTTATAAAATTTGGACTATTTTAAAGTTTTTTGCCGCCCGATGCGAGAAACTTCCACCTCACAGCAGTTTTAATCACGATTTCATAGGAAATTGGTCTAATTTGGTGATTTTTTATTAATTTGATGCAATTTTAAACGACGCAGACATCGAATTTAGGCTAAGATAATATGCTTTTTATTTTTTTATCCCTATAAGAAGGAATATGCCGTGGACGTACGTCTCTCTGATCGTGTCAATGCCATCAAACCGTCCCCAACACTTGCAGTAACCAATAAAGCCGCTGAACTTAAAGCTGCGGGTCATAACGTTATTGGTTTGGGTGCAGGTGAACCGGATTTCGATACACCACAACACATCAAAGATGCAGCTATTGCAGCAATTAATAACGGTTTTACAAAATATACTGCTGTTGACGGTACGCCTGGTCTTAAAAAAGCCATTATCGCAAAATTAAAACGTGACAATAATCTTGACTACCAAGCGAACCAAATTTTGGTGTCTTGTGGTGGTAAGCAATCATTCTTTAACTTGGCGTTGGCTTTGTTAAACAAGGGTGATGAAGTGATTATCCCTGCACCGTTCTGGGTAAGCTATCCAGATATGGTGATTATTGCTGAAGGCGTGCCAGTCATTGTGGAATGTGGTGAAGAACAACGTTTCAAAATCACGCCTGAACAATTAGAAGCTGCGATCACTGACAAAACACGTTTAGTGGTGTTAAACAGCCCATCTAACCCTACAGGTATGATCTACACCAAAGCTGAATTAGAAGCTTTGGCTGCTGTACTACGTAAATACCCTGAAGTATTCATTGCATCTGACGATATGTATGAACCAATCCGTTGGGATGATGAGTTCTATAACATCGCGACAGTTGCACCAGACCTTTATGACCGCACAATCGTATTAAACGGTGTGTCTAAAGCTTATGCAATGACTGGCTGGCGTATTGGCTATGCAGCGGGCCCTGCTAAACTAATTGGTGCGATGAAGAAAATTCAATCTCAATCGACTTCTAACCCAACTTCTATTTCGCAAGTTGCTGCAGAAGCTGCATTGAACGGCCCACAAGACGTACTTGAGCCAATGGTTGAAGCATTCAAACGCCGTCACGACTTAGTTGTAAATGGTTTGAATGACATCAAAGGTATTTCTTGCTTACCTGCAGATGGCGCATTCTATGCGTATGCAAACATCAAACCATTGATTCGTGCGAAAGGCTTAAAATCTTGCACAGAATTCTCTGCTTGGTTATTGGAAGAAACTGGTGTTGCCGTTGTTCCTGGTGATGCGTTCGGTTTAGGCGGTTTCATGCGTATTTCTTATGCAACTGCAGACGAAGTGCTTGTAGATGCGCTTGCACGTATCAAAAAAGCAGCAGAATCAATTGAAGGTGTAGATGAAGCGATTGCTTCAATCGAAGCTGAAAAAGCTGCCAAATAATCTAAACCTGTTTAGATGAACAAAACCCACGATTGAATCGTGGGTTTTTGTTTTAATTACGTTTTTTCACTCATCATTTTTCCTCATTTCTGAGGAGAGAGATCACAAATAACGCTTTTAAAAAGCCTCAAGATCATTTCTTGATAGATATAAGAAATTCAATAAAAGACCAAACCCGCTGCAATCTAAACGGTTTTATACACGTGGTTTAGTTAAAATCACCATCAAAATACCACATAACACAATCAAGGTTGCCACGACCTTCAACAGGGTGAGTTGTTCGCCTAGAAAAATTACACCGCCTAAAATCGCCAAACACGGCACAGAAAGTTGCACAGTACTTGCGGTAATGTGATCAATTTTTTTCACAATGCTGTACCACAACACATACGCTCCAGCCGAAGCCAATGCACCCGACAAGACCGCCAAAACCACCCCCTGCCAAGTGATAAAACTTTCGGGTAAATACCAAAGAAAAAATACAGCAACAAGCGGAGTCGCCAGAATGAAATTAGACAGAGTATTAGTTAAAGCATGCTGCATCGTCTTTGCAGTAATGCTATAAAAACCCCATGCAATACCTGCCAGTAACATCATCAGCGCATATTTGAACGTTGGCGTACTGGCTTCAGGCAATAGCAACAAGCCCATCCCCAATACAGCACAGCCTAACCCGACCCAGCGCGGCAAAGTCATGCGCTCACCATGCAAAATTGCATAACTGATCATGGTGATTTGCACTGCGCCAAATAGAATCAATGCACCAATGCCTGCATCTATATGCAAATATGCCAACGAAAAACCGAGTAGATATACAGCAAGGCTTAATGCAGATTTCCATTGGAATTGAATTGGTTGTTGAACCTGCAAAACAGCATAGAATATGCCTAAGCACACTGCCCCACTGCCAACCCTGAGCAAACTAAAACTCATAGGGTCAATTTGCTGTTCAGCCAATGCCAAACGACACAGCAAAGAATTTGCAGCAAATGCGAGCATGGCAATGCATATTTTAATCCACACGGCTGAATATCCTTTTCAAGCTGTTCGCAAATTTTTATCGCAGTTTATAACACTATTTTGGTGCGAGTCATTTAACTCGATTCAATGCAAATCTATTTGGCTGGCAATGATCAATCATCATAGATTAAACACTGTTTTTCAACGCAGTAATCAGTTCTGATTTAGACACTGTAGGTTGAGATGTTCCTTTATATTCACATAAATAGCGAAAAGTAAAGTCTAATTCTACACGCAATTGTTTTTGTTCAGACACAGACCACACGCGTGAACGGTTACTCCCCGAAAGCGCGCTGCCCGCCAGTTGGTACAAATACAAATCATGATCACGCTGCAATGGTTTTTTTGTGCCGTTGTCTGGATGGTCTGAAAGCAATTGGCAGGTCGATTGAATGAGCCATTTTTCACTAAACCACAACTGCAATAAATCGCCCAAATACAAATCTTGAGGTGCCAAAGGCCAGACATGAATAAACGCGCCTTCTACAGCAGTGTAGTATTGTTCAGGCGTAGACAAGATAGAAAGATAATGTTCTTGATAATAAGAAAATTGAGAAAAAATGTCAGAAATGCTGAGCGTATTCATTCGCTTACTCCGATTTAGCCATTTTAGTGCTGGCAAGTTGGGTTAAATCCACACTGTTTAAGATGCTACTTAAACGCTTTGTTCTGTCACTCAGACTAACAACCGATTTTGTGTAACGCAAGTCTTGTGGGTGATTTTTTAATAAAATTTTGTTTTTTGTTCAAATAAAAAGCATATAAAGTCAAAATGAAAGAAACATGACAATTTATGCTTGACCCTTGCTTAAATCTGCTTATAATCGCATTCAGATTCTCCCATAGCTCAGTCGGTAGAGCGACGGACTGTTAATCCGCAGGTCCCTGGTTCGAGCCCAGGTGGGAGAGCCAAATTCTAAAAAGCCCAAGCATAACGACTTGGGTTTTTTATTGCCTAAAATTTATGGATGATGTGGTCTGTAAATAACCAAGCAGCGATTCATGCCTTAATCGTTCAAAAAGATGAATGTAACTGTTTTGGGCAATTCAGCTTAATGTAATTCCTAATCTTAGCCTTGATCATTTCTAAGTGACTTAGGCAACAATCCACAATCAAAATACCTAAGCAATAACTTGATTGATAAAAAAACGGAACCGAAGTTCCGTTTTCTATCTTAGATCATCTACAAGTTTTAAGCGGCTTGCACAGGCACACCACTATGAAAACGGAACAGATCATCTGGACTTAAAATAAGATTCTTTTCCACTTCACGTATATGCTGAATTCGCCCCTGAATATCTTCTTCAGGGTTTTTCAGTTTTGCTGTTTTTGCTACATCCAAAGCCAGTGCCAAATAATCTTCATAATGCCGTGATTCTGATTTCAGTAAATAACGGTAATACTTACCTAATTCTTCATCTACCAATGGCGCAAGCGCATAAAACCGCTCGCATGAACGTGCTTCTACAAAGGCACCTATCACCAAAACATCAATTAGTGCTTCAGGTTCATAGGTACGGATTTCTTTACGTAAACCGCCTGCATAACGCCCTGCACTTAAACCCTGCCACATTTGCCCACGCTTTGCCATGAACTCTAGCACCTGCTCATAATGCAGCATTTCTTCGCGTACCAACTGTGCCAGTTTGACCTGCAAATCGGTAAAAAAGCTGTAACGAAACATCAGATTCATGGCTGTGCCTGCTGCTTTTTTCTCACAGTTAGCATGATCTTGCATCAAAATATCTAAATTATTTAATGCTTCGTTCAACCATTCTTTGGGTGTTTCGCAGCCTAAAAATGCTATCACAGGCTGCATCAATTCATCATAATTTATGCTGGACATAACGTTTCAAATTTTATCTTTCAATTTTAAATATGCAGATTAACGCGCTGCATCAATCGCAGCTTTCATGCGTTTAACAGCCTGTTCCAAGCCGACAAATACAGCATCACCAATTAAAGCATGACCAATATTTAACTCATGGATGTGTTGAATAGCGGCAATTGCACCTACATTGTCCAAGTTCAAGCCATGCCCTGCATTAATCACTAAGCCACGGCTAGCTGCATATTCTACGCCCTGAACAATACGGGTCAATTCGGCTTGCTGTGCAGCTTCATTTTCTGCATTGGCATACGCGCCTGTATGAATTTCAATGGTCGGTGCACCACATGCAACGGCCGCATCAATTTGTGCAAGATCTGCATCAATAAACAGTGACACATCACAGCCAATTGCTGTTAATTCCTGAGTAGCGGCCTTAACTGCTGCAAAATTGCCTACTACATCCAAACCACCTTCAGTGGTTACTTCTTCACGGCGCTCAGGTACCAAACATACATGCTGTGGACGAATTTCTTTGGCAAACTCGATCATTTCTTCAGTAACTGCCATTTCCAAATTCATACGAGTTTTTAGCAACGGACGCATACGACGCACATCATCATCCTGAATATGACGACGGTCTTCACGCAAATGCAAAGTAATCCCCTCTGCACCCGCCTGTTCACAAACTAATGCGGCCTTCACAGGGTCTGGATAGTTCGTGCCACGCGCTTGTCTTAAAGTTGCCACATGGTCAATATTGACACCGAGTAAAGCCATAATAGGTTCCTACATTACGCTTGGGTTTGAGAATTCTGAATCCACAATTGGCGACTTTTTAAAGGTCGATCACCCAACAGTGAACTAATCATTTGTCGATACAGCCGAGACAGTAATTGTAACTGCTCTGGGTTAAAATCCCTACCTTTTTCATAGTCGCACATACTGAGGATCTGTGTACCGACTAAGTTAGCCCGTGATGCTTGTGCGGTAGGGATAAAACCATCATTCAGTTGAAAATGATAATGTAGATTGGGCTGAATTGGCTCTTGGTTCGCATCGACTGAAAAATCAATCGCATAGCCTAATTCTTCCAATAATGCATGTTCAAACTGACGTAAAATTTGTCTTAAGAATAGATTGGGATTTTCTTGACTAGATAAGTGTTGTAAATGCGCCAAAGTCTGGTGATATTGCACAAAAGTTTCTGGCATTTCCACTTCGGCAGAACATAAGCGCAGCACGATTTCATTTAAATAAAAGCCTGAAAAAAATGCATCACCAAAGAAGAAAACCGGTTGATTGACAATTTCCAGCTTGGTGAAATTTTTAAGGTCTGATTTTCCCGAAGCTTGTATGCGAATCGGTTGATATTGTGGCGGTGGCATTTGTCTTAAAATACCATCAACCCGCCCATGTTCGCGGGTAAACAAGTGCACAATATGGCTACGTTCGCGGTATTTTCGATGATGGATTAAATAACCATGCAAGATTTCATTACGCATGATAGCGTCAATTAATCCTGTTCTTTAGAGGATTCTTGTTTGGATTTTTCTTCGTCATCACCATCTGGAATGACAGCACCAACTACAGCAGCAGTGCCTTTCACCACACCCTTTGTAGTTTTGTAGGCAACTTTTACGGGAACTGTCACAACTTTGTGAATACAACCTTGCAAGACAAACATACATGCCACAATGGCCAACACTTTCATCATCACAGTTCCCTTTTCGTCAAACTTAGATATCGCTATATCCTAAGCTTTTTAATGCACGTTCATCATCAGACCAACCACCTTTGACTTTCACCCAAAGCGTCAGCATGATTTTTTGCTCGAACATTTTTTCCATGTCGACCCGTGCATCCATACCAATTTTTTTCAGCTTCGCGCCTTTTTCACCAATCACAATGGCTTTTTGACCAGAGCGATCTACAAAAATAGTGGCATCAATATAGGTACATGGTGCTTTCATACGACCCGTTTTTTCATTTAAAACCGCATCTTCAGTTTTAAATGATTCGATTTGCACGGTTAAATCGTAAGGCAGTTCTTCGCCCAATTGGCGCATGATCTTTTCACGGATAATTTCAGATGCCAAGAAACGTTCTGAACGGTCTGTGATTTGATCTAGCGAATACAACGGTGGCTGGAATGGCAAATAGCGTTCAATCGTGTCACGCAAATGATCTAGGTTCGCGCCGCGCAATGCCGATACAGGTACAATTTCGGCAAAGTTCATTAACTTGGCACGTTCTTGAATAATCGGCAAAGCCTGATTTTTATTCTCAAAAGTGTCGAGTTTGTTAATCACCAGAATCACTGGCATTTCTGCATTTTTCAGCTTTTCTAGGACTAACTCATCATTTTGCGTCCATTTTTGTGCATCCACCACAAACAAAACCAAGTTCACATCACGCAAAGCAGATGATGCAGCACGGTTCATCATTTTGTTGATGGCACGGACTTCTTTTTTATGCATCCCTGGTGTGTCTACAAACACAGCCTGAGATTTTTCACGTGAATCAATTCCCACAATTTTGTGACGTGTGGTTTGCGGTTTACGTGAAGTAATGGATAGTTTTTGACCCAATAAGTGGTTCATGAGGGTCGATTTACCCACATTCGGGCGACCAACAATTGCAACAAAACCACTGCGGAAATCAGATGGAATTTCAGTTCCCTGACCGCTAAAGAACTGGTTGATTAAGTCATTGGCGTCGTTATTCGACTCGTGATCAGCATCTACGTGATCGGAATGGATGGTCATTCAGACTTTTGCTCCAAGAATTTTAAAATATCTGCCGCTACTGCCTGCTCGGCAAAGCGACGGCTTGAACCTTCACCCTTCATTACAGGTAAACTATCGACTCGGCATTCCACAATAAAATGCTGATTCGGTGCATCACCCTGAATATCTACAACCTCGTAAACCGGGAGAGGTTTTTTACGTGCTTGTAAATACTCTTGTAAACGTGATTTAGGGTCTTTGAGTTGATCGGTTGGCTCAATATGATCTAAATAAGGGCTGTACCATTTTAGCACAATCGTTTGCAGCAAATTCAAATCACCGCTATCGACATAAATAGCGCCAATAATCGCTTCTACGGTATCTGCCAGTATAGACTCACGATGATGACCGCCAGATTTCAATTCTCCCGTACTGAGAATTAAATTTTGGCTGAGCTTTAAATCATTGGCAATTTTGCCTAAGGCTTCCTGACGTACCAGTGTTGCCCGCATGCGCGTTAAACGCCCTTCATTTTCATGTGGATAAGCCACATATAAATAATTGGCAACAATCATTCCCAATAACGAATCGCCTAGAAATTCCAGACGTTCGTAATTGTGTTTATGACTCACCGAGCGGTGAGTCAAAGCCAGTTTAAGCAATTCAGGTTGCTTAAACTGATAACCGATTCGGCTGGCTAGACGGGTCTCATTTAGCTTGGACTGAGCTTTGATCAAAACTTTTCTCGAACTTCATTACAATATCAATATTCAATAAGAAAGGTTTTCTTATTTCATATTCTTTTTTCACTTCTAAACCATCTACGTTGGTCACTTGAGCTACATCTGCAAATTTAATATCGCGAATGTTGTTCATGCTTAAACGCTTGTCCATTTCACCAATAAACTTTTGTGGTGATAGGTTTTTTGGCCCATTCAACAATTGCTCTTCAATTTGATTGTCCAACATTCGATCATCGAAATATGGTCCCCAAACCGCAATTGCCACTTTTGCCATAAATGCAAAACCAATAATTGCAATTAAAATTGCAATATAGGATGCCCCTTGTTGATGACGCATTTTTTATTTTCCTAATCTGCTGTATTAATCAATTTTGCCGTTACGACTAAATGACGGCAAATTAAACCCAGGCTCTTTATGCATCCACACATAGAATGCACGACCTGTTAGGTTTTCCTCTGGTACAAAACCCCAAAAACGACTGTCAGCACTTTGATCGCGGTTATCCCCCATCGCGAAGTAATGACCTTCAGGTACTTTGACTTCCCAATATAAACCATTTTCTGCTGAATATTTACCATTGTCTACATAGTTCAGGAATGGTGCCTGACGCGCCACGTTTACACCTTCAAGCTCGCGCATGGTAAATGTATGCGCCCCTAAAGTTTCCTGATGGTAAATTGAAGTAGGTGTATCTAGACTGTCTTTTTCACGGCTAAACTGGATTGGGGTTTTCGTTACTTTCTCGCCATTAATGCTCAGCTGACCATGATCATAAACAATATGATCGCCTGGTAAACCGACAATACGCTTAATATAACTAATGCTTGGTTGTGGTGGATAACGGAACACCGCAACTTCGCCACGCTCAGGCGAACCCACATCTATAATTTTGCTGTTAATAATTGGCAAACGCACGCCATATTCAAACTTGTTCACCAAAATAAAATCGCCCGTTTCTAAGGTTGGCACCATAGAATCTGACGGAATATTAAATGGTTCATACAGGAATGAACGCAGTACCATCACCACTGCCAAAACAGGCCAAAAATCATAAGCCCATGTGATAATGAAGTTTTCATTGCCTCGCCCTTTCGTTGCTCTTTGCTTAAATACAAATTTATCGAGCAGCCACACCGCAATAAAAAATAATGTGGCAGGAACGAGAATCAAATTAAAATCAAAATCCATGGGTTTATTATCCTTATAATTTTAGCGTTCGACTTTAAGTACAGCTAAGAAAGCTTCTTGCGGGATTTCAACACTTCCCACTTGCTTCATACGTTTCTTACCTTCTTTTTGCTTGGCAAGTAGTTTCTTCTTACGAGAAACGTCACCGCCATAACACTTCGCAAGTACGTTTTTACGCATCGCTTTCACGGTTGAGCGCGCAATAATTTGTGCACCAATGGCAGCCTGAATAGCCACATCAAACATTTGACGCGGAATCAAGTCTTTCATTTTTTCAACCAAGGCAATACCACGGTGACGTGCATCCTGACGGTGACAAATCATCGCTAAGGCATCAACTTTTTCACCGTTAATCAGTACATCTACTTTAACCAAAGATGAACTTTCAAAACGCACAAAGTTATAATCTAACGATGCAAAACCACGTGAACATGACTTCAATTTATCAAAGAAATCCATCACGACTTCTGCCATTGGAATTTCAAAAGTAATAGACACTTGGTTACCCAAGAATTTCATGTCTTTTTGCACACCACGACGCTCAATACATAGGGTCATGACGTTACCCAAGTATTCTTGCGGCACTAAAATATGACATTCCGCAATCGGTTCACGCAAATCTTCTACAGTTGAACCATCAGGCATTTTAGATGGACTGTCGATATAAACCGTTTCGCCATTTTTCATCACAGCTTCATAAATAACCGTTGGTGCTGATGAAATTAGGTCTAAATCGTACTCACGCTCTAAACGCTCTTGTACGATTTCCATGTGCAACATGCCCAAGAAACCACAACGGAAACCAAAGCCTAAAGCATCTGAACTTTCAGGTTCAAAGAACAAAGCTGAGTCGTTAATTTGTAGTTTGTGCAAGGCTTCACGGAACGGTTCAAAGTCGCTGGCATCAATTGGGAATAAACCTGCATAAACCTGCGGCTTAACTTTTTTAAAGCCTGGTAAGGTTTCTACTTCTGGTGTAGTTGCGAGTGTGATGGTATCACCCACTGGCGCACCAAAAATATCTTTAATACCCGCAATAACAAAGCCAACTTCACCTGCTTCCAAAATACCTGTTTCGGTATGTTTTGGATTAAAAATACCAACTGAGGTAATAATGTGCGTTTGACCTGTCGATTTCATCAACATTTTATCGCCTTTACGCACGCGACCTTGCTTGATACGTACCAGCGACACAACGCCCAAATAGTTATCAAACCATGAGTCAATAATTAAGGCTTGCAATGGCGCATCACGATCACCTTGTGGTGCAGGAATGACATTCACCAAGGTTTCTAATACATTGTCGATGCCTAAACCTGTTTTAGCCGAACAGGTGGGTGCATCTTGCGCTTCGATACCAATAATTTCTTCAATTTCATGAATCACGCGCTCAGGTTCTGCCTGCGGTAAATCAATTTTATTCAGTACAGGTAAAACTTCTAAGCCTTGCTCAATTGCGGTATAGCAGTTTGCAACTGATTGCGCTTCTACCCCTTGTGCCGCATCGACTACCAATAGCGCACCTTCACAAGCTGCCAAAGAACGTGATACTTCATAGGAAAAGTCAACGTGTCCTGGGGTGTCAATGAAGTTTAACTGGTATTCCTGACCATTTGGATGGTTGTAGTATAAAGTCACTGAGGTGGCTTTAATGGTAATCCCACGCTCACGCTCAAGCTCCATAGAATCCAACACCTGAGCTTGCATCTCACGATCTTGTAAACCACCACAGGTTTGAATGAAACGATCTGCTAGAGTCGATTTACCATGGTCAATATGGGCAATGATCGAAAAGTTACGGATGTTTTTAATATCAACAGTTTTTTTAGCTTGCGCCATGGGTTACCTTGAAAAATAACACGCTCTGCACCTCAAAATTCATGCAGAGCAAAAGCCGAATAGAAATTGCGAAGGATTATAGCAGATGGATTTTTCAATGTATCCATAATAATGACTTCCTTTTGCAGCCTCACGCGTTTTTCTTTTTATTCGAGAGTTTCAGGCTTTTTATGCAGAGATGTGTGTCGTAATTAAAGTGAGAATTGAAGAATACTTCATGCTATTTGAAACAGGTGAATACCCTCTTTAACAACATCGACAGCAATAACATGCAGCAACTTTCAATGACGCTACACTTGGTGCTTCAACTCATCTTAATGAATCATACTCACTAAAATCCAACGGATTCACATCAGCAGCAAGGGGTTGATAGGCTTGCGTAAATGTCGGTGACATGCGTTTTGGACGACCTGTAGCAATTTCCACACAAGCCCATTGTGTATTGCCCATAAACAGCAGACTTTTATCTTGAGGGCGATAAAACGCATATTGGCGGAATGAATACAACGCATTCAAATCACTTAACCATGTACGCAAAATCAGCTCCTCACCTTCGAGTGCCGCTTTACGATATTGCACATGATGTTCCACCGCCACCATCGCATGTTTTAGTTTTAAGTATTCCAGCACCCCTAAACCTAATGTTTCGATATGTGCCGATGCTACATCCTGCATCCACTGCACATACACCACATTATTTACATGCCCTAAAATATCAATATGTTCTGGCTGTACGGTGATTTTTAAATCAAATATGCTGCTCATGTCATCCTTTTAACTAAAACGGCGATGTCGGTCTAGTCTAACAAAAATACCGAGTTACATAAAAAAGTCGCCCTAATTCAAGAGCGACTTCCTTAAAATAAGTGGCTATTTAAAGTTTAGCAAGATTCTAAATTTTAGATAGATTTACGATTTTATGCCACATCAACTTATTGAATACGCATGCCAATAATCGCACGTTGCCCTTGACGGATAATCACCACACGCGCAATTGTACCTTGTTTCAAGGTAGATACTGTTTCAACAAATTGGTTGGCATTTTGGATGGTGGTGTTATTCAGTTGCACAATCACATCACCTGGCATAATACGTGCCTGAGCTGCCGAACCACCACGACGCACTTCCTGAATCAACACACCGCCTTTAATATCTAATTGGCGTTGTTCTGCAACGCTTAAATCACGAATCGACACCCCTAAAACAGGGCCTTTGGCTGCGGTATCAGGGTTGTTTTTGGCAGGCGTGTCGTCAGGTGCTGTGCTCACCGTAGCGGTAATATTACGGCGTTTATCATCGCGTAATACTTCAAGCTGAATACTTTGATTTGGCACTGAACGGTTTAAATAGTTCAACAATTCAGACGTTCTGGAAATAGGTGTGCCGTTGTATTTAAGAATCACATCGCCCGCGCGCAAACCTGCACGTGCCGCAGGTGAGTTTGGTGCAACTTGAGTAATTAATGAACCTTCAGGCTTACTGAGTTTATAAGATTCTGCCAAATTGCGGTCAATATCTTGCAAACTCACCCCTAAATAAGAACGAGTCACTTTACCGTTACGCTTTAACTGATCGGCAACATCCATGGCAACATCAATAGGAATGGAGAATGACAAGCCCATATAACCACCCGTACCACTAAAAATACGGGAGTTCACGCCGACCACTTCACCGCGCTGGTTAAATAGTGGCCCGCCTGAGTTACCTGGGTTAAGCGCCACATCGGTCTGAATAAATGGCACTGAAGTTTCACCCATCATATTACGCATTTTGGCACTCACGATTCCTGCCGATGCAGAATAGTCAAAGCCAAATGGTGAACCAATCGCAAGTACAGGCTCACCTACACGTAATTGATCGACATTGCCTGTACGCAGTTCTGGATAACTGCTGCCCTGCACTTTTAATAACGCGACATCGGTACGTTCATCACTACCCACGACAGTTGCATCAAGTTCACGGCGGTCATTCAGTACAATGGTAACTTTAGAAGCATCTTCAACAACGTGGTGATTGGTTAAAAGGTATCCATCTTTACTGATAAAAAAGGCACTGCCGTAACCTGTTTTTTCTTGTGGAATTTGCTGTTGAGGAATAATCACTTGATTGCCAAAAAAACGGCGTAAAATTTCTGGAACCTGTTGTTGTAAGAGTTCTTCCTGACTCATTTTTTTGACAACATTGACACTCACCACCGCAGGACTAACCTGCTCAACCAAATTAGAAAAGTCTACTGGTGGTGCTGCTTGAGTCTGCACAGTTGCCATAGTAAAAACAGCCGCATATAAACCTTTTTTTAAGTTGCGATTTTTCATAAATAGCATTCACTCAATAATAATTATGACTTTGAACTCACCTTATTTAGCACAAAATAATAGGCTTTTGCGTAATAAAATGTTGAATCTTTTTCAATTACGGTTTGGCAGGCACTGTGGAGGATAGCTGAGATAGCATCTTATATTTGACCCATCAAAAATGATGCGCCAAAGTGCTATAAATGAAAAGCGTGGAATCGAATCACAATAAAAGTGGGATATTCCATAAAAGTTGCCAGTTTATTCTTTTTTTTCATTATTCAAATCCACTTCGCACTTGCCTTTTTCTGTAAAAAGGGGTGTCATTATCCAACTTTTTTCAAATTAGCTGATGGACATGCCTAATTTAAACACAACACATCAATTTGATGTGATTATTGTGGGAAGTGGTGGTGCAGGTTTGAGTTTAGCGCTCTCATTACCCCAGCATTTCAATATTGCCGTTTTGGCGAAATCTACCCTCACTGAAGCCAGCACCTTCTATGCGCAAGGCGGTGTCGCGGCAGTGCTTGATGAAACAGATTCAATTGAACAACACATAGATGACACTATGATTGCAGGTGCGCATTTATGTGAAATGGATGCCGTCAAACAAACCGTAGAAGGCGGCAAACCTTCGGTAGATTTTCTGCTGAGACAAGGTGTTCAATTTACTTTAGATGAACAAGAACAGTTGCACTTAACCCGTGAAGGCGGTCACTCACAGCGACGTATTATTCATGCAGCCGATGCAACAGGACGCGCAATTTCGACCACTTTAGTACAACGTGTCCAAGAACAGCAAAACATCACCATTTTTGAAAATTTTATTGCGATTGACCTAATTACCTCGCAAAAATTAGGTTTAAATGAAAGCAATCGCACTTTAGGCTTATATGCACTAGATGAAAAAACACAAAAAGTGCATAGCTTCCTTGCTCCGTTTACCGCACTTGCCTGCGGTGGTGCAATGAAAGCCTATCTATATACATCTAACCCAGACATTGCCACAGGTGATGGTATGGCCATGGCATACCGTGCAGGTTGCCGTGTGGCAAATATGGAGTTTAATCAATTCCACCCGACCTGTTTGTATCATCCCCAAGCACGTTCGTTTTTAATTACTGAAGCCATGCGTGGTGAAGGTGCATATTTGCGTTTACCCGATGGTGAGCGTTTTATGCTGCGTTTTGATGAGCGTGCAGAATTGGCGCCACGTGACATTGTAGCACGTGCGATTGACTATGAAATCAAACGCTTAGGTATTCGTCATGTGTGGTTAGACATCACCCATAAACCTGCAGAATTTGTGAAAGAACACTTCCCAACGCTGTATGCACGTTTACTGGAATTGGGCATTGATATCACTACCGATATGATTCCTGTTGTACCTGCTGCCCACTACACTTGTGGCGGAGTAATGGTGGATGAACATAGTCAAACCGATATTGCAGGTTTATATGCGATTGGTGAAACTTCTTATACAGGTTTGCATGGCGCTAACCGTATGGCAAGTAACTCTCTTTTAGAATGTTTTGTCTATGGAATGGCTGCCGCCAAACATATTGAAGCCCATTACACTGCAGATTATAGCTCGCCTGAAGTTCCTGCTTGGGATGATTCGCAAGTGACGAACCCTGACGAAGATGTGGTGATTTTACAAAACTGGGATGAGCTACGTGCAACCATGTGGAACTATGTCGGCATTGTACGCACCACTAAGCGTTTAGAGCGTGCCTTACACCGTATTGAAATGCTAAAACGTGAAATCACCGAGTATTATCAGGACTATCAAGTCAGTAAAAACTTGATTGAGCTGCGTAATTTGGTTCTGGTTTCTGAAATGATTGTGCGCTGTGCCATGCAACGCAAAGAATCACGTGGTTTACACTTCACGCTAGATTATCCAGAGCTTGCGCCTGAATTGCGTAAAACTGTGCTCATTCCACCAAATTTCCAAGTGGAAACTCCATTGGTGAATGAGTGATCTGATTGCTTGTTACACAACAGCATTTGCATAAAAGTATCTGTGAATAAAGTGCATTTGAATTCTAATGCAAGAAAGCACCGAATCGTGTTCCATAACACGATTCGATATTTTATCATTTTGAATATGATGACGTTAACTTACTAAACCTCCCCCCAAGAATTCATCAAGTTGAGTTTTAGATTACGGCTGCAACTTGAGTACCATCTTGAATAAATGCTTCTAAGCGAACTTGACCAGCCAATAGTTGCTGTAATTGGTGGCTAATTATGTACTGCAATTGCTGCCGTGTCTGTTCGTCTATAGGCGCATTTTGCAATTGTTTTGACAAATGCTGTAATGCTGCTTGAGCCCCCAACTGCTGCATTTTAATTGCATACAGATAGCCCAACACCACTCCTTTCTGCACATAATTTGCAGCTAAATCATGCTGCAGATGATAAATCAAAGCACCCATCACCCGTTCATTGGCTGAGAGTTTACGCAAAGGGTCACGTGCCACACGCTGACACGGGTCTTTATAGGCATGTTCACATGAGTCCAGAAAGCTCTGTGCCAGATGCTTTAAGTTTTGCTGACGATGCGGCAACTGTGCAGCTAATCCCAACGCTACTTGTGCCGAAACAGCGCGGGTAAAATCTGCAACCAATGGGTCTGCCATTGCGACACCAATACTGTTATGCCCTATTAAACTGGATAACCAAGCCATCATGGCATGTACACCATTCCATAAACGATTTTTAATGAGTTGGATTTCGGCAATATCATCTACCAAAATCATTTGACGCATGTGTTGCAATAATGGACTGGCATTTTCCACATAAATAGGCATGTCACTTTCAGCATGAAATAAAATTAAATCCATACTTTGCAAAATGTGACTGGGCTGAAAATTGCGTCTTAAATCTTCTACATATAAGGTGGCTTGACGCTCTTGCTCAGGCTGCAATCGAGTATTGTCTTCAATTTCAATTGGCTCTGCTTCGTCATCCAACTGAAATTGCTTAAAAATATTATACTTGATGCGTAATTGGCGATATAAGTTTTGATCGCTTAATTTAGAGACCATTCTATTTACGACAGTATCGCAAAAATAATGCTGCTCCATAATTTTGGCTGCCGTATCGGGATCCAACAACGCCTCTAACGCCTGATGAATATGCGTCATCAAGAGCTGTTTTGCCCCAACTTTATTTAAAATTACCAAAATAGTTAAAGGCTGATGGAGTTCAACTTGCGCTATAAAACGGGCATATAAGCCCTGCGCAATTACTTTAGCCTCTTGCTGTAAAGCATGTTCAGGCAAACATAATGCAATTAGGCTCGACTCCACATACATTTGCTGCATCTGCTGCAAGTTCTCCGCATCAATGATGTGCATATTTTCAATTCGTTCATCATAAGAACATTGTCCATAACGAATTGAATACGTTCCAAAGGCGTTTACTGCAGAACGATATAAGGTATTCCGTGTAGAAGCATAAATACGTTTAGGACGGGTATAGCCATCCCAGTGCGATAAAATTTGGGCCAAATAGCCCCCACCTATTGCACCAAAACCATGAATCCCCACACTCAACTGATTTAAAGTTTGCGGGAAGGCCTCTTGTAAACTCGGCATTTCCAATACAGGAATAACTTGATTTAAGTCATCTAAATAAGCTTGCATACTTGCGTAATAATGCTGCGTGAGTGACAACATATTAGCATTAGGTTTTTTGATATCCCGAAATAGTATGGTTATGCCACCCGCTGCATGTGCAGATTTGATTCCATTTTCAGAATCTTCCAGCATGAAACATTCGCTGGGATCTAGATTAATTTTTTGTGCGGCTGTTATAAAAATTTCAGGATGTGGCTTGCCCTGTTGCACCTCATCGCCACAAACTAATACATCAAAAAACTTATAGACATTGGCATTAATCAAATATTCTTCGGCAATGGCACGACGACTAGACGTAGCAACCGCCATTCTCAAGCCAGACTTTCTTAACCGCTCTAATACCTGCAACAAACCTTTTTTAATGGGCACACCAAAATTGCGCACACTTTCTAGTTCTAGTTCATCAGCACGCTGACGGATCTCACGGTAAGGAATGTCTGCACTATATTCTGCTTGCGCCAGTTGTTCAGCGCTCTTTGCACTCAAACCCAAACATTGCATGAGGTATACGTCTGAAAATTCAACGCCAATGAGCTCCTGAGATGCCTGCTTCAATGTTTGAAACCGTAATCGTTCAGTATCAAACATTGTTCCATCCATATCAAAGATTGCTCCATGAACAATATTGTTCTTAAATTTAAGCATTTAGCTCCCTTGTTTTATCACTTACGGGTTGCTAGCTTAGACAAAAGCAGATTTGATCTATATGAAAAACATAAAATGAAATATTTGTGATTATTTTTTAACCAATCAAACCCTGATTTTCATGTGGTATGTGTACATATGTAACCACATGGTAAATATAAGTAACTAAAATTAAGATAAAGCTGACTTTATTCTCAGCCAATCTGTGGAATCGAATACGTCCCTGTGACATGCGCCACGGCATCATCTACACCTTCGGAATATACCCAAACCTCACCGACCACGAGGTTTTTCCCTACTTTCATTAAGCGACATTCACCACGTAAATTACGCCCTGCTGCGGGCTTGCGTAAAAAGTTGATGTTTAAATTACTGGTCACCGCCAAAGCCACCAAACCCAACTCCCCTAAAATGGCGATATAAAGTGCATAGTCTGCAACAGTCATCATAGTCGGCCCTGATACCGTACCACCTGGGCGTAAATCACGTTCATCGATGTGATAATTCACCAATGCCCCACGTGGCCTGATGGACACAATTTCACATTTTTCCAAACTTTGCGGAAACTCAACTTTTAAAAATTCAATAATTTCGTCTTTGGTCATATTTACTATTCGCTATTATTTAAATAAAAAAATCTTCTAAAGCATTTCCACTATAGAAGATTTTTCCATTCAATCAAATGCATAACCATGACCCATTGGCTTGTTATACCTTTGTTTGTTATGCCTTAGCTTGCAAATAGTGCATCGCCTGTGCAAATACTTGATCGGGGCTTTGTGTTGCATCTAAGCGCTTCACTCGCTCAGGGTGTCGCTCCCACAAAGTTTGATAGCCACCTCTTACTTTCTCAAAGAAAGTTGCTTTCTCTTGTTCAAAACGATCAAGTTCACCACGTGCCCGTGCACGGGTCATACCCAGTTCAATCGGTGCATCCAGCCAGAAAGTTAAGTCAGGCATACGTGCCACAAAGTTATTATTTAAAGTCTGCAACTTGCTTTCACTCAAACCACGTCCTGCACACTGATAAGCAAAACTCGCATCACTAAAACGGTCACACAGTACAGTTTTTCCTGCAGCCAACGCAGGTAAAATCACCCGATCTAAATGCTGTGCACGCGCTGCATACATCAACAATAACTCAGTGTCTGAACACATTTTTTCTTCATGGTTGACCTCGAGCAACAAAGCACGAATTTGCTCTGCCATAGGGGTTCCACCCGGTTCACGGGTTAAAACCACCGACTGACCTTGTGCAGTAAAATAATCATGAATACGGCGAATAAGTGTAGTTTTGCCTACCCCTTCAGTACCTTCAAAACTGATAAACATGCTTATTCCCCTGATTTTTTCATGCGCAGTACGTTTAAATATTCCTGTACGGCACGGTTATGATCTTGCAAATTGGTGCTAAATTTATGCCCACCGTTACCTGTCGCCACAAAATAAATGTTGTCAGATTGATCTGGATGCATCGCCGCTTCAATGGCTTTTTGACTTGGCAAAGCAATTGGTGTTGGCGTTAAGCCACTCATGGTATAGGTGTTGTATGGCGTTGGAGTGCGCAAATCCTGACGGGTGATATTGCCCTGATAACGATCTCCCATACCATAAATCACGGTTGGGTCAGTCTGTAAACGCATCCCCAGTTTTAAACGACGTACAAACACACCCGAAACCTGCTCTAATTCAGCATCAACATTGGTTTCTTTTTCAATAATAGATGCCATGATTAAAGCTTCATATTTATTTTTATAGGGCAAATCTGCTGCACGATTATTCCAAGCATCATCCAATGATTTCATTTGACGCTGATATAAATCGGTTAAAATTTTACGGTCAGTTTCACCTTTGGCAAAGAAATAAGTATTCGGCGCAAATAAACCTTCGGGATGTGTAAAAGGAATATTTAAAGCTTTTAGCATTTGATCATATGGCAAATGCGACACTTCTTTGGTGACTAACTCATCTTTCTTTAACGCATCAATCAATTGTTTAAAAGTCGTGCCTTCGATCACCAAAATACGGTTCATTTGTGCATTTTCAGCATTGGCGATCATTTCCATAACCTGACGTACACTCATACCCTGACGAACTTCATACACGCCTTTTTTCATGCTGTCGTGAATCATCACCCGTTGATAGAGTTTTAAAACAATTGGAAAATTCACATGATCTTGTTCTGCCAAACGATCAATAAAACGTGAGTAAGTATCACCATCATTAATTGCCAATAATTGTTTTTTGCCTTCAATAGGATAATCTTTAAATAAGCTTGACCATAAGATCATGCCAATGACCAAAAACAGTCCGAGTACAAAAATAAGCGCACCCTGAATAGCACGCTTAGACCATATAGGTTTGGTTTTCTTTTTAGATTTTAATGGACGCTTAGACATAAGAATGAATCTGATTCAGTTGAAGTTGCTTAAATAGTTCCACACACGGCTGCACATCTAAAACCTGCTGCCCTAAATGGCTGACAATTTTCATGGGCGTTAAGGCATTACAGAAAAACAGACTTTGAATCTGCGCAATTTCCGAAACATGAACATCACGCTGTTCACAATGCAAATTCTGTTGTTGCATGCGCGATAAAATTTCTGCCCGCATGACACCGTGCACGCCATTATAACCAAGTTGCGGGGTAATCCATGTATTGTTTATACGAATGAAACAATTACTACTCACACCTTCAACCACACTGCCCTGTACATCAGTAACCAAAGCTTCTGTCCAGCCTTTTTGATCGGCTTCTTGTTTGAGCAATACCTGTTCAAGTCGGTTTAGACTTTTCAGCCCAACTAAATTCGGCATGCTTAGTCCAATCGCTTGTGCCAAGATGCCACTTTGAATGATGTCATAATGATATGCCGTATCTAAAGCCGCTTGTACTTGTGGATAGAAAAACACCCAAACATCGGCAGGATGATCAGGCAAGCTGTAGCCACGCTGCCCCACACCACGACTTAAAACAATCTTCAAAGTACCATTTAACTCGCCATGCGCCTGCTTTAAAATTGTCAGCGTTTCAGTGATTAACTCAAGATTGGCATTTAAAGAAAGTTGGCGATTGGCATATTGCAAACGCGCCAAATGGCGGTCAAATAATTCAATTTGATTTTGGCGAAAACGTGCAGTGCTAAAGCATCCATCACCATAATGAAACGCGCGATCTAACACATGAATCTGCTCGGTAGGCTTGGCATTTTTATAACACTGCATGGAAGAAGTACTCGTTATTTATCTCTAAATATAGAAAACAATGAAGAAATTTATATTTATCATTTACTGATATTCACCGCATTTTAAATTATTTTTTCAGCAAATAGACTACCGATATGCTTGCCTCATTCAACAACAGATTTAATACCTGAGGTCAAACATGAACTTTACAAAACTGAAAATTGGACTACTGGCGGCAGTACTTTCGGCAACAACCTTGAGCGTTTCTGCAAAAGACTTTCTGAATGTTTCCTACGATCCAACCCGTGAATTATACGATAACTTTAACAAAGATTTCGGTGCGTACTGGAAAAAAGCCACCGGGCAAAACATTAACTTTAAACAATCACATGGCGGTTCGGGCAAACAGGCACGTGCGGTGATTGATGGTCTAGGTGCCGATGTCGTGACTTTGGCACTGGCTGCCGATATTGATGAAATTGCCAAACGCGGTCTATTACCTAAAGACTGGCAAAAGAAATTTCCGCACAACTCGACCCCTTATACATCCACAATTGTATTTTTAGTGCGTAAAGGCAACCCGAAAGGTATTCGAGATTGGGGCGATTTGGTCAAACCTGGTGTGGAAATCATTACTCCAAATCCAAAAACATCTGGCGGTGCACGCTGGAACTATTTGGCAGCGTGGGCATGGGCAAAACATCAACCTGCGGGCAATGATGCTAAAGCGCAAGAGTTTGTTCGCCAAATTTATAAACAAACCAAAGTATTGGATTCAGGCGCACGTGGCTCAACCACCACTTTTGCAGAACGTGGCATTGGTGATGTTTTGTTAGCTTGGGAAAATGAAGCCTATTTAGCCGTGCGTGAACAACCGGGTAAATTTGAGATCATCACGCCTTCTCTATCTATTTTGGCTGAACCGCCTGTGGCGATTGTAGAGAAAAATGTGCAAAAAGATGGCAATCAACACTTAGCCAAAGCCTATTTAAACTATCTCTATTCGCCTGCGGGTCAAAACATTGCTGCGAAGAATTATTACCGACCACGTAATGCTACGGTGTTGGCACAATATAAGTCGCAATTTAAACCATTGAAGTTGGTGACTATTGATCAAGAGTTTGGTGGATGGAGCAAAGTTCAGAAGCAACACTTTGAAAATGATGGCATTTTCGATCAGATTGTCAAAGCCAACCAAACCAAATAATACTCCGAAAGGTAAATCATACCAAAGCGCTAGCTGAAAACACCCAAATTGAAAAATGCGGGTGTTTTCACAAACGCATTTTTACCTGATTCACATATATCTTTTTTATTCATATAAAATTCATTTTTAATTATTTTTTTTGCATAGAAACTCTAGCTATCCTTGTTGCAGATTATTTAAAACATGAATTTTACAGCATTATCTTACTGAGTTTTGAATCCAAGTGATCACAGCCAAAGCTGAAAATGATGGGTTCAATTCATATTCAAGCGTTATTCAGATCATTATTTCAGGCTGAAATATGCGAAGGAGCATCGACATGATTCATACCGTAATTGTTCCAGGTGTAGGTGGCAGTGAATATGCGCACTGGCAATCTTGGTTACAACGACAACTCATGTCTTGCTCGCGTGTACAACAGTCAGACTGGAATAGCCCAATTTTACAGAACTGGGTTGCTGAATTTGTCAAAACAGTTGCCCCGATTCAGGACGACATTCAAATTGTGGCGCACAGTTTTGGTTGTCTGACCACAGTGGCAGCATTGGCGCAGCACCCTGAACTGCAGGCGAAAATAAAAAATGTGGTTTTGGTTGCACCTGCTAACCCTGCCCGTTTTGGTGAATCTGGTTTTGCACAACACAGCCAAAGCAATTATTCGGCTTATTTTCAGCAACTTAAATTGGCTGTACCGACACGCTTATTGATCAGTGAAAATGACCCGTGGCTAAGTTTTGCAGATGCACAGGCACTTGCCCAAGCATGGCAATTAACACCGATTAATTTAGGACAAGTGGGTCATATTAATGTTGCATCAGGCTTTGGGGCATTTCCTGAAATTTATGATTATTTGATTGCAGAAAATATGCAATCACATATCAGTATTTCTGATAACAACAAGTATTTATTCAAATTTGCAATTTAATCTTCGCAAATTATGCTTGTGCCGAATTTATCTTTTACTTTTATCTGTTTGTTTTCAAACACTCATTCTCTCTTTTGAGGAGTCATCATGTCGCAGCGATCCAAAGTGCTGCCAGGATTTGGTCTTTCTCTAGGCTTTACCCTAGCGTATTTATCCTTAATTGTTCTTATTCCCTTATCGGCTGTATTTATTAAATCGCTGGGTATCGGTTGGGATGGTTTATGGGAAATTTTAAGTTCAGAACGTATCCAAAAATCTTTGCAACTCAGTTTTAGCGCTGCGCTCATTGCAGCCTTTATTAATGTCGTCTTCGGCTTATTATTGGCATGGTGTTTGGTACGATACAGCTTTCCGGGCAAACGTATTATAGATTCTTTGGTCGATTTACCTTTTGCATTGCCTACTGCAGTTGCGGGTATTGCCCTGACTTCTTTATACGCACCGACTGGCTGGATTGGACAATATTTAGAACCATTAGGCATTAAAGTCGCGTATACCCCTATCGGGATTACCCTTGCCCTGATTTTTATTGGTATTCCATTTGTTGTGCGTACCGTGCAACCCGTACTCAGTGACTTAGAAACCGAGTTGGAAGAAGCAGCATCTGCGCTAGGGGCTAACCGCTTTCAAATTGTCACCAAAGTGATTTTCCCTATTTTATTGCCTGCACTGATTACAGGTTTTGCACTCGCATTTGCGCGTGGCGTGGGTGAATATGGCTCGGTGATTTTCATTGCAGGTAACCAACCATTTAAAACTGAAATTGCACCCTTAATGATTATTTCTCGTTTAGAAGAATATGACTACGCAGGTGCAACCACAATTGCTGTGGTGATGTTGCTGATTTCTTTTGTCATGCTGTTCTTAATTAACTTATTACAAGCATGGGCAAGTCGTCGCACAGGGAGAGCTGCACGATGAGTTTAAATACCAACAGCAATGCTTTGGCTGAAAAACTACAATCACGCGATGCAACACGTGAACCGACTTGGGTACGCTATACCCTGATTGCAATTGCCTTCATTTTCTTCTTAAGCTGTCTGATTTTGCCGCTGATTTTGGTTTTTGTCGAAGCGTTTAAACAAGGCATTGGTGTCTATGCCCAAGCATTGGTGCATCCTGACACTTTATCGGCAGTGAAATTAACCTTACTCACTGCAGCCATTGCCGTACCTTTAAACGTGGTATTTGGTATTGCCGCAGCGTGGTCAGTGGCGAAATTCAATTTCCGTGGTAAGTCGATTCTCACCACCTTAATTGATATGCCTTTTTCAGTTTCTCCTGTCATTGCAGGTTTAATGCTAGTCCTGATTTTTGGTACACAAGGTTGGATGGGCGGCTGGTTGATGGAACACGACATCAAAGTTTTATATGCCGTACCTGCAATTGTGATTGCCACCATCTTCATTACTGTACCTTTTGTGGCGCGTGAATTGATTCCTTTAATGGAAGCGCAAGGCACAGAGGAAGAAGAAGCTGCGATTGTATTAGGTGCATCGGGTTGGCAGACCTTCTGGAAAGTCACTTTGCCAAATATAAAATGGGGTTTAATTTACGGCGTGATTCTGTGTAATGCCCGCGCAATGGGTGAGTTTGGCGCGGTATCTGTGGTATCGGGGCATATTCGCGGAGAAACCAACACCCTACCGCTGCACGTCGAAATTCTCTATAACGAATATACCTTTAGTGCTGCGTTTGCGGTGTCCTCTCTCTTGGCACTTCTCGCGATTGTGACCCTGATTTTAAAAACTTGGGTTGAAATTCGCCAAGAAAAGCAAAACCAACGCAATGAAGATTCAACTGTTTCTTAAGGAATGACCGCATGAGTATTCAAGTTAAAAATATTGAAAAAAATTTTGGTGCATTCCATGCACTTAAAGACATCTCCCTCGATTTTCCAGATGGCCAACTGGTGGCGCTGCTTGGGCCTTCAGGCTGTGGTAAAACCACCTTGTTGCGTATTATTGCAGGATTAGAGTCGGCAGATCGTGGGCAAGTGATATTAGAGGGTCAGGATGCAACCGATGTGCATGTGCGCGAACGTCAAGTTGGATTCGTTTTCCAACACTATGCCCTATTCCGCCACATGACCGTATTTGACAATATCGCATTTGGTTTACGGGTACGTCCACGTGCAACCCGACCTTCAGAAGCCGAGATTAAAAAGCGTGTTATGCGTTTACTCGACTTGGTACAGTTAAGCTTTTTAGCAGACCGTTATCCTGCACAATTATCGGGTGGACAACGTCAACGTATTGCTTTGGCACGTGCCTTAGCGGTAGAACCACGCGTATTGTTATTGGATGAACCTTTTGGTGCGCTTGATGCCAAAGTGCGTAAAGAATTACGTCGTTGGTTAAGAACTTTGCATGATGAATTACACATCACTTCAATTTTCGTGACCCACGATCAGGAAGAAGCACTCGAAGTTGCCGATCAAATTATTGTCATGAACAAAGGTAATGTCGAACAAATTGGTTCACCGCGTGAAGTGTATGAACAGCCTGCAACTCCGTTTGTATTTGACTTCTTAGGTCAAGCCAACCGTTTTGAAGGACAACATCATCAAGGGGTTGTGCAAATTGGTGAAGATCGCGTACAACTTCTCAATCAACCAAATGCACCACAAGGCAAAGTGATTGCATTTGCGCGTCCAGATGAGTTGCATATTCATGCCCAACCACAGGAAAATACCATTCAAGCGACCTTCTTACGTGAGGTTTGGATTGCTGGTAAAGTAGTTGCAGAATTGCAAGATCGTCAAGGGAATTTGATTGAAATTGCACTCACCGCAGATGAAGCGAAACTGCACCAATTCCGCCCAAATCAAACGGTTTGGTTAAGTGTAATCACTTTACATTTATTTGAAAATCAAGTCGCATAAGGACATCAAGATGGAGCCTAACCCGCTCCATCCTTTTTAGGGTTGCACCACTATGAATTTCCAACAACTTAGAATTATTAGAGAAACCGTTCGGCAAAACTTTAATTTAACCGAAGCGTCTGCAGCACTATACACCTCTCAATCGGGCGTGAGTAAGCACATTAAAGACCTTGAAGATGAGCTTGGTGTGCAGCTTTTTGTGCGCAAAGGCAAACGTCTACTAGGTTTAACCGAGCCAGGACAAGCTTTGCTGAGTATTGTCGAACGCATGTTGGTTGATGCAGATAACATTAAACGCCTTGCCGATGACTTTAATAAAGTCGATGAAGGCACGCTCACCATTGCGACTACACATACCCAAGCGCGTTATGTGCTGCCGCCTATTGTGAATTTGTTTAAAAAAGAATTCCCTAAAGTACATTTGATTTTGCAACAAGCCAGCCCTGTTGAAATTGCCGAAATGCTGCTACAAGGTGAAGCCGATATTGGTATTGCAACCGAATCTCTAACCACTGAAGAGAACTTGGCAAGTGTGCCTTATTATGACTGGCGCCACAGCATTATTACCCCGCAAGATCATCCTTTAGCCAGTAAAACTGAGATTAGCCTGACCGATTTGGCAGAATATCCAATCATCACTTATCACGGCGGCTTTACGGGACGTTCTAAAATTGACAAAGCATTTACCGATGCAGGAATTGATGTCAATATCGTTATGTCTGCACTTGATGCCGATGTTATTAAGACCTATGTTGAATTGGGCATGGGCGTAGGCGTGGTAAACAATGTGGCATACGATGCAGAACGCGATTACCGTCTAAAACAAATCCAGACCGATATTTTTGGGGTAAACACCACATGGATTGCGGTTCGCAAAGGACATTTACTACGTGGCTATGGCTATGAGTTTATTTCTTTATGTGCACCAAATGCCGATATTAAAGCTTTAAAACGTATCGCCTATCCTGAAGAATAAAACAATAATGCATAAGAGAGCCCAGGCTCTCTTTTAGTTCTCTGGCAAAATTCTTGCTGATCTAAATGCCTAGAAATAATCAAAATAATGATTTTAATTTATCAGAAACATGAATAAAATATAATCAACAATAAAAAGCGTAATTTGATTTTAAACACAATTCTATAATTTAGACCAAGGACGTAACATGAAATTTCACATTTTTGTTGGATTGCTGTGTGTCCTGCCGCTAGGTTATGCCTCTGCTGCCGCTTTAGAACGCAGCAATCAATCCATTCAAGCTTTCTTTGAAAAAGGTAATTATGCGGAAGTCGCTTTGCTACACGTGGATACCAATATTTCAGGTCAGGTACAGCATCAACAAAATATTGCCGAATTAGGCGTTCAAGATTTTTCAACAGGCAATTTAGTCAATAATCAACACTTCATCCAAGCTGCATTAAAATTACAACCACATCCACAAATTTCTGTGGCGTTATTATTTGACCAACCTTATTTTGTTGATGTGGATTATCACTATAGTCCTATTCTTTCAGGTGAACCCTTACCTATAGAAAATGCAGATATTAAGTTTGACTCAAGAAATATTACAGCACTCATTGGCTATCAACCCACACAACATTGGAACCTCTTTACAGGTCTAAGTTACCAGTCATTTTCAGGTGATCTGAAAATTGGTACTCAAGTTGACTATACCTTTTTTGATTATCACGTAAATTTCCCCAAAGACCATGCGTGGGGTTGGTTGGCAGGTGTAAGCTACCAAATTCCTGAATATGCATTTAATACAGCAATTACTTATCGCTCTAAAATCAAGCACAGTACCAATGCAAGCGAAAGTATTTGGGGATTTCCTTTAGAGATTGCACCACAACAAGCAACTGAAATTCAGACCCCTGAATCGGTGAATTTAGATTTTCACACCGGTTTACCTGCACAAAATTTTCTGTACGGATCATTGCGATGGGTCAATTGGCAATATTTTAAAATTCAACCCACTCAATTTGCAGCAATTCTGCAATCTGAAGGACTAGGTAATCAGTTCAACCTGATTGATTATCAAAAGAATCAATGGTCTACGCGTTTGGGTTTTGCCCATCAATGGTCACCCAAGTGGATCACTGCGGTGGAAGGATTATGGGATTCTGGTGCAGGTAATCCTGCCTCAAGTTTAAACCCTGTAGATGGTTATGTTGGTGTTGGTACGGGCGCAGTTTATCACTTTAACCCCAAAACGTTTATGATTGCAGGTCTGCATTATTTGCACTTTACCAAGCCAGACACGGTACAACCACAGTCATTGATCACTCAAATTTCAAGTTTTTCTTCACTCGAACAACGTGAGGCTTGGGTTTATCACTTGAAATTAGCACATCGCTTTTAAGACACAAAAAAAACGAGCCGAAGCTCGTTTTTTTTGGTTTAGCTGAAACTAACGGATATTACCAGTGGTAGCTTACACCTAGTTTAGCTACTGGCATCCATTCGTATCTGTCATCGTTACGAACTTCATTAAGGTGGTCTTCAACCAATGCAGCATCTTCTAGCGTACCACCATAATAATTTACATTAGTCACAGTTGGGTTGCCTGTATAGTAAGCACCGACTTCACCAAACACGCCCCAGTTGTTGTTAATCTTTGGTGCAAAACCTACACCTAAATATGGTGCAATATCGTTACTATAATCAAGATCATAGCCAAGTTTACTTAAACCAGTATCTTCGCCTTTAACTTTGATTGTTCCACCATCATTTCGAGCTTGTAGAGCGTATTGTTGATCAATGTAACCAACACCTGCAGCTACATAGACACCTTGTGCCCACTTACTTGGACTAGTACCCCACGGACGAATCTCAGCATTTAAGTAAGTCAAGTTGTTATCCATATCAACATCATAGTTAACATCATCAACTTCTACGTCATCCGACCAAGAAATATCGCCACCGTTATAACCCAGCGCTAAACCCACATACGGGTTTGCAGTCCAAAGCAATGCACCGCCATAACCTGTTGTTCCTACTTCAGCACGTACACCTGTTGGAATTAATTGGTTACGATCAAACGCATAGCCATCTTTTACCACAGCTGTATCTGCCATTGCAGAACCTGCAACTGCTGCCAATACAGAAGCGGCTAAAATTGAGTGTAAAGTTTTCATTGTGTTTCTCCTCAAACTAAAGCTTTTTTGAATTTTCATTCGTTCGTTTTTCATGTGAAAACTATAAAGCTTATTGCGCTCAGTATTTATGCAAGATTTGCTAGGTTTATGTTATCTTTTGATACAAATTTATTTTTATTGTTTATTGCAAAAGCATTTATTTTCAAAACTTCAACAATTTAGCGCGCAACTTAACTTGTTTATCTTACTAAGGATAAATTCCAATCTGTTCCAATTTTTATCTATTCCTCACTCAATATAGTGTAAAATCTTTGGAAAATTTTTTTCTGGTAAGAACATCGATGTCTCAGCTTTCAACAATCATTGAACAAGCATTTGAAGACCGCGCTAATTTCAGCGCTGCAGATTGTCCCTCTGAAATTCGTCAGGCAGTTGAACAAGCAATTGCAGGTTTAGATAACGGCACATTACGCGTTGCTGAAAAAATTAATGGTGAGTGGATCGTTCACCAATGGTTAAAAAAGGCAGTTTTGTTATCTTTTAAACTCAATGATAACAAGCCAATTGAATCTTGCGATTTGCGTTTCTACGACAAAGTAGACACGAAATTTACAGGTTGGACTGACGAGCAATTCAAACAAGCAGGTGTGCGTGTTGTACCGCCAGCAGTTGCACGTAAAGGTTCATTCCAAGCCAAAAATGTGGTGTTAATGCCATCTTATGTCAATATTGGCGCTTATGTAGATGAAGGCACCATGGTTGATACATGGGCAACGGTAGGTTCATGTGCACAAATTGGTAAAAACGTGCATTTATCGGGTGGTGTAGGTATTGGTGGTGTACTTGAGCCACTTCAAGCAAACCCAACTATTATTGAAGACAACTGCTTCATTGGCGCACGTTCTGAAATTGTTGAAGGCGTGATTGTGGAAGAAGGTTCTGTCATTTCTATGGGCGTTTATATTGGTCAATCGACCAAAATTTATGACCGTGAAACTGGCGAAATCCATTATGGTCGTGTACCTGCAGGTTCGGTGGTAGTTTCTGGCAACCTGCCTTCTAAATGTGGCACTTATAGCTTGTATGCTGCTATCATTGTGAAGAAAGTAGATGCGAAAACCCGTGCAAAAACCAGTTTGAACGACTTATTACGCGAAGACTAAACTTTTTTTAGTTTTCTCCATCTCTACGGCCAGCAATGACCGTAGGGATTTTTGTTTTTTTACATACTGTGATGAATTTTATGAATACCCTCCGATCTTCCGCTATTCCTGTTTCTGATCCGTCTGCGGGTTTACGCATCACGGAGATTTTCTATTCATTGCAGGGCGAAGCCAATACATCGGGCTTGCCAACCGTGTTTATTCGTTTAACGGGTTGTCCATTGCGTTGCCATTACTGTGATACCACTTATTCTTTTGAAGGTGGCGAACGTCAATCTTTAGATGACATCATCCAAACCACGCTAGAATTTAAAACACCGTATGTATGTGTGACGGGCGGTGAACCTCTGGCTCAACCGAATGCACTGCCACTCATGCAACGCTTGGCAGATTTAGGTTGTGAAGTGTCTTTGGAAACCAGTGGAGCTTTAGATATTTCTAAAGTGGATAACCGTGTGTCGAAGGTACTGGATTTTAAAACCCCTGCATCGGGTGAAATGTCACGCAACTTATTATCAAATTTAGATTTTTTAAACCCACATGATCAAATCAAATTTGTGATTTGCAATCATGACGATTATCTTTGGGCGAAGCAGCAAGTTGAGCAATATCAGTTGCATAAAAAAGTCGATACAGTGTGGTTCTCCCCTGCATTTGCTGTCGAAAAAGGTGCAGTCGCCTTGCCACAACTTGCACGTGATTTGGCACAGTGGATTTTAGCCGACCATCTCCCTGTTCGTTTCCAATTGCAATTACATAAATTGCTTTGGAATGATGAAACAGGTCGTTAATCTCCTCACGAATCCCCATTCGTATTGACGTCAATCTTCACACTTTTGCTCAAGTTCTATCGCTATATTTTAAAATTTGGAGTTCAATTATGCGCCCTCGTGCCATTGTATTGTTATCTGGTGGATTAGACTCAACCACGTGTTTGGCATGGGCACAAGCGCGTTATGAATGTATTGCACTTAGTTTTATGTATGGTCAACGCTCGACTACAGAGCTAGATGCTGCACGTGCCTTGACTAAAAATGCAGGCATTGAGCATCGTGTGATTAATATTGATTTAGGCAACTTGGGCGGTTCTGCCCTGACCGATCACAGCATTGAAGTACCTGATCATGAGCAAGAAGGTATTCCTGTGACTTATGTGCCTGCGCGTAATACCATCTTCCTGTCTTATGCTTTGGCAGCTGCCGAAGTTTTTGATGCAGAAGCAATTGTGATTGGTATTAATGCGGTAGATTATTCGGGCTATCCTGATTGTCGTCCTGAATTTATTGATGCTTTTGCCAATATGGCACGCTTGGCAACCAAAGTTGGCGTAGAAGGCAAACCGTTAAAATTTGAGACACCTTTGTTACATTTATCCAAAGCAAATATTATTCGCTTAGGTATTGAACATGGCGTAGACTATAGTCAAACGGTTTCTTGCTACCAAGCAGATGACCAAGGACGTGCTTGTGGTAAATGTGACAGCTGTCGCTTACGCAAACAAGGTTTTGCCGATGCCGGTGTTGCAGACCCAACGCGTTATATACCGTCATAACAAGGTAAAGTGTATGAAAAATTTAAAATCAAACATTATAGTTTCTGCGATTATGTCTGTTGCTGCATTATTCGCAACAACGACACACGCAAATAATGACAAGTTGCAACAAGCATATAAAAGCACCAATGTAAAAGCAGCTTTAATTAATGTTTGTAAAGAAGAAACTGCAAAAGGCAAAAAACTGACTACAGCTGAAGTAAGCAAATATTGTACTTGTGCAGTAGAAGCAGATGGTAAATTAACCAACGCTCAAAAATGGGAAATTCAAAGCGCAATTAACCAGAAAAAGAGCCCTGCGACTTTAGCTTTTGTACAAAAGCAAAATAAAGATTTGCAAACTTGTTTTGGTCCTCAGCTTACAGGTAAATTAAAAACCTTAACTGAAGAAGCAATGAAAGCGGCTGAGAAAAAATAATTTTTCTTAACAATTTCAACTAGCCACTTTATGTGGCTAGTTTTTTATGTGCATGATTTTGGAGAAAAATATGAGCACGACAATTCAATTACCAAATCAAGCTTTTCCTGCAACCACAGGCGAAGTCAATTTAACCGAACTTGGTACAGATTGGTTAGTGGTGTATTTTTACCCGAAAGACTCTACCCCAGGCTGCACCACACAAGCTGTCGATTTTACTGCGCTAAAGCCACAATTTGATGCGCTTAATACCACCATCATTGGCATTTCGCGCGACTCAGTCAAAGCCCATCAAAACTTTACCGAAAAACAATCTTTAGGCATCAACTTGATTAGCGATAAAGAAGAAGTATTGTGTCAGTTGTTTGATGTGATTAAAGAAAAAAATATGTATGGCAAAAAAGTTATGGGCATTGAACGCTCTACTTTTATTTTCCATCAAGGTCAATTACTGAAAGAATATCGTAAAGTCAAAGCTGCAGGACATGCCGAGCAAGTGCTTGCGGATTTAACCGCTTTACAGGCTTAATTTTCAGCCTCTAAAAAAACACAATGTTCTGGATGATTGAAAGCTTTTTCAATCATCCTTTTTCATTTAAAAACTGGATTACTCCGTCAAATTACTGCTGTCCTGCTGCTGGTATTTGTCTTGTAATTGACGATAAATTTCCGTGTTTTGAAATGCGGTTAAGAAATCAATTGTGCCTTGCGGGAAAAAATTAGGCTGTATTTCCCCACGATAATAAGCCTCACGTGCAGGCGTAGCAGACATGGCATCTTGCAAGCTGTCTAATTCTACCATCTCCCATTCAGGGAAAAACTTTAAATAATAAGACGAGTCATCTTTAAAATGCCCAATTAAACCAACACGATCTTGCGGTTGAATCAATTCACCGACTAAAGATTTGACTAGTTTTTGCCATTTTTCATCATTGTAGACATCTACGACATGCACAAACTTAATCCGTTCTTGCATCTCAGGTGAAAAGTTAGACAAAATCATCTGCTCACGTTCTTTGGCTAAAAACGGATTTTTTAAATTGCGCTCATTTTGTGCAGAACCTAATGCCAAAATCACATAATGACTACGTGCTAACGCAATTTGAATGGTTTGCAAATGCGCCAAATGAAATGGCTGAAAGCGGCCAATGAAAACCAAATAATCAAACGTATATTGCATAATAAATACGCCAATCCTAATTTTGATAACAACATGATGCTATCTGATACGCGGAAATGTCATCCACAACCTGCGTGGTATCAACTCATTATTGTTTTTGCAAGATAATAAATCAAAAACAATAATTGGGCAGGTTTCGTGGATGACAAATGGTTTTGCCTACTTTTGCCAAAACAAAAGTAGGTCGAACCGAAGGTTAATCCTAAAATAGAATTAATAGACGTTAAGATTCCGCCTTGCTTATTCATTTTTTAAATGAACAACCCCAAATTCTAAATAAATTTCACATTGAATTAGGAACGCAAATCTCATCATTCACTAACTTTTTATGAACTCATGAGTTGTGCCAGCGCTGCGAATTTGCGACATAATGAGCCATAAATTCAAACCAATCAAAGCAAGGATAGTACGATGACACTGAGCTGTATTCAACAACCTCACCCACATTTGAATGCGAATTTAGACAATGGCGTACTGACTTTAGCCATCAACCGACCAGAAGCAAAAAACGCGCTGTATGGTGAATTATATTTGTGGATTGCACAAGCCTTAGATGAAGCAGATCAGTCCAACGCAGTACGTTGTGTAATTTTACGTGGCACAGATGCAGATTTTAGTGCTGGCAATGACATGCAAGACTTTATGAAGTCTGCTGCACTTAAAGGACAACTACCTGCTGCCGAAGGCCCTCCATTCATCTTATTAAAATCTGCAGCTAAGTTTTCTAAACCGCTGATTGCAGCTGTACGTGGGGTGGCAATTGGCATTGGTGTCACAATTCTATTACATGCAGATTTGGTATATAGCGACAATACTGCCCTATTCCAAATTCCATTTGTGAGCTTGGGCTTATCGCCTGAAGGTGCATCAAGCAAACTTCTAGTAGAACAAGCAGGCTATCACAAAGCGGCTGAACTGTTGCTAACTGCACAAAAATTCAATAGCGAAACGGCATTATCGGCAAATTTAGTTAATAGCATTGAAACCGATGTCTATGCAACGGCGCAACAAAAAGCAGCACAATTGGCAGCTTTACCATTGGCATCACTTAAACAATCTAAAGCCCTCATGAAACATAATGTCAATGAAATTGTGGCGTGGATTGACCATGAAGCAGAGATTTTTATGCAACGTGTCGGCTCAGCAGAAATGATGGAAGCGGTGCAGGCCTTTATGCAAAAACGTAAACCTGATTTCAGCCAATTTAATTAAACGTTGTTTAACTGAAATGCGATTAAACTCATTTCAAGTAAACTAGACGTTTTAAACCACATTCATCTTGGCTGAATGTGGTTTTTTCTTTATTCGCCCCCATATTCTGCAATGAGCTGTCAATCATTAAAAAATTGAGGAAAATTGTAATGTCTAATCCAAATCCAGCCGATGTTAAAGCTGAAAAAAAAGAACGTTATTTTGAACCTGCACCACAAGATATTGATGTAGAAAACTTTAAAAAAGTCATTCAAAGCCGTCGTTCGGTGCGTAAATTTACCGACAAAGCCATTCCTGCGGAAGTATTGGATGATTGTTTAGATATGGCTTTATTGGCACCAAACTCATCTAATTTACAACCGTGGACTTTTGTCGTGGTGCAAAATCCTGCCAAGAAAAAACAACTGGTTAAAGCCTGCTTAGGACAACTCGCTGCTCGTACTGCAGCAGAGCTAATCGTGTGTATTGCACGTACAGACCGTGTTGATGAAATGGCAAAAAAGAATATCAGCGAGTTCCCTTTTCCTGAAGCACCTGCTTCAGTCAAAAAATATTACAAGTTTATTCCTTATAACTACATGACTGGCTACTTAAACGCAGTAGGTAACTTTAAGAAAGTCGCTTTCAAAATTGCACGTAGTTTAGATAAACAATTACCTGTGACTGCATTTAACCCTGCAGATGCCAAACTTTGGGCAAGTAAAACTACAGCACTCGCCTGTGAAAATATGGTCTTGGCCCTTCGCGCACACGGTTTTGATAGCTGCATGATGGAAGGTTTTGATGAGCCGATGGTACGCAAACTCTTAAAACTGAATGATCAACAATTTCCAGTGATGGTGATTGCTGCAGGTGAACGTGCCGAAGATGGTGTCTTTTTCCCGCAATACCGTTTTGACCGTGACCTGTTTATTCAGAAAGTCTAGGGGCTGTTAACATTTCATAAATGGCTTGCGCTGTAGGCTAAAACTGAGCAGATTAGGCATGAAACGCAAGGAATAGCGAGACTATTGCCAAGTTTCATAACGTAATCTGAGAAAGTTTTAGCCACATGAGCAAGAACAAAGCGCTGCTTTGTTTGCTGCGCAAGGGGACGAGCATATTTTTTGCTGCTATTGCGTTATGAGTCAGTCATTTAGAATAACTAAATTTCCTGCCCCATGCCTTATATCAGCTAAAAAACCTTGCGAGATATATCTCTCACGTCGCAAACATAGATGAAGTGTCAACAGACCCTAATATTTCAACTGTATTTTTAAAACCTAGCCACATTTTGACTCGTGATAAGGCGACAAGGATGTCGCCCGTTAGACTGTGGTACAGGACGTACCATCAGTCTAACAGAGGGCTTTTGTTACTTTTCGCCCGTGAAAAGTAAAATCTATCTACGCAACTTATATTTGCCCCAATCCATATATGAGTGATCGTACAATTCTATTTTTCTTTAAAAATTGGTATTTAAGTCTTTAAAAATTGGTATTTAAGTCTTTAAAAATTAATATCTAAAAGTTGCATAAACTCAAAGGCAGGCTCTTCGTAAGGATGGCTTGCCTTGAGCGCTTTTGCGACTGCCTGAGCATTTTGCTCAGGTACAATGGTTTCCACGCGCCATTCGGCAACGTGTTCCAAAGCATCTAACTCACCAATAAACGGATTTGCTCCTTTGACAGGCTTAAATTGCCCTGTGCCTAAAACCTGCCATGCACAATGTTCATAATTGCCAATTCCACCTGCACCCGCTGCAAAAACCGCCAGTTTAGTTTCTTCAAGATGAGATTCAGGCACATAGTAAATCAGTTTGAGCATATTTAAACTTCGCTATCCATTTCACAATTAATTAGAAATTAGCATAAAAAATTGGGCATCGTTGCTATTTTGGCAACCTATACGCATCATCCAATCCTCAATTTATACAATTCCCAAAAAATTTAAAGTACGCTTCGCCACAAACTTATCCCCCATTTTGTATGATTTTAGATTTAAAAAGACAAGCCATGTCGCACGCCCCTAGAGCTTTTGTCATTTTTTTGGCATGATGCAAAACAAGCACATAGTGAATAATGATAAATGACTCAAATGCGTTGGTTAGAACTGCTTTCCACAGTTCGAATTGGTAGTAAAAAACAAAGTACAGAACAGGCGCGCAGCCCTTTTCATAAAGATTATGACCGTATTATTTTTTCGCAAAGTTTTAGACAGCTAAACCGTAAAACCCAAGTCCATCCACTGACTCAACACGATGGCATTCACACTCGCCTAACCCATTCTTTAGAAGTGTCTTGTATTGGACGTTCATTGGGAATGTTGGCTGCAGAAAAAATTAAAGATCACTTGCCTATGTGGATTTCCCCTGCCGATGTCGGTGCGATTATTCAAGCTGCTTGCTTGGCACATGATATTGGTAATCCACCTTTCGGGCATGCAGGCGAATATGCCATTCGTGAATGGTTTGATGATGCTTCACACGGCAATTTCCTCGCCAAACTCAGCGATGAAGAAGAAGCTGATGTCCGTCAGTTTGAAGGCAATGCACAAGGTTTACGTCTACTCACCAAAATTGACTATCATCCAAATGATGGCGGCATGCGTTTAACCTATGCCACTTTAGGCGCTTATTTAAAATATCCATGGCTCTCCAAAACCATTGCCGAACAAGGCAACCGCCCTGCCAATCAACGTGATAAGTTTGGTTGTTACCAAGCCGAAAAAGAAATTCTCAAACAAATTGCAGAACAGCTTGGTCTGATTCAATTGGGCGATTATCACTATTGCCGTCATCCACTGACATATTTATTGGAAGCAGCAGATGATATTTGCTATGCCTTAATTGATTTGGAAGATGGCATTATCTTAAACATGCTCAGCTATGAAGAAGTTGAACCGATCTTTTTAAACTTGATTGGTGACTACGGTATTCCAGCAGAACTGGCGATGGCACGTACCACATGGCAACAAAAAATTGCCGCTTTGCGTGGTCGGGTCATGAAGCGTTTGGTCGATGAAGTCACTACAGCATTTGCCAAACACCATTTGGAAATTCTGATGGGACAGCTCAAAGGCAGTCTTTTACAATATTGCTCGGCAGATATTGAAATTGGTATTAATCGCGCCAAAGACTTAGCCCGTGAGAAAATTTTCGAGCATCCACAAAAGGCAGGGCTGGAAATTATTGCGCATCAAAGTTTACAAAACATTTTGGATGCGTTTATTCCACTCACCACGCCACATAAAACCCTAAGTTTTAAAGAGCAGCGTTTAATGTCAATCTTGCAACGCTCAGGGGCAGATTTTGCGCATAATCACTATGACAAT
The DNA here is from genome assembly GCF_013418565.1 of Acinetobacter sp. YH12135. Taxonomy (NCBI): domain Bacteria; kingdom Pseudomonadati; phylum Pseudomonadota; class Gammaproteobacteria; order Moraxellales; family Moraxellaceae; genus Acinetobacter; species Acinetobacter sp. YH12135. The sequence goes on from NZ_VPBU01000001.1 coordinate 239,070, forward strand.
ATTATGCAAGTCTTGGATATTATCTCTAAGTTTTCAGATCACCAAGCCTATAACTTATCGCAAGAATTACAAGGCAATAAGGTCGGCTTGCTGTAATGAATAATTTGCATATCAATACTTGTATATAAATAGTAGTAGGATTTAAGCGCAGATTTTGCCTTTTGTGAAAATGCGCTCTACTATGCGAACAGCAACTTATTTTAAATTAATCAGTGAATCACAAATATGATCGGATGTCTTATTGGCGAAGTATTGGCTTTAGAAGCACCAACCGTGTTGCTGAATGTGAATGGTGTGGGCTATGAAATTGACACGCCACTCACCACATTTTGCCAATTACAAAAAGGGCAGAAAATTACCCTGTGGACGCATTTAGCTGTGCGTGAAGATGCTCAATTGTTATATGGCTTTTTAGAAGCCCAAGAAAAAACCATTTTCCGTACCTTACTTAAAGTCAATGGTGTCGGCCCAAAAATGGCGCTAGGTATTTTATCAACCTTAAGCGTCGAGCTACTGATTCACACCGTAGAACATGAAGATATTAATACCCTGATTAAAGTGCCAGGTGTGGGCAAAAAAACTGCTGAACGTTTAATGATTGAATTACGTGATCGCTTTAAAGCCATGTCCAACGAAGTGAGCAGCAGCAATTCCACAATGACTCAAATCCAGTTTACAGGCAATTCTGCTGTTGCCGAAGCCGAAGCCGCTTTACAATCTTTAGGTTATAAACCTGCCGAAGCACAAAAACTGATTAATGCAGTTAAGGCCGATTTTACTGAAGCCAGTGATATTATCCGTGCAGCATTAAAGTCGATGAATAAATAAAAGATGCCAACAAACCTAGCGTAAGTTCATCTTTCCAATATTGGATACATGACTGGCGACATGGATGTCGCCCGTTGAGTTGGGGTATAGGGATATACCCTCAACTCAACATAAGATTTTTGTTACTTTTGATCTTTCAAAAGTAAAATCATGCCTTCGCAAAGGCATTTAAACGCAACTCATACTTTGAGGCTGTGCATGCAGCATCAAAATGCCCAGCTCAAGAGATTAGTTAACACGATATGCAAGACCGTCTAATCAGTGGTTCTGAAAAACCCGAAGATCAAATTGATCGCGCCATTCGCCCCACCTCACTCGATGACTATATTGGGCAACCTGTAGTGCGTGAACAAATGGAAATTTTCATTGGTGCAGCCCGTGGACGCGCAGAAGCACTGGACCACACCCTGATTTTTGGACCACCAGGTTTAGGTAAAACCACACTCGCCAATATTATTGCCCGTGAAATGGGCGGCAATCTTAAATCCACTTCAGGGCCTGTCTTGGAACGCGCAGGTGATTTAGCCGCCATGCTGACCAATCTTGAAGAAGGCGATGTGTTATTTATTGATGAAATTCATCGTCTTTCACCTGTGATTGAAGAAATCTTGTATCCAGCGATGGAAGATTATCAACTGGACATCATGATTGGTGAAGGGCCTGCAGCACGCTCCATTAAACTGGACTTGCCACCATTTACCCTTGTCGCCGCTACCACACGTGCAGGCTTACTCACCTCACCGTTACGTGACCGTTTTGGTATTGTGCAGCGTTTGGAATTTTATTCGGTTGAAGATTTGACCCATATTGTCAAACGCTCGGCGAGTTTAATGGATGTGCCAATGACCGATGCAGGAGCCAATGAAGTCGCTCGTCGTTCGCGCGGTACACCACGTATTGCCAACCGATTATTGCGTCGCGTTCGTGACTATGCGCAGGTCAAAGGCACAGGTGAAGTCACGCAAGAGATGGCACAACGTGCGCTAGATATGCTGAATGTCGATAAAGATGGTTTAGATACCTTAGACCGTCGTTATTTATCAATGTTATTAGAGCGTTTTGATGGTGGGCCTGCAGGTGTGGAAGCTTTGGCCGCTGCTATGGCTGAAGACTCTGGCACTTTGGAAGATGTAATTGAACCATACCTAATTCAACAAGGTTATGTAATGCGAACCGCTCGCGGGCGTATTGCGACCAATATGGCGTATTTACAATTTGGGATGACACCGCCAGAGCCAAAAGAAAAATAGCTCAAAGGAAAAAATAGCTTGAAGGGAGCTATCTCCCTTTAAGTTATTAAATATTTAGGTCAATTGGGTCTGTAGATAGACACTAATTTTCAATAATACGCACATCTTCAACAAGCATTAATTCACACGCGCCCGCCCCTGTATCATGACGGCTTAAAGAACTGCGCCACTGCCACCCATCTGCGGCAGTAACTTCAACCAATTTACCTTTCAAATAAATCAAATCATCTTCATCAATCTGTTTTAACTGTGTCGCAATCGCGGGTGTGGCAGGAATTAAATGCGTATTAGCGCTCAAACTTGCAATCTCTTGCACAGGAATCGGTGGTGCTTGTTCATAACGCCAATGATACCAACGGTTGCTTTGACGAATAGACAACTGTTTATACACTTCAGGCTTGGCCATTTCGCCCCATCCCAAAGCAAAATCGACAGGGCTAAGTTCGGCTTCACGTCCAAAATTATAATTTTCACGTGACAATACCCGAAACTCACCTTCATAGGTTTCCAAAGCTTGAATGGTATAGTCTTTAAATTGATGCACTTGCTGCGATGACTGATAGGTTGTGCTATCCGCAATTCCTCCATCTGGCTGGAACAGCGTCATCCACAACAAATACAATATGGCAATTACCACAAAAAATTTAACTAAACGGCTCATGTGCTGCTCATTGGGGTGGATCATCTGCATGTATCAGGCAGGCAGCTAATTTTAACTTAAAAGCATGTTTGAAATCTTGTGCCATTGGACGAAGCGTTGAGAATGATAAACTGCCACGCTATACACAGCTTGACTTATAGCCCCGATTCACGTCAATTTCACAGACACGGCGTAAGCTATAAGTATTGCTTATCAAACAACTTTGCAACATTGAAGCGGAACATCATCATGGCGAATAAATTTGAATTTAAAATTCGTATCTATATGGAAGATACTGATGCAGGCGGCATTGTTTACCACGCCAACCATATTCGCTTTATGGAACGTACCCGTACCGAATGGCTTCGTGCATCGGGTGTTGATCATTATTGGCATCAACAAGATTACAACTTTGTCGTGCATAAAATTAACGTGAAATATTCACGTCCAATCTTAATGGATGACCTAATTACTGTTACAGCAAGTGTAGTTTCGTGTAAAGCGTCATCATTTGTATTGCAACAAAATATTTATCGTGGTGAAATCATGCTTGCATCTGGCGAGGTTGAATTGGCCTGTCTTGGTTCAGATATGAAACCACGTCGTCTGCCAGATGAAATTCGTAGCCTTATTCTGAAAGAATTAGGACAAGATTAAAAAAATGAATTGGCACATGTAGTAACTATGGCAACACAACTCGAATCATCTCTTCAAGTATCAGATCTTATTTTACAAGCAAGTCCTGTTGTTCAGCTGGTAATGCTCTCGCTGCTTTTAGCATCATTATACAGTTGGTATCTGATTGCCAAGTTACACATGAGCTATAAAAAAGCACAGGCAGATGATCAGCATTTCCAAAAAATCTTCTGGTCTGGTGCAGAATTAAATACGCTTTACAACAACGCACAGCTCAATTCAAAACGTGTCGGTTTGGAAGATATTTTCTATCAAGGCTTAGGTGAGTTTTTAAAACTCAAAAAGCGCCAAGCGCCTGCAACACAAACCATTGAAGGCACAGAACGTATTTTACGTGTCGGTTTAAGCCGCGACCAAGCTCAACTTGAACAAGGCTTAGGTGCATTAGCCAGCATTGGTTCGGTTGCGCCATACGTTGGTTTATTTGGTACCGTCTGGGGCATTATGAATGCCTTTATTGGACTGGCAGATGTCGATCAAGTCACATTGGCAACAGTCGCACCAGGGATTGCCGAAGCCCTCATTGCCACAGCCATTGGTTTATTTGCCGCCATTCCTGCGGTACTTGCCTTTAACCATTACACCGCCAAAGGCGAAGCGATTTATTCTGATCGTGCTTTATTTGCCGAAGAAATGGTGGCTTTATTACAACGTCAATCTTTAGGCAATACTAAGGATCACGACTAATGGCCATTCAACGCTCAGGACGCTTCGAGCGCATTAAGAAACCACTCAAAAGTGACATGAATGTAGTGCCCTATATTGATGTCATGTTGGTGTTATTGGTGATTTTTATGGTTACTGCACCGATGATTACCAGTGGGATTCAAGTCGATTTACCTCAAGCCAATGGTAATCCAATTGAATCGAAAGATGCCCCTGCTTTGGTGACTTTAAATAAAGATGGGCAATATTTTTTAGAATTCAAAGAACACAAAGCCGAACCTTTGGAATTAGCCCAACTGAAACAAATTTTGACCGATGCTCAAATTCAAGCCAAAGCTGAAAACAAAGAGTTTCAGGTTGTTATTCGCGGTCATAATACACGCCCTTATGGTGATGTGATTGCGTTAATGTCTGACTTACAAGATGCGGGTTTAACCCAAGTTGGATTGCTGACCGAGCCTTTAAAGTAATTTATGAAAGATTTTAAAAAGCCACCTTTTCAACAAAAAGCCATCGCGATTGGGTTCACCATAGGTGTCCACCTTATCGCAGTGGTTGGCTTGCTTTATTTGGGCATGAGTAAAGCACCTGAGCCGCCTAAACCCATTAAAACGGTATTAATAAAACCAGAAGATTTAAAACCCTTATTAGAAACTAAATCTGCTGAAACCACACATGAAAATGTAGCAGAGCAAATTACTCAAACAGCCGAGCCTGCTCTTGAACCTGCCCCTGTCATTCCAACACCTGCAGCGGCTCCTACGCCACCCGCTCCTCAAGTTGATACACAAAAAACTGCACAAGCAGCAGAGGCTCAAGCACGTGCAGAACGACAAAAACTAGAAGCTGAACGCTTAAAAGCTCAACAAGCACGCGCCGAAGAACGTGCTCAACGAGAAGCTGACGCCAAAGCAAAAGCTCAAGCCGATGCCAAAGCACGTGCTGAAGCAGATGCTGTACGTCGTAAAGAAGCCGAAGCCCTGAAAAAAGCAGAAGCGGCAGAAAGACGTCAACTCGAAGCCAATGCAGCAGCAAAACGCAAAGCTGAAGCAGATGCAAAAGCCAAGGCAGATGCTGAGGCAAAACGTAAAGCTGACGCAGATGCAAAAGCCAAAGCTGATGCAAAACGTAAAGCTGACGCAGATGCAAAAACCAAAGCAGATGCCGATGCAAAACGTAAAGCTGCAGCAGATGCAAAAGCCAAAGCTGATGCCGACGCAAAACGTAAAGCTGCTGCAGATGCAAAAGCCAAAGCTGATGCCGAAGCAAAACGTAAGGCTGACGCAGATGCAAAAGCCAAAGCTGATGCCGAAGCGAAGGCACGTGCCGATACTGAAGCCAAAGCTTCAGCTGCCAAACAAGCTGCAGAAGAAGCTGCTCAGAAAAAGGCTGAAGTACGACGCATTGCATCCACTGCTAAACGCGATTTCGAAAATAAAATCAGACGAGCGTGGGATACCCCAGCTGGTTCTTCGGGTCAACGTGCAACTGCCCGCGTGACTTTAAGTGACAGTGGCGCAGTTCAGTCTGTCGTGGTTAATTCTAGCGACCCTGACATGAAAGCCAGTGTAGAAGCTGCTGTTCGTGCTGCCGCACCTTATCCGATGCCATCAGACCCAGATGCACGACGCGAAGCACGTAGCTTCACCTCTACCTTTACAGCGCAATAAGTTACCAGTTAGCCGAATAACATCTATTTGGCTAACTCCTTCTCAAAATATTTACGAGTATAAATAAATTTAAATTTTCACAGTGTTATAACAGTTTTATTATAAATTCATGCTTTCATTCCTACCAAAGCATGCCATTATGTACCACAATTACATCCAAAAAAGTTATGTTGATTTGAGAAAATAGCGAATGATGGAAACAACGCGTAAACACCTACTTTGTCTTGCTATTTTAACTGCGCTTAGCCCAGTTTTAAGCACACAATCTTTTGCACAACTGCATTTAGAAATTGCCAAAGCACCAGAAGAAGCACCTAAAATTGCGATTGTGCCGTTTGGCAATGATCAAAGTATTTATCCTATTGTAGAAAACGATTTAAACCGTTCAGGCAAATTCACCAGTTCATCTAAAAACCTTGCTGCAACTGCAAGCATGAACAATCCAAATGCAGCTGCATGGCAAGCCGCAGGTGTACCTTATGTGGTGACGGGAAATGTCAAAGCCACTGCAGAAGGCGGTTATGAAGTTCATTACCAACTTTATGATGTGCAAAAACAGCAATACTTATTGAATGAATTATTAAGCGTGCCTGCGTCACGCGTACGTTCTGCTGCACACATGATCAGTGATGCCATTTATGAAGCACTCACGGGCATTAAAGGTGACTTTAGCGGACGCATTGCTTATGTACTGCGCAACCCTGCAACACCTGAACAACGCTATACCCTGCAAATTGCCGATACTGATGGTGAACAGCCTAAAACTATTTTGACTTCGCGTGATCCTATTTTATCGCCTGCGTGGACACCAGATGCCAAAAAAATTGCCTATGTGTCGTTTGAAACCAAGCGTCCTGCTATTTATGTGCAAGACTTAGCGACAGGTCAGCGTGAAAAATTAGCCAGTTTCCGTGGTTTAAATGGTGCTCCAAGCTTCTCACCAGATGGTCAAAGCATGTTGTTTACCGCATCCATGCATGGCAATCCAGAAATTTATCAAATGAATTTAAGCACCCGTGAACTGCGACGCATGACCAATGACAGTGCGATTGATACCGAAGCACGTTATGCACCAGATGGTAAATCATTTATTTACACTTCAGATCGTGGTGGTTCCGCACAAATTTATCGTTATGACTTTGCCACAGGCAGCAGCAAACGCCTAACCTTCCGCGGTGCATTTAACGCACGTGGTACGCTCAGTGCCGACGGTCGTAAACTGGCATTGGTACATCGTCCAAGTGGCAGTAACTACAAAGTCGCAATTCAAGACATCAACACCAATATCACCAATATTTTAACCCCAACCAGTTTGGATGAGTCGCCAAGCTTCTCACCAAATGGGCAAATGGTAGTGTACGCGACACGCGAAGGTGCTCGTGGCTTATTATCGATTATGTCTTTAGATGGTCGCTTCCGCATGAACTTACCTAGTGAACAAGGTGAAGTGCGTGAACCTGCGTGGGCACCAAAATAATGAGTACCCGCAAAGTAAATACGTTTTCAGTTCTGTTTTAAAACCAAAAATCAAGCTTCATGGAGATGAGGATGAACGCAGTTAAATTATTGGTACTCCCTGTTTTGGCATCGGCTTTAGTGATGACAGGTTGTGCAAACCGCAAACCAACGACTGACTCACAAGCAGGTCAAACACCAAGTGGTGCAACTACAGTCAACACCCAAGGTTTGAGTGAAGATGCAGCTTTAAATGCACAAAACCTTGCAGGTGCATCTGCCAAAGGTGTAACCGAAGCCAACAAAGCTTTCTTGGCAAAGCGCGTGGTGCATTTTGACTACGACAGCAGCGAATTATCTAATGATGATTACCAGACCCTACAAGCACATGCACAGTTTCTAATGGCGAATGCCAACTCTAAAGTAGCGCTTACAGGTCATACCGATGAACGCGGTACACGCGAATACAACATGGCTTTAGGCGAGCGTCGTGCCAAAGCGGTTGAGAGCTTCTTAATCACCAGCGGCGTTAACGCAGGTCAGCTTGAAGCAGTGAGCTATGGTAAAGAAATGCCAGTCAACCCTGGACATGATGAAAATGCATGGAAAGAAAACCGTCGCGTAGAAATTAACTACGAAGCTGTTCCACCATTATTGAAATAATAATTTGCTGTTTGGGAAAAACTCGTTTAGAACGTGTTTCCCCAATACGAAAAAAGCGCTCTTTATTACAAGGGCGCTTTTTTATGACATAAAAAACTGGGCGAACGAATATTTTAAAAACTAACAGATAAGTGCAGAAATACAGCTTTGCTTCAGTTATTCCGACTCGGCATCAGCTTTTGCAGTTTGCATAGATTCAATCAAATCATGCTTGTTAAACTTTTTATATTCAGGTTTAGACTCGTAATCTTTCCAAGCGGCTTTCATCTTGTCCTCAGAAATATCGTCTAAACTAATCCCTTCGCTTGGCGTTGGAGTCGCATCAAACTTTAACGTTGTCATATCTGTGCTCCTATCTCAAATTAAATCCTTCACATCAACATAGCACTTTCTGCAGGACTTGCAAGGGTAAAATCACAGCAAATAGTCGAGTTTAATTTTTCTTTTAACGCGTTCTCATCTAAACTATTGCAGCATATTGTTATCCTCATTTTTGCAGTCATTCGGAGTTTTCCAGTCATGTCATACCGCACCCTTTCCCAATTTCTACAACAACAAACTGGAAATTTAACACCCGAACTTGCTCAAGTGATTGAAACTATAGCCAATACTTGCAAAACAATTGACCAAACATTACAAAAAGGTGCATTGGCGGGCGTATTAGGCAGTGCCCAAAATGAAAACGTACAAGGCGAAGAACAAAAGAAATTAGATGTTATTTCAAATGATTATTTAATTGAAGCGTTACAAAAACATCCTAATGTGGGTGGTTTGGCGTCGGAAGAATTAGACGAATTCACTCCTGCTCAGGAAAATGGTCAATATTTAGTGTTATTTGACCCACTGGATGGTTCAAGCAACATCGACATCAATATGTGTGTGGGTACCATTTTCTCAATTTTACCTGCAAAAAATGCCGTGACCCAAGCTGCAGACTTTATGCAAGCAGGTGCACAACAAGTTGCTGCAGGTTATGTCCTGTATGGCCCATCTACCATGATGGCGCTCACTGTTGGTGCAGGCGTGGTATTCTTTACCTTTGACCCAGAAAGCCAAGAGTTTTTGGTGACTGCAGACAACATTCAAGTTGCTGCCGATACAAAAGAATACGCGATCAATGCTTCAAACCAACGCCATTGGGAAGCACCTGTAAAACGCTATATTGATGAACTTTTGGCTGGTAAAACTGGGCCACGCGAAAAAGACTTTAACATGCGTTGGGTTGCATGTATGGTGGGCGATATTCACCGTATCCTTTGCCGTAGCGGGGTTTTCATGTATCCATACGACTTAAAAGACCCGAAAAAAGCAGGTCGTTTACGTTTAATGTATGAAGCCAATCCAATGAGTATGCTCATGGAACAAGCAGGCGGTGCGGCAACCACAGGTCGTGTGCGTATTTTAGACATCCAACCCACAGACCTACATCAACGTGTGCCTGTCATCATTGGCTCAAAAAATGAAGTCGATTTGGTCAGCAGCTACCATCAATAATTTTTAACAACAGCAGTCGGCCATTCGCTGACTGCTGTGGATTTTATCGCATGCCTACGATTTTTTTAGAATCAAAAGATAACCCGAAAATTAAACACTTACGTGGTTTAATTGAACAAAATAACTATCGCAAAAAACAGGGACAAACGGTACTTGAAGGTACACATTTGTGTCTGGCGTGGTTATATGAAAATAAAAAAATCAATTCGATTTTTACCACCGAACATGCACTAAGCCATCCTGACTATGAGCGTATTTTGGCTAAATACACAGGCGTGGTCTTTGTCATTGGCGAATCTTTATATAAAGATTTAAGCACTTTAGGCACTTCCCTTGCCTGTTTAGCCATTGTCGACGTGCCAAGTTCAAGCCAAGCTTTAGACTTTAAAGCAGACACACTGATTTTAGAAAATGTGCAAGATCCGGGTAATGTCGGCACCTTATTGCGCTCTGCAGCAGCAGCAGGTATTGAACAAATTATTTGTACCAAAGGTTCTGCCTCACTTTGGTCGCCACGGGTGTTACGTGCAGGCATGGGCGCACACTTTAGCTTGCATACCTTTGAAAATATTGAACTCGAAGATGTCTTAGCACAATTTCAGATTCCTGTATATGTGACCAGTTCACACCATGCAGAAAGTCTCTATTCCAAAAATCTGCGTAAGGCTTGCGTCTGGATTCTAGGCAATGAAGGTCAAGGTGTGTCCGATTATGCCTTACAGCATGCAGAAGCGGTAAGTATTCCACAACCAGGTGGACAGGAATCTTTGAATGTGGCAATTGCAGGCTCAATCTGTTTCTTTGAAATGGTACGCCAACGTCTGTAAATGGTTAATTTATTTTAAAAAGACTAGCCCTGCAAAAAAAATAGATTAGACTGAAAATAATAACTTGCAATGTCAACCAAACCATTGTTTTTAGCGTTATAAAAATATGATGTTAAAAATAATGGTGGGTATCCAATGACAGGATTTTCCATCTCTATGGATTTAAACCCGAAGTCGTCACACTCGGAAAATTTGAGTGCTCTTAAGAGTACGGCTGAGCAACGTCTGAAGAATTTCATGCAAGACGTAACGGGGCGTGCCTTAGTGATGATGGAAAGTGCAACGCAAGGCCAGCACGGCATAGCGATGGATTTGGTGCAAGAGGCCTTTATTTCCTTGCATAAATCTTATGCCGACAAAGCCACAGATGAGTGGTATCCCCTGTTTTACACCATTTTAAATAACAAATTACAAGATTGGCGTCGTAAAGAGGCTCGTCGCGCACAACCGTTTTCATGGTTCAAAAAAGTCAGCTTAGATGATGATGATGTTGAACAACTCGATATTGTCGATGAGCAAGCACTCAATCCTGCAGAGTTTTTAGATCAAGCTGTGACTGTAGAAGAAATTCAGGCAGCAATTGCAGGGCTTCCTGTTCGGCAACAACAAGCTTTTATGTTACGTGCTTGGGAAGGTTTTGATACGCAAACCACCGCACAAATTATGAACTGCACTGAAGGCAGTGTAAAAACGCATTATTACCGTGCCATTCAAGCTTTACGCAACAGTTTGGCACATATGAATCCGTATCTGGGAGGATCATCAGAATGAAACAAGATGATTTCTTAAAACAAATGACATCCAAACTTGATGGATTGGCTCGCCACCATCAACACAAAGCTGCGGTCATGAATCATGTCTTGGATAATATTCAAGACAAGAAAACATCGCGTTATGGGCTTTGGAAAATGTCAGGTTTTGCATTGGCTGCAGCAATTGCAGGTTTTGTGGTCTTACCAAATTCAATGGAAATGACCACACAACCGCAGAATCAGGCAGTGTCTGCTCCTAAACTTTCTCCACAAATGGTGGAAGATTTAGAAATGTTAATGGTGTTGGGTGAGGACAAAGTTCCACATGGCAGCTAAACGAATTGTGATTGCGTGTTGTGCGCTCAGTTTTTTACAAACCAGTTTTGCAGGGTTTGAACGTTTTTGGATTTTTTCCAAAGATGCAGATACGCAAATTTCAGAAACTTGGGAAACCCTTTCTGAAGAAGAACAATTGGCGTTAATTAAGCGCTATCAAAACTTAAAAGAAATTCCTGCTGAGAAAAGCGTGGCTTTGCAGCAGCGAATGGATTGGTTTACTCAACTGCCTGATAGTGAAAAGCAAAAAATGCGTGAAACTTGGCAAAAAATGAGTACGCAAGAACGTCGTGAATTAGGACAACGCTTGCAACGAGCAACACCTGAACAACGGCCCTTGATTCGTCAAGAATACATTCTTAAATATCAACAGCCTGCGATGAGTCACTAATTTTAATCTGTTTTTATAAATAATCTAGAAAGTGCCTAAACTCACCAATAATAAAAGCCTCATCGTGTAAAACAGATGAGGCTTTTGCAATAAAGACTTGGTAAATTACGATTTTCTTGGACGTTGACGATAGAACGCCAATCTGATTAAACCAAACATACCCCAGAAACCTAAGCTTCCCCCGCCACCACCACTGGCTTCATAATTGGTATTTTTCGCTGTATTTTCTAAAGTAATGGTCGCTTCAGGCGATAATTCCAGTTCATGATCGAAAATCGTGTATTTCAGCTCATAATCAAATGGGCTAAAGCTATTTCGTACTTGAACCTGAATATTGCCACCATAACAAATTTCACGTGCATAATCCCCAGGACAACGTTCTTGTCGATCTGCCGTAATTATCACACCTGAAGGCAATTGCTTAAAACGAATTGCCAGTTCTTGTCCTGTACTATCTTTATAGAATGCAGGCTTATTGGTATTTTCTTTCAGAGTGCTGATAGAACCATCGCCTGCATCGCTATCATTCAGCAATGGATTAAAACTCACTTTGAGATCTGTACCATATTCAAGTCGTACACGATCATCTTTTGCAATTGGGGCAATATTGCTAAATTTGCCTTCAAGCAAGCCCGAAGAATGCAAATTGCTGTCTAATTTTGAGGTAATGGTGTATTTACAATACGCTGAATCGGTTGCTTCTGTGACTTTATCATTCAATCGATACATCACAATCCGTTGCAACTGTGCATCCCATTCACACTTGAATAGTGGGTCTTGGGTCAATTTATCTGTGCTAAATGTGGTACCTGAGCCCGAAATTGCACCAATCCCCAATACTTCAGTGCTAATGCTAAAGTTGTCAGAATTAAGCTGTCTTAACTGAACAAATTTCCCATCTGCAGTTGGTTCATCTTGCTTTAATGCCATCGCAAATGGATCAACATATATGGCACGATATTGCTGCTTGGCTTTGGTATTGGCCAACAAATCCTGCATCGTTTTCAAATCAGTACGCGATTGAGAAACGACCGAAGATGCAGCATCTTTACTTTGATCTATCGCAGACTGAATACGGTCAATTTGTTGCTGATAATTGGCAAATAAACTTTCATAAGAGACATTACGCAAGCTTTGAATATCGGCTGCATTTAAGCGCATCACTTCTACAGAGCCAATTTCACAGGTATTTTTTGCATCAGGATTTAAAGTTAAAGTTGCATTACTCACCCGCGCTAAACCACGTTGTTCATAATCACTACACCCCATGCTGTTTACATCAATCAAATCTTTCGCAGGGTCTGAACCAAGTTTTGGATAATACAACGGCAGGAATAAATTATAAGCAGATGGTTCTTGCAAGGGCTGCAATACTTGATCAAAGCTAAGCCCTGTCAAATCCAAATTTTTAGCACCATCATAAGAACTATTTGCTGTTTCAGGCAAATCACACTCGCCTTGCTCTGTCGCTGATCCCATTGCGAATAAGGCATTGCGAATTGTGTTGATGTTGCGCGCCTGCTCTAAGCTCGCAGGGAATGCATAACGACAAGATTTACCTTGGTTAAAGGCCAACATATTAAAAGAGAGGACAATACGTGGATAATTGTCATAAAACAAAGTACTCAATGCTTTATTTTCAACAATGGTATTACTTTGCAAATACACCTGTGACAAAGTGCTAAGCGGATGATTTTCTGCATTACTTAAGTTAAAGATATGACCTTTGCTGGTATCAGCTTGGTTTTGTGCAATCGTACTGGCAGTCAACGCAAGATCTGGTTGGCCGCAAAGATCAAAAGTACTAAGACTATTTGCAGCACCATTTTTCACAATACTGCTGCGGTCAATTTTCACCATAGAGCGTGTATTGACCAAGTTGGCACTACAATCCATTGCCAACACACTACCTACTTTGGCTTGGTTCGCATGGATATAAGCATTCTCTAAATTGACTTGACGCTCCGCTTGATGAGCAACAACGTAAATTGCACCACCTTGTTCTGCATGCGAATTTTGAATTTCGACATTGTTCGCAGCTAGTGGGCCTGCCACAAATAATGCACCACCTTTGCCTGCATCTACAGGGTTCGCATTACCACCACCATTGGCATCCCCATTTTTTAGAATGACATCGTATAGCGCCACGCTGGCTTGGGTATCTGAAGTATTGATAATACGGCTATTGCCCTGTGCATTAATACTGGTTTTTAACGGTGCAATTGAAGGATAACGATGGGTAATCGGATCTACTTGGTTATAGTCGACCGCTGTCGCCCCATAAATACGCACCATAGATTGCGGGCGTAATTCTGAGTTTAAGATATATTCCCCAGCCTGCAACTGAATCATATCGGTTGCACCACGGTTGGTATTGCCTGCGCTACATCCACCGAACGCAATATTCTGCTTGGCCGCAACTAACGCTTCACGTAATGAACATTTGCTTAAGTCTTCACCATTTTGATCTTCAAAGGTCGTGACCTGAATCACACGATTATCTGCTGCCATAAGCGACATAGCAGACAGCACCATTATCCCTAATAGTGTTTTTTTATTATTTTTCATATTCATCCTTTATGCTTTTCTACGGCGTAAACCCAACAAGCCCAATAAAGCCATTAATCCGTAAGCGCTCCATGCACCGCCAGAAACTTTTATTTTATCGCTTTCCATACGATTTTCATGTTCTTGAATAACTTGGACTTTCACTTCCATATAAGGTGTTGTGCTGTTAAAACGTGTGGTACTGGTGACTAATTTAATTTTAAAAACATCTGCACCATGCCAAGCAGAATCTGGGGTATATACCAAATTCCCCAACTCATCTACGGTCAATTTTCCTTTAGAACGTGTATCGAGTTGCTCAATTTGCACACAACCTGCTTGCCATGCTTGGCCTGTCGGATTGTTTGGATAGACTTGATCACAAAATTCTTTAGGCACCAAATCACTATCACCCAACAAATCACTCACCGACATTTTAGCAATTTGACCCGCCAAAATATCTTGACCTATAAGCCCCATAGTTTCAGGAACCATCACCTCTATTGCACCACGGTCACATAAGGTAATATCTGACTGACGGTTTTTACCGCGCTGATCTGAAGCAGCACAACCGACTACCGTATTATCCCCCAGTTGTAATTGCCCCTGATTCAACACCACAGAATCTTTCAGGCTGTTATAATTGAGCAATACGCGTGGGCGCATAAAGCCCAAGAATGAGTTTTCAGGAACTTGATATGGACAAAAGAGTGCCGTTTTATCTTGACTGAGGGTTTGGCATGCACCTTCAAGCAGATTACCTGCAAGCACCGAATTTGCAGTCCATAGCGTATTTGGATAGTTGCTATCGCCTGCTCCACAGCCTGCGCCGACTAAATTATTTTGCAATCTTGTTGCATCTGAACCTGCTTGCACACAGTTTGCTGCAGTATTCACACTCACAGGATGTGGATTACCCAAAATCACACTATTGGCAATATAGGCTTTACCCAAAGGTGCGTTGAGATACACACCACGGCTGTTACCAATCAAGCTAATGTTATTGACACCAATATCATCCAGCACATTCATGACATAGCCTTCATTTGCAGTAAAAGTACTGCTCACGATCATATTCCCCATACTAGGAAAGGCTTTGATTTCTTCATCTGCCAAACTTGCTGCAGAATAGAGATTGGCTGAAGCAACTGATATGGTTTTGTTGCCTTTAAATACTGAAGTTGTAATCACAAAGCGTGGGAATTGCGTATAAATGACGCCACCTTCCTGCGCTTGGTTAGCTTCAAGCAAGCTATTTTTGATCTCAATAAAACCTGCAGGGATCTTCTCGTCAGTCATTTGTGCGAGGTTATAAATTGCCCCACCTTGATTGGCTACACCCTGACTCAGTTTCACATAGTCTAAAATTAAATGTTCATTATTATAAATCAGACCACCTTGTTGCTGACGACAGCGTTCCTCACCGCAGCCCTGTAAAGTTAATTCTTTTAAAGAAACTTTTAAGAAACGATCCTTGCTATCTTCAATGTGGAAAATTCGCTCATTGCCGCGCATCTGAATCGTGGCATTATTCAAACCTGGGGCAGTTTTATCATTCAGACTACTGTCATAGGTGGTTTTAATTTCAAGGTTTTCTGTAATTTTAAGTTGAGTATCAATTTGATAGACGGCTTTCTTTTCTAATAAAATCACACTTGAGGCATTTTTGCCGCCACAGCCCAAATAGCCTTCTTCGGGCATGCCTAAATTAATATACTCAATGGCTTCACGCAAAGAACATTGTTGATCATCTGCTTTGGTGTCAGCAGTGGTGGTGACAATGATATTACTACTATATGCATGACCTGCGATAAACAGCATACCAATGCCGATGCTCTGCTTGAGCATAAGCGTACTCCTTGTAATTTTCTTTGTTTTTTTTCTTCTTTAGTTGCAAATTCCCTGCAACTTCGAATTATTTTCCGAATAATTTGGCATAGCTTGCGCAAATTCTCAAGTAATTTTAATTTTTACCGATATTCGTCAATTAAAGCATAAATCTGACGCAGGTTTGCTCCACTTAATTTCGTTTTCTCTCCTTTAAGTAATTGCACCAACTGTTCAAGGCTTTGCAGCAAAATCGAGGTCTGCTGTGGGCCATGTAACAATAAGTAATCAATAATTTGTGGGTCGATGATAATCCCGCGACGCTCTAACACGGAACTCACTAAAGCTTGTCGGTCTGCATACAAACTGCCTGAAGGCACTTTAACACTCACTGCCTGCGTCAAACGTGATTGCAAATCGGGCAATTCAAGCTTTAATTCAATCGGTGCAAAACGTGATGAAAACACCAACTGACCACCAACCTCATTGCTGTAATTGATTAAGTGAAACACCGCACGTTGCCAATGTGGTACACCACTAATCGCTTCAATATCGTCTAAAGCAACCAAATCATAACGGTCTAAAGAGGTAATTGCTTCAGTGGGGGCATCCAATAATTCAAGTAAGGATACTTTAATAGCTGATTTGCCAATTTCTAAATAGGAATCGCAAATTGCAGACAATAAATGACTTTTGCCTGTGCCCGCACCACCATAGACATAAAAGCGATTGACCAATCCTGCATGAAGCTGTCGAACTGCATCAATCACATGCCCCCAACCCGGACCAGAAAAATCACTGATCCGTGCATCTAATTGAGGCTCGATATCTAACTGCAGTTGACGCATAGAATTGTAATCACCTAGGAGTTTTGCTGATCTGAGGGCTTTATCTTACTTGATTTTTCAGTCTGTTGCAGTGAATTTGCTGACTGAGGATCAAGCTCAATATCAATATGAACTTGTGCTGTATCAATGCTAATGTCACCCGATGCACCATCTTCCGACACCACCACAGGTTGCCCATACAAATAACTTTTTTCGTAAAAATCACGTAAATGACGCAGTAAAACCACAATCACTGCTGCTACTGGTAAAGCAATCAACATACCCATGAATCCAGCCAGTTGTGCACCTGCTAAAACAGCAAACACCACCGCGACTGGCGAAAGCCCGATTTTATCACCCAATAAAAACGGTTGTAGAATATAGCCTTCCACCGCCTGTCCAATCATAAAGACCACAAGGACTAAAACCAATTGCATCCAGTCAATGCCAAATTGTAGGAAAGTGGCAATAATGGCTGCAACAATCCCTACAGCGAAACCTAAATACGGAATAATACTAGCAAGTCCCGCAACCATCCCAATAATCAAACCGACTTCTAAACCAATCAGTTGCAATCCAGTCGCATAAACGACGCCCAACAAGATCATCACCAAAAACTGACCTTTAACGAAAGCACCTAATACACTGTGACATTCTTGCACCACAGCTAAAGTGCTTTGCTCATAAGGACGCGGAATTAAGCGACGCAGGCTGTCGAGCATACGCTGCCAGTCGAGTAGAAAATAGAAAGCAATAATTGGAATCAGCACTACGGTACCACCAATTTGAATAAAATTCAGACCAGACTGTGCAACACTCAATAACATGGCCTGAATACTATCGGCACTATAATTGGTTTGCACATAATCCATGACGATGCTGCTCATGTGCGAGGTATCAATTTCCATTTCTTCAATATGAAAAGTCGAAGACACCCACGGCAAGAAGGTCGAATTGATCCAGTTAATACCGACAGGAATACTGTCACGCGCAATCATCAACTGCTTCCAAACCAAAGGAATGATGTACCAAACTGCCAAAGTCAGCGCGATGCCAATCCCAATAAAAACCAAACTGATAGATAGCCAACGTGGCAAACCGACTTTGCAAAATTGTTCAACCAATGGGCTAAATAAATAAGCCATGAAAAATGCAACAACAAAAGGAATGACAACCGGTTTTAATAAGTACAGCACCCAAAGGAGCAGAACTATCCCAGACAGGATAAAAATGCGACGCAAGGTACGATCGACCATAGAAATTCGCCTTTTTTCAGTTTATTCGTTATAGAAGTTAAAATATTTGAATAAAGATAGCATTTTAGCGCATAAATAACATAAGAGTTTCGTATATTCAGGTATAATCGCCCCGCGAATGCGGAGACTTCATTATGAGCAACTCAACTTCTAACCCAACCACTGGTTTAAGCTATAAAGATGCTGGTGTCGATATTGAAGCGGGCGACGCGTTAGTCGATCGTATCAAATCTGTCGCTAAGCGCACGACTCGTCCTGAAGTGATGGGTGGATTAGGCGGCTTTGGCGCACTTTGTAAAATTCCGAAAGGTTATGAAGAACCTGTGCTCGTATCTGGCACAGATGGTGTAGGAACTAAATTACGTTTAGCGTTGAACCTAAACCGCCATGACACAATTGGTCAAGATTTGGTGGCAATGTGTGTAAATGACTTGCTGGTGTGCGGTGCTGAACCTTTATTCTTCTTAGACTACTATGCAACAGGTCACTTAAATGTAGACGTTGCAGCCAATGTTGTTACAGGAATTGGTAAAGGCTGTGAGCTTGCAGGCTGTGCGCTTGTAGGTGGTGAAACTGCTGAAATGCCAGGCATGTATGAAGGTGAAGATTACGATCTTGCAGGCTTCTGTGTGGGCGTGGTTGAGCAAAGCAAAATTATTGATGGCTCTAAAGTAAAAGCTGGTGACGTTCTGATTGGTGTCGCTTCTTCAGGTGCACACTCAAACGGTTACTCTTTACTTCGTAAAATTTTAGATGTAAAAAATGTTGATTTAACTCAACTGGTTGATGGTCGTCCACTGGCTGACGTTGCCATGGAACCAACACGCATTTATGTCAAATCAATGCTTGAACTGTGCAAACAAGTTGATGTGCATGCTATGGCGCACATTACGGGTGGCGGTTTACCAGGTAACTTACCACGTGTATTGCCAAATGGTGCGCAAGCAGTGATTGACGAATCATCTTGGGAATGGCCAGAACTGTTCAAATTGTTACAACGTGAAGGCGGTGTAGAACAGTTTGAAATGTATCGCACCTTTAACTGTGGTGTAGGTATGGTTGTTGTTGTAGATGCCAACGATGCAGACAAAACAGTTGAGCTTCTCAACAGCCTTGGCGAAAAAGCTTGGGTGATGGGTCGTATTCAAGACAACGCCGAATCCGTTGAAGGCGCAGATGAAAAAATTCGCGTAATTTTTGCGTGATTTGACTCAGATGATCAAAATAGCTGTCCTCGTTTCAGGCAGCGGAAGTAACTTACAAGCCCTGATAGATGCCAATCTTTCAGGGCAAATTGTTGGGGTTATTTCCAATAAGCCTGATGCTTATGCTTTACAACGCGCTCAACAAGCAGGGATTCAAACTGCAGTGATTGAGCACAAACAATATCCGAGTCGTGAATTATTTGATGATGTCATGCATCAACAATTACTTGATTGGGATGTTGATTTGGTTGTTCTCGCAGGCTTTATGCGTATTTTAAGTGCCAAATTTGTGCATGCTTGGGAAGGTAAAATGCTCAACATTCATCCTTCACTCTTGCCGCATTATAAAGGCATGCACACCCATCAACGTGTACTCAATACAGGCGATACTTTACATGGTTGTACCGTGCATTATGTCACTGCTGAATTAGATGCAGGTCAAGCACTGGCACAAGGTGTGTTGCAAGTAAACATCCACGATGATGCCGAAAGCTTGGCGAACCGTGTGCATGTGTTGGAGCATTTGATTTATCCGCAAGTGGTTGAATGGATTTGTAACGGAACCATTCAGCACACTGCGCAAGGTGTGATGTATCGCCAACAACTGTTACAACAACCTGTGCAGTTTTGCAATTTTTAAATATTCTTTAAGTATGTAGCTTTTAATATATACGAAAAAACGCCTGTTGATCAGGCGTTTTTTATGGTTCGTATTTGGTTCAGACTGAATTAAACAGAAGCAGCTTTACTCTGCTGTGCTTGAATCAAATCTTTAATCAACTGCACCGTCGCTTCAGGTTTTTCTAAAGGGAACATATGTCCACCTTCAACCACCTGATAAGCAATGTTGAATTTCTTGGCAGTAATTTGTGGGAAACCTGCTTTTAAGAACGGCCCTTTTTTTGCAATCACCAATTCTGTCGGCACTTGCAGTTTTGCTTGCGGTAACCACCACAGTGATGGATTGGTTCTAAAAATATTGACCTCGTCCATTTTTGGAATGGTCAATTGTACCCCGCCTCGTACATGGTCATCAGTCAAAGCATGCTCGATATAAGCCTGAAAACAATCGGCATCGAAATCTTGATAAAAACCTTTCGGACGCAATAAATCAGCAGCCTGCTCACGACTTTCCCAATGATCACGACGGCGCAAAGACAAAGATGCAGGCGACAGTTGATCTACTGCTTTAAGCTTAAACATTTTGGCAAAATGTAAAAACACCGATGCTTTACCCATAATTAAAGGTGGATCAAGCATGATCACTTGTTCAAATAATTCAGGGCGTTGTAAAGAGGCTTGAAACGACAACACTGCACCTAAAGAATGCCCCAACGCAATCACTTTACGTCCCTGAGCTTGACGCACAACACTGTCAATCACTTGTTGGGTTAAGCTTTGCCAATGATTATCAATCGGATAACGCTTATCTGGCCCCAACAAAGGGACGTAAATCACATCGTAATCATCTTTAAGTAAATCAAACAGTTTTTGATAAACCTTCGATGGCACGCCATTGGCATGCGCAAAATGAATCAGTGGTTTCATTGTAATTTCACGTTTTGCTCAGTCTGAATATGTTGAGATAAAGAAGTGGCAAAGCCCTCTCCCACTGCTGCACCCATACGACCCAACACAGAGTCTAAAGGACTGTGTTCAATGGTATAGTTCACTGTTTTATCTAGGTTTAAATCACGCTTCAGGCTATTTAAACTGCCAATCTTATCGGCAATGCCTAAAGTCACGGCTTGCTCACCTGTCCAGAACAGACCTGAGAAAATCGCAGGATCTTGTGATTTCAGTTTCGCGCCGCGTCCATCTTTCACTGCTTGAATAAAGTGGCCATGCACATTATCTAATACGGCTTGCACATGTTTTTTCTGTTCAGGATCAACAGGTTGTGTCATCGACAATAAGGCTTTATTTTCACCTGAGGTCATAGTACGATCTTCCACACCCATCTTCTGCATTAAACCGCTCAGCCCATAATTTGGCATAATCACGCCAATTGAACCCACCAAACTTGATGGATTGACAATAATTTCATCTGCAGCGGAAGCAATGTAATACGCACCTGAAGCGCCAGTATCGCCAATCACGGCATAGAGTTTTTTCCCTTGATGCTGTTTTTTCAGATATTGAATTTCTTGCCAGATTTCATCTGACTGCACAGGTGAACCACCCGGAGAATTAATATTTAGCACCACCGCCTGACTGTTGCTGTTTTCATAGGCTTTTTTCAGTGACTTGATGGTGTCATTGCTGTTCACACTTTGCTTATCAGATGCAATTGTGCCAACAATATCCACCACCGCGATATGTGGACTCGCTGCCGATGGATTCGTGGTCGTGGTACTGCACCCTTTGCCCATTATCACCAACAGTAAAAATATATAAGCAAAAGTTAAAAACTTAAAGAAAATCCCCCAACGACGTGCACGACGTTGTTCTTCAACTGAAGCTAAAACAGCTTTTTCTAATAGTTTCCACTCATTGCCTGTGGGCTGCTGTGCTTGTGGAGATATTTGTTGTGATTCATTTTGTGGTTTTGGTGGCCAATCGGACATGAAACAATCCAAAAAATAGTAAATTTGCTCCATTATATACACGGAATTGGCAAAAACTGTCTAAAGCCTGTATTTTCTCCTATAATATTTTACATCTTTATCCTTTCTATCAATTGATGCTGTCGTTATGACCGAACCTGCACCGACAACGGCTTTATCGCGCCTGCTTGATTTTGTCAGTCGACAACCTTTAACAGTTGCGCGTTTTTTTGCAAAATCTTTGGCTTTTTTGGTCAATACACTGCGTTTGAGTAAAACCTCTCAAACCATTCAACTCAATCTACAAATTGCGCTTCCTGAGCTGAACTCACAACAACGCGAACAGATTACCCAGCAAGCAATTCGTAACGAACTGACCTCTTATTTTGAGTTTTTTCATATTTGGGGATCAAGCAATCAAAAAAATATTCAAAGAATCCATCAGGTACATGGTTTAGAACTATTACAAGATGCACTGGCTGCACAAAAGGGTTTGGTCTTAATTGTGCCGCATTTTGGCACTTGGGAAATTATGAATGCGTGGATCGCTCAATATACGCAAATGACCATCATGTATAAACCTGTCAAAAACCCTGCGGCAGATGATTTTGTGCGCCAAGCACGTAGCCGTGAACAGGCACATTTAGTCCCAACAGATGAATCTGGGGTACGTCAAATTTTTAAAGCACTCAAACAAGGCGGAACCACTGTCATTTTGCCAGACCATACCCCAAATATAGGTGGTGAGATGATTCCTTTTTTTGGTATTCCGTTGGAATCGAGTAATTTAAGCGCCAAATTGATTCAGAAAACTAAAGCAAAAGCTTTGTTCTTATATGCGTTAAGAAATGCAGATCAAGGCTTTGATATGTATATCGAAGCGATAGATGAGCACATTTATCAGTGTGATGCCAATGCAGGGACAGCTATTATTCACCGTGCAATTGAAGATTTGATCCGTCGTTATCCTACACATTATCACTGGAGTTATAAACGCTATAAAGCCCATCCAGATTTACGCGGGGTCTATCATAAACCTGTGCAAGAAGCCTTGGCAGATGTGCAGGCTGTACGTGCCCAGACACAGAACCAAACTAACGCTGCAACCACAATTTCTGCTGCCGATACGGCTGTATAAGCATACGCTGTTGTGCATCTACAGAAAAACGTACGCTGCCCTGTTGTATGGTGTTCATGAACGGAATATTGAGCGCAGCTAAGCGTTGCTGAACTAAAGAACTAGGATGTCCATAACGATTATCAAAACCTGCAGATGCCACGGCCAATTTGGGTTTAAAATGTGCTAAAAAATCATAGGCAGAACTGTGCTTACTCCCATGATGACCCAAAATTAACACATCTACTTTTAAATCAGGATATTCCTGCAACAATTGATATTCAGTTGCCCAACCTGCATCGCCCATCACTAAAAAATGCTGATATGGCTGTGCGGATGGCACTGAAATATACAACACACATGACAACTCATTTTGTTGCTGTGCGGCATAGGGTAATTGACTCGGTTTAGGAGATAAAACTTGTATCTGTACCTGATGTGGTAAAGACCACTGTTGCCCTTGCTGACACAAATTAAACTTGCTATTTACTGCCATATCTACGGTCTGATTGGCAAAGACATGCTGAATATTGACTTCATTTTGCAAATGAGGAAATGCACCACTATGGTCTTGGTCTAAATGACTTAAAACCACCAAGTCCAGTTGTTTAATACCATGCACCGCTAAAAATGGACGTAAAATTTGCTGTCCAATACTAAACTTACTTTCATCATAAGAACCGCCCACATCAATCATCATGTTGTAATGACCTGAACGTAAAAATAAAGCTTGTCCCTGCCCCACATCGAGTACTGTTAATTCAAATGGTTGTCGTTGGCTATCGACTATAATCAGTGGAACAAAACATAAGATTGCCCAAGTTTTAGGCAATACCGATTGTGGTAAAAATAGCAGAAATAAGCCTAAACATAGACAGACATACACCGCTGCAGACATCGACAAAGTATGTAACCGTGGTACAAAAACGGTTTCCATCCCCCGAAAAATCAAGCGCAACAAAGCCATAGCTAGATCATTCAATTGAAACAGTATTGACGCCAAGGGTTCAAAAATAAAAAAGCAAATTCCTGCCAAAACATCTAAAGGCACGATCAGCATACCAATCAATGGAATTGCGATGATATTAATAAGCGGTGCAATCCACGCCACTTGTTTAAAAAACACAATCACCAAAGGAAATAAGGCAATAAAAATTTTCCATTGCGACTCGATTAGAATTTTGCTGGCATGTTTCAGTTGCTGCCAACGATTCAGCTCTATACGTGGTTGCGCACTCAAGCTCTGATAAATACGCAGTAGAATAAAACAGGCCCCGTAAGACAGCCAAAAAGCAGCAGACAGTACACTTAAAGGATCAAACCATAATAATAAGGCAGCACTATAAATCAGCAAGGCAAAGCCTTGAAGCTTCTGCTTCAGCACTAACATTACTGTCACTAGACTGCACATCAGCAAGGTTCTTAATGCAGGAATTTCAAAACCGACAAAGGCGGTGTACAGCAATACACAACTTAAAAATGGCAACATGAGCAAGTATTGTTTAGGCATCCACAAATACCAATGCGGACGGTAATACCTAATCAGCTGACGTAATGCCCAACATAGCATGCCTGCAAAAATCAGCACATGTGGCCCTGAAATAGCCAATAAGTGGCTAATTCCAAAACGCTGAAACTGTGCTTCAGTTTCTGCATCTAATAGGCTTTTATCTCCTGTGAGTAATGCAAGAATTAAACCTTGATGATGCAAAGGTTGCTGCTGAATAAACAGTCGAATTTGATAACGCTGCTGTTCAATCCATAATCGAAATTTTGCCCATAGCGTCTGTTGGGCACGCCAATGTTGTGTAAACCCCATGGCATAAATTTGTTCAGCCGAGATAGGCTGAATCTGCTCAACCCGAAAACCACTCATAATATTTTGCTGTAAATACCACCGCTCTACATCAAATGCACCTGCTGTGGCATAACTATGCGCAGGGCGAATTTTTCCACTTAATTTGTAATAGTGTCCAAGTTCTAAATTTTGCTCTTGATCTACCTGAGTTTGTGCTAAAGTTGCTAACCATGTCACTGTTTGAGGATGTCGGTTTAACACCTCAACCCTTTGTGAAATGCTGTTGTCATTTAGCTGATTTAACTGTCTGACATAAACCACGACTTCAGCAAATTCAGGTTGTAGTTCACGCCATTGCAAACGCTGCTGCATCTGCGTATCCGCATAGATCAAACCGAAAACAAGACTCAAAACACCTGCCACTCCTACATTCAAACATTTCCAATAGATTGAAGATAAGCGAGCTTGCAACAAGTATTGCACAACGATACTGCATAAAATCAGTAAAACCATTGCACTAGGCATGGAAGTCAATGAATGTATTGGAAAAGAAGAAGAACGTATTCCGACACAGGCGATCCCAATCACCCAAGCCAGACCAATCAATTGCAGCATGAATATTAAACTTATTATTTTTATTGGCATGCATCATAAAGCCCACCGAAGTGGGCTTCAACAAAACAATCTTATTCCAGCAATTACTGTTTTAAACACAATCGCTTTTGAGTGGCTTTACGAACTATGCCCCTTAAGCATCTACCCAAACACCATCTTGCATGTGCAAAATGGTATCGGCAGATTTTGCCAACTCTTCATCATGAGTCACAATCAACATCGCCATATTAAACTCTCTGCGTAATTCACGCAGCAATTCAAAAATTTTAACTGCAGTTTTGCGGTCTAAATTTCCAGTGGGTTCATCGGCAAGCATGAGTGCGGGTTTTGTTACTAATGCACGTGCCAACGCAACACGCTGACGCTCCCCTCCAGAAAGCTCACCCGGTTTGTGGGTTAAACGATGCGATAAACCGACTCGCTCAAGCAGATACTCTGCCTGTGCCTTCACCTCTTTGTAATTTGTGCCTGCACGTAACATTAACGGCATTGCCACATTTTCAAGCGCACTAAACTCAGGCAGCAAGTGATGAAATTGATAAACAAAACCGAGGTATCGATTACGCAAATAGCCGCGCTCAGCTTCGCCTAAATTGTCAAAACGCTGACCATTTAAAAATACTTCGCCTGTACTTGGTCGGTCTAAACCACCCAACACATGCAATAAGGTACTTTTACCCGAACCACTCGCTCCGACAATCGACACAAACTGCCCTTGCTGAACTTGTAAATCTAGACCACGAATCACTTCAACAGTGGTTTTGCCATCGGTAAAGTGTTTAGAAACTTGCTTGGCTTCCAGAACAATCTTACTCATAACGCAATGCCTCTGCTGGTTGAATTTTCGCGGCACGTAATGCAGGGTAAATCGTCGCCAAGAAACTTAAAATTAATGACAAGCTCACAATCACCACCACATCTTGCCATCTTAAATATGAAGGTAAGTAGTTGATAAAGTAGGCATCAAATAAGTTTAGCCCTAATACATTATTCAACCATGCAATAAAGCCACTGATACTGGACGCGAAAATAATCCCCAAGATTGCACCTGAAACCGTGCCAATAACCCCAATGACCGTACCTTGCACCATAAAAATTTTGGTAATCGTGCTTGGTGATGCACCCAAAGTTCTTAAAATCGCAATATCCGATTTTTTATCGGTCACGACCATCACCAAAGACGACACGATATTAAATGCAGCCACCAAAACAATTAGGAATAACAATAGGCTCACCATCGCCTTTTCCATTTGAATGGCGCTAAACAAGTTACCGTGAGTATAAGTCCAGTCCGAAGCGTAAAAGTTGGCAGGTAGCTCTTGCACAATATCTCGAGATACTTGTGGTGCAGCAAAAATATCATCCAGTTTTAAGCGTACACCTTGCGCACCATCGGGTAAACGCAGCAAAGTCGAAGCATCATTCAGGGCGATATATCCCATCATCGAATCGACTTCTGCACCAATACTAAAAATACCAACCACTTTGAAGCGTTTAAAACGCGGTACAACCCCTGCAGGGGATGGCGTTGCTTCAGGTAAAACCAAGGTGATGCTGTCGTTTAAACCCAAACCCAAGGCATCGGTCATTTGTTTGCCCAAAACAATACCGAACTCACCCTTTTGCAGATTGTCGATACTGCCTGCAACCATGTGGTTTTGAATGATGGATACTTTCTTTTCGTATTCGGGTTCAATTCCCGTGACCATAATGCCCGACACTTGCCCTTGTGCGGTCAACATGCCTTGCAATTGCGTGAATGGTGCAGCACCAACAACATGCTTATGTTGCTCAACTTTCGTTGCAAGTTCTGGCCAATTTGTTAAAATTTGTGTTGATGAAACAGTGGCTTGAGGTATCATGCCCAAGACACGATTTTTTAATTCACGATCAAAACCATTCATCACCGAAAGTACGGTAATGAGGACGGCAACACCCAAAGTTAGACCGATCATCGAAACTAAGGCAATAAAAGAAATAAAGTGGTTACTGCGCCGAGCGCGCGTATATCTCAACCCTATATATAGCGAGATTGGTTTAAACATACCATCAAGTCCGAGGTAATACATTATGGAAAATTTACAGCATCAAAGCGTCGCGTCTGAACGTCGTGTCATGTCACGAATTGATGCTGCCCTGAGAATCAATTACCAGATCATTTCTGACGATGTTGCGCTGAACGACCCTTACGATGCTAATTTTGTTTTACCGCGTTATTTTCTACTACTCGCAGAATTAGATCAATTTGATCATGCATTAAACTACGAATTAGAACAATTAACTGAAAAAGATCAACAAATTGCTCGAATCTTATCCTTATTCAACCAAAAATTAAACCTTATTACAGGGTCTTTATACGATGCAATTGTACAAAGCATGTTACCTATCCCTGAACAGGTCAATTTTTCAGAAAGTGGTTTCAGTTTTTATAGTGAACGTGAATTAAACACGGGCAGTTATATTCATGTCACGCTCAGCCATCCTGAAAACTTTTTCCATATAGCCGCAACCGCGCAAGTGGTTTACAGCCGTGAAGAAGAAAATGGACAATATCGTACTGGGGCGTATTTTATTACTCTACACCCTCAAGATCGCGTCAAACTTGCAGAAGCCGTTGCTTTAAAACAAGCATAATCTAAGAAATAAAATAAATCATTTCTGCATGTTCGCGTATATAAAATCACGTGGATAACGCCATCTTTGCATATCGTTAGGATGGTGTTTTGATTTTCTGAGCCAATGCCCGACTTGCTTTAAGATCACGATAAAAATACAGCACTAAGCCTGACAATAAAACCAAAGCGCCCACAAATACCATGACCGATAAAGCTTCTTGATTGAGTAAAGCACCAATCAACAAAGCAATCATTGGCGTCATGACGGTGGTTAAAGATAAGGTGGTCGCCTGAATATTCTGCACCAATTTAAAATAACAGAACATTGCAATCAAAGAAGCCATGATCACGGTATAAAGTAAAGCTGCGATAGATTTAAGACTCGGCAAACTAGTCGGTACATATTGCCAAATAAACGGCACAATACATAAAGCCGCAATGGTTGATACCAAAATCGAGCCAGTTGCCTGTGCTACAGGTTCAACTTGCGCATTAACTTTTTTCACCCAGAAAATAGACATGGTGTAGGTCAATACACTAAACAGCATTAAAACAATACCCAGAGGATGCACATGCTGTGTTTCGCCGCCAAAGCAGATGATGCCAAGCCCTAAAATGGACACTGTCATTCCGATCCATTGAATACGTGCCAAATGCAACTGAAACACAAAACGACCAATCAAACCTGCTATGATGGGGGTCAGACCAAACATCAGGGCGATAATGCCTGAGCTTAAATAAGCAGTGGCAATGTAGGTGAAAATTTGTGAACCGATCAGACTAAACGAACCTGCCAAATAACTATGCCACGCTTGTAGATGATGTGGAAATTTCACTTTTAACAGCAGCAATAAAATAATAGCTAAGGGCAAAGCAATGAAAAAACGTAGCACCAAAGCCCAAAGCATGTGTAAATCTGACACACTCCAGACAATTGCCAAAGGCGTTGTTGCCCAAATGAAAACCAATAAGGCATAGGTCATCATAATATTGGTTTTAGAAGGCATGCGTGACTCGTATTAAGCAGTTTTACGTTTTTGCTTTTGGATGGTTTGATCTAGACTACTTGAAAACTCACGTTTATCACGTTCTGAAATAGGTGCTGGCCCACCTGTTTGTACGCCTGCACCACGCAAAGTATCCATAAAATCACGCAAATGCAGACGCGCTTTCACATTGGCAACAGTATAAATTTCACCACGTGGATGAATCGCTATTCCGCCCTTTTCAATCACTTGTGCCGCTAGTGGAATATCCTGCGTGATCACAATGTCGTGTTCCTTCATGCGATCTACAATTTCCTGATCGGCGGCATCGGCACCATGCATCACTTGAATAGAGTTAATCCGTACCGAAGGCGTAATCCCGACCGATTGATTGGCAACAAAAGTGACTTCAAGTTGGTAACGATCTGAAGCACGTAAAATGACTTCTCTTAGAATTTTAGGTAATGCATCTGCATCAACCCAAAGTTTAAATGGCAGCACTGTGCAACCCTGATAATAATATGCGACTAGTGTATCAAACTCATTACATTGCAGTATGTTTAAAATGCTCAGAATTGCATGCTAAAGTGTAGATGGATGTGATTTTGTTTCTGCTGCATCGCTGTCCACAATCTGTACAAATGCAGTGGCATTACATGAAATTTCAGCCAAAGACTTGAAAAATCGAAATAACCCTCGATCTAAGAGTAAAGAAAAGAACCCAACATCTCAAAGTGCTTATGAACAATCAAAATAGACCAGAAATCATCCGCATTGAAGATCAGAACTTCGGCAGCCATGTTGAACATTGGAATTTACTCACGGATGAACCCTGCACCGAAGTTCCAAAATGGTTAGGACTGGCTCTAGATGCACCAATTATGCCAATGGGTTTATGCCGCCAAGAAGCAGAAATGGATCAAAGCACATGGCTGATTCAAGGCCCAAGCAAAGAGGCAATTCAATTGACACAAGTGATTGCGGTTGAAAATAACAAACCACAAGCTGTAAAAACGGCTTTCCCTTGCTTTGAAAGTCCTTACAAAGTTGAAGCTAAAATTGAACGCATCATTAGCTGCAAATCTAACACTCAAGCGGTGCTTCGACTCAATTTAGGCAACAACAGTATTGTCTATGCTTTTGACAGTTTATACAGCGTCAACCATCAACAATACCAAAAAGATCAAACCTACTGGGTGCATTTAAACGCATGGGCGTATGAACTTGAAGCTGTTGCTGAAGGCGAACAATTGGTGGTCGATGATCCTGCGTCAATTAAACACCATCGTGCGCTGAATGATATTTTAGCAGCCAATGATGGTGTTGCACCTGCCAATCTGCAAGAACAAATTGACGCATGGCAACCTAAGTCCGAAGATGACAAAGCACCTGTAACGGTGGATTTTTCTAAAATGGTCGCATATTTATATGGCGAAAATATCGGTCAGGAAGATGAAGCTTGGTTTCAGGGCAATGTTGTTGGTAAAACCAGTTTTGAATTCATGAATCAAGCCTATACTGTTTATGATGTCACTCTAATTCATGATGAAAATCAGCCTGCGATTTTAATTCGTCTTGCAACTAAAAATCCTGCGCACCAAAACTTTGAAATTGGACAATACATTCGTGGCAATATTTGGATTCAAGCCAATATTCACAATATAAAACAGTAGTTTATTAAAAATAAACCTCAAAGTAGCTGTCTAAATAATAAATTCATATTCATCATCCCCCCATCCTCGCCTTCTCCTCAGGGAGAAGGAACTTTCAATACTTATTTCACTGATGGCTTATAATCAATTTTTGATTGTTAAAAGCGTGCTATTGATAGTATGAATATATTGATGCTTATTTAAGCATTTTAAATTCAAAAAAATGCAGTTATCCACAGCTTTAAATTTATTATAAATTCAAAATCAACCATATTTTAAATCGAATATGTGGATAAGTTATTTTAAAACCCAAACATCTGCACCAAGCACCGTAGATAATCTGAAAGCCTTGAGTGGTGCGGATTTTAAAAATCAACACAGAATTAATTCATTATTGGCAGATATTATATTTAAAATAAAATTAGTACTTTATTTAATCAATTTTTTATGCTAAAAATATAGCCGTATTTAAATATTTAACGATAAATAGATCATCGGAAAATAATATCTATGAAAATCGTGCAAGAAGAAAACTTACAGCATGTAGAACATCAACTTGAGCAACGCTATCAGCTCGACCCAATGTCTTGCCTATTTTTTGCATTAGGCATGCTGCTCTCCGCCTACGGCTTACACTATTTTGTGTTCTGAGTTTCACTCATCAACAAGCCTCTATGACTTTTCACCTATTTCTATAAAAAAACCCAGCTAATTCAGCTGGGTTTTTGCTTTTTACTACTATCAATTAACCGTGACGTTTTGCAAAGTCATCCATAAAGTTAACCAAAGCTTGTACGCCATCTAATGGCACTGCATTATAAATACTTGCGCGCATACCACCTACAGAACGGTGACCTGCCAAGTTCAACAAACGGTTTTCTTCAGCTTCTTGCAAGAATTGTTTTTCCAGTGCGGCATCAGCCAAAGTAAACGGAACGTTCATAATTGAACGGTTTGCGCTATAAATTGGATTCGCGTAGAAATCGCTTGAATCGATATAACCGTATAATAATTTCGCTTTTTCTAGGTTAGCTTGATGAATCGCATCTACACCACCGTTTTGCAATAACCACTCAAACACTAAACCAGACAAATACCATGCATAAGTTGCAGGTGTATTCACCATGGAATCATTTTTTGCCTGTGCTGAATATTTCAAAATGCTTGGAATTTCAGGCTTGGCTTGATCAAGCAAATCTTCACGTACAATCACAATGGTTAAGCCTGCTGGGCCAATATTTTTTTGCGCACCTGCATAAATCAGACCAAATTTAGATACATCTAAAGGTGCAGATAAAATGCTTGATGAGAAATCACATACCAACGGTTTGTCTGTTTCTGGAATATTGGCAAACTGCAAACCACCAATTGTTTCGTTATCTGCATAATGCACATAGGCAGCATCGGCAGATAAGTTCCATTGGCTTTGTTCGCTAATGGCATGCTTACCTTCAATCTGAATACCCGCTTCAACGACATGAATATCGCCATAGCGCTGCGCTTCTTTTAAGGCTTTTTCAGACCAAATACCCGTGTGGATATAATCTGCCTTGTTGTTTTTACCCAACAAATTCAATGGAATCGCAGAGAATTGTAGCGATGCACCACCCTGCAAGAACAATACTTTGTAGTTCTCAGGAATATTCATGAGTTTGCGCAGGTCTGCTTCCGCTTTTTCAGCCATGGCAACATAGTCGGCACTACGGTGGCTCATTTCCATGATCGAAAGACCTTTGCCATGCCAGTCAAGCATTTCAGCTTGAGCTTTTTCAAGTACGGCAGTCGGTAATGCTGCAGGACCAGCACAGAAGTTGTACGCGCGCATGATTTTTCCTTTCAGAGTGAAACACAATAAAATGATGGCATTTAACCATATCTGGCAGGGTCTTGCACAAAATTATTTCAATCTATGAGCCAAGATAGAGTCAAAAAATCAATGTAGATTCGAGGGATAAATTTACTAAATCAAAAAAAGAGGTTGAAATGTGTGCGACAATATCTGTCGCAAATTGATCAAAAAAACCACCCACTACTCCTAATTAAATGATATTTTAAATAAATATTAAAGAAGAAATAAACAATGACAACATTCCTCAATCACTTTAAGGTAGATAAAAATTTACTTGAAGTTGACTTCTTTGACCCTAATCTGGAAACAGATACTCGCTTATACATTGAT
Organism: Acinetobacter sp. YH12135; assembly: GCF_013418565.1. NCBI lineage: Bacteria > Pseudomonadati > Pseudomonadota > Gammaproteobacteria > Moraxellales > Moraxellaceae > Acinetobacter > Acinetobacter sp. YH12135. Next base: position 271,908 of record NZ_VPBU01000001.1, read on the forward strand.
AGTTATTATTTAACTCGTTGTGAGAACATACATTCCAAGTCTGCTCTGACTACTCAGCAAAATTTTATGAAATGTTTAATGGAAGCTCTTAAAGAAAAAGATGAAATTAAAGCAAGAAAATTATGCTCCCATTTTCCTGAGCCCAAATATACTGGCATTGGTGCAACTAAAGAAGGAGTAAATGGCAAAGGATCACACGATATTAAAGTTGAATATATACTCACATGCTTAAAGTCTTCTCAGGCAGCTCAGACAGGCTTATTAGAAGATCTTGAAGAATTAATATTAGTTGCAGATGGTATAGGTCCGGACACTATTTCAGATATAACGACTAGGGTCTGTTGACATTTCATAAATGGCTTGCGCTGTAGGCTAAAACTGAGCAGATCAGGCATGAAACGCAAGGAATAGCGAGATTATTGCTAAGTTTCATAACACAATCTGAGAAAGTTTTAGCCACAGCCTTTCAGGGCGAGCATATTTTTTGCTGCTATTGCGTTATGTGCCAGTCATTTAAAATGACTAAATTTCCTGTCCCATGCCTTATAGCAGCTAAAAAACCTTGCGAGATATATCTCTCATGCCGCAAACATAGACGAATTGTCAACAAACCCTAATATTTGCTTTAAACATTTTGCAGAATATACATTAGAACAATGTGAAAAATTAGGTATAGAAACGACTGAAACAAAAGAGGCTATTCATTTCTTTTGTGCAATCGATAACGAATGGAAAAAATCAAAATTTTCACTTCCTCACGCTCCTTGGGGGCCTAATAAAGTTGTTGGACCTGTAATTTTGTTACCTCAAAATATCTTGGAATCTATGATTAGCTATAAAACTAATTATTTTTTCACTAATATTAGACCTCTTGCGAAAGTAAAAAATTGTTTATACTCATCTCATGAAATATGAAAATTTAACAAGATTTAATGATGAAGAATTTAAACGACTTGTTGGAGTTCCTCGTCCATTATTCTTAAAAATGGTATCAGTGTTACAACATGCTGAACTTGCCAAGAAAAAATCTGGAAGACCTCATTCGTTGTGTTTAGAGGATCAATTGTTGTTAACTTTAAATTACTTACGCTGTTATAGAACTCAAATTGAGTTATCCGCCGACTATAACCTAGCTGAAAGTAATGTGAATCGTACGATTCAGAAAGTTGAAAATGCTCTGATTCAATCACGGATTTTCGCATTGCCGAAAAGGAATCAAAAGTTTAATGAGGGGGATTATGTAATCGTTGATGTTACTGAGTCACAGATTGAGCGTCCCAAAAAAACAAAGAAAATTCTATAGTGGTAAAAAGAAGAAACATACGCTAAAAACACAGGTCATTTTTAACCCCCAATTAAAGCAAATTGTAAGTATACAGATTGAAGATGGCAGAAAACACGATCTGAACATTGCGCGTAAGCATTTGAAGGAGATGATTATTTATCCTTATATCATAGCAGATTTAGCCTATAAAGGATTTCATCAGATTAAGAGTAAGTTACTCATTCCAATCAAGAAACCTAACAATTTATCATTACCCCAAATAGCAAAACAGATCAACCAAGAAATCAGTCGGCGTAGGATCACAATTGAACATATCAACGGCAAACTTAAACATTTTCGGATATTAACAGAACGCCATAGAAATAGACGGAAACGATTTGGTCTAAGAATGAATTTAATTGCTGGAATGGTGAATTGGATGCTCTTAAATTAACTTTCGCAAGAGATCTATTGCCACCCCTTTATTTAAAGAAGAAGTTTTACGTAGAGATGCTTCAGCAAGCTTTATTTATTCTTTAAAATCTGTCGAGAAAAGAGTGAATGTAAAAAAATGCGAGAGCAACATCCTGAATTTCGAGGGGGGAAAAAGCAATATGGATGAATTAATCGCAAAAAATCCAAGACTTTTAAAAGAATATAGAGAAAAAGTAGCTAAAAAACGCTATTTAAAAAGAAAAGGTAAAAAAAGAAGATTAGAGGACGCATAAGCGTGCTTTTTATAGACAAATGTACAAGAAACAATACTATAACTTTACACTAGTTCTATCTGCGAACCTTTGATTTATACTAGCGGGATAACATTACCGGCTTTATATCAGTTTAGCGACTTTATGAACTTAAAGAAAAATAAAAGACAGCTTGTCTGGGGTTTAAATCTGCTTGCATCTATGATGTATGGCAGCTTTGCTCATGCACAGAGCATCAGCTTTCAGGATGCTGAACGTCAGTTGTTGCAAAATTCTTATAGCAGCCAAGCCTATCAAAGTCTGGAACAGGCTTCAAAACTTGAAGCTGAAGCAGTAAAAGGCGTAGGTCTGCCACGTGTCGACCTGAATGTTCGTGCCTATGCCTTTCACAGTGAAGTCGATATTCCATTAAAGCAATTTAAAAATAATCTGGAGAATTCACTCTCTCAAGGCGTGAATGGCCGGCTTAATGAGTGGGAGGCCAGTAATGGCGTGGATCTACCTGCAGGTATTACCGATCCACTGCGTGATGGACTTAACAATACTATTCATAGCGGAGTTGGTCTGATTCCGGATACGTCTAATGTCATCCTTGAAGATCAGGTGATTCGCCCCACTGTTTCCGTGATTATGCCAATATATACTGGAGGCCTCACCCGTAGTACCAAAGAAATTGCCAATATTCAGGTCGGTCGTAGTCAGCTCAGCAACAAACAGCAGCAAGATACGCAGCGTTTTGAACTGATTCAAAGTTATTTTAATGTGCAGCTCCAAAAGCAATTGCATGCAGCTGCGCTGTTTAATCTGAATGCCATGCAGCAGCATTATCGCAATGCCTTAAAAATGGAACAGCAAGGTTTTATCAGTAAAGGCCAGCGTATGCAATTTGAAGTGGCACGTAATAATGCCGAGCGCAGCCAGCAAAATACGCAGGCCAATTTGAATGCTGCGCTGTTCCAGCTGAATAATCTGCTTCAGGAAAGTAGCATCACTGAGCTTTCGACGCCTTTATTTGTCAATAAAACCGAGCCACAGGCCTTAAATCATCTGCTAAAAACTTTTAGTCAGAACTCTGCGCTGATTCAAAAAATGCAGCTGGATACCCAATTGGCCCAAGCCAATGTGAAAGCCCAGCAAGCAGCGAAAAAACCAAATGTATTTGCTTTTGGCGAATATAGTCTGGATCAAAATGAAAACTGGATTGTCGGGGTTGCCGCACGCTATAACCTGTTTTCCGGGATCGATAAAAACAAGAATATTCAGGCTGCCGAACTCAAACGCTCTGCAACAGAACTGCTTACTGCACGCACCCAGCAGGAAATTGAAAATCTGATTTATAAATCTTATAGCGAAGCACTTAGTGCACAGCAAAGTGATGTACTTCTGGCACAAAACTTGAAAGCCGCACAGGAAAATTTACGCATCCAAGAATTGTCTTTTAAAGAAGATACGGGCACCGCCACACAGGTCATCGATGCACAAAATATGCTGAGCGGACTACGAGCTGAAACTGCCTTGAATGCTTACAAATATGTGATGTCACTGGCCACACTATTACAAAGCCATGGCTCGATTGCAGAATTTCCAACCTACATTCAACATGCCAACACCCACTATATTCGCTAATGGAGCCGAACATGAACGAAGATCAAAAACCCAATGATCCTGTGAATGAAGTGGCTTCATCCAGCGATACAGAAAAATCGCCTGCGCAACAGGTAGAAACAAAAACTGAAATAGAAAACAACGCGACGACTTCGACCGAGCAACAACAAGCTCCTGAAATCGCTAAAAAGAAAAAATATTTATTGCTCGCCCTGATTCCAGCTCTGCTGGCAGTCATCGCTTTTGGATTGTGGAAAAGCTACCAACCGGCTCCGCTTGAATTGCAGGGTCGTGTAGAAGCTGAAACAGTTCAGGTGGCGACCAAAGTGCCAAGCCGTATTGAAGAAATCTATGTAGAAGAAGGTCAGCGAGTCAAAAAAGGCGATGTACTGGTGCGCTTAAACAGCCCGGAAATTCAGGCCAAAAAACAGCAAGCCGCAGCGGCTTTACAATCTGCGCTGGCCTTACAATCGACTGCTGAACGTGGCTCGCAGGAAGAAAATATCGCCAGTCTGTATGCCAACTGGCAATCGCTGAAAGCACAGCAAAATTTAGCCAAAGTTTCTTATGAGCGTGGTGCAAATTTATTGAAGGAAGGTGTGATTTCACGCCAGCGCCGTGATGAATTGTATGCAGCCAGTCAATCAGCGGCGCAAATGACAGAAGCAGCGTATCAGCAATACGCACGTGCCAAACGTGGCAGCACCTCGCAGCAAAAGAGTTCTGCCGATGCACAAGTAGATATTGCCCAGGCTGCGCTGGATGAAGCCAATGCTTTAGAAGCAGAAACCCAATTAGTAGCACCTGTAAACGGAACGGTGTCTAAAACCTATGGCAAAGTCTCGGAGCTGGTAGCCACCGCAGTCCCTGTGGTCAGCCTGATTGAAGATCAAATGTGGGTGAGCCTGAATATTCGTGAAGACCAATATGCCCCATTTCAGAAAATGAGCAGTATTGAAGGTTATATTCCCGCCCTAGATAAAACCGCCACTTTTCAAATTAGACAGATCAGTGCTGAAGGTGAATTTGCCACCATTAAGACCACACGTCAAACCGGCGGTTATGATGTGCGCAGTTTTAAGCTGCATCTTGTACCCACACCAGCGATTTCTGAACTGAAAGTCGGGATGAGCGTGTTATTTAAACTGAAAGAGACCCGATAATGTGGACGGGTATATGGCGCGAACTGCGCTATCTGCTCAGCGAAAAATGGGATCTGTGTCTGGTCACGCTGGCACCTGCACTGGTGATTATTTTATTCAGCAGCATGTTTGCTCAAGGGAAATCGGATCATTTACCGATTGCGATTATTGATCAAGACCAGAGTGCGCTGAGTCAAAGCATTTATCAACATGTGGCGCTGAATCATACTCTTAAAATTGCTACGGTGTCGGAACAAACAGCTGAAATTGAGCGCCTGTTAAATCAAAATAAAATTTGGGGTTATATCCATATTCCAAGCGGTGCCGAGCAACGTCTGGTTCGTGCCCAGGATGCTGACATCAGTATTGCTTTTAACCAGAGTTATTTCAGTATTGGAAATACCATTTCCTCGGCCATGCTGGTCAGTACCCTACAAGCACTCGCTGAATTTAGCGGACAGCAATATCTGGGCAACCGACTCCCCTCTCTCGAAGCACCGTCACCGCATATTAAAATATCTCCGCTGTATAATCCGCAGCTGAATTATGAATTCTATCTGGAACCCTATGTCATTCCGGCAATTCTGCATTTACTGCTGTGTTGTTGTGTGGCATTTTCCGTCGGTCAGGAACTGAAGCGGCAGACCTTAACAAGCTGGATTAGCAACTCATCCATCTGGATGGCATTGCTGTCTAAGAACCTGATCTATGTGGCTATTTTTAGTCTATGGACCTGGATCTGGATGTTCTGGCTGATTGAAATTCGCGGCTGGTTTGTTGCTGGCTCGCTCGCTCTGATTCTATCGGCACAATTTCTGCTATATAGCGCTTATGCATTTTTAAGCAGTGCAGTGGTTCTGGCAACCAAAGATTTAAGTAAATCTTTTGGCATCATTGCGGTCTATGGTGGTTCATCTTTAAGTTTTGCCGGTGTGACTTTACCTTTAAATAATGCGCCCCTATTCACCCAGTTCTGGTCCAATATTATTCCGTTTACGCCCTATGCCAAATTACAAACTGAACAATGGGTGATTGGTAGTCCATTGCATATTTCACTGCAAGCTGGATTCATGCTGCTGATCTATGCCCTAGTTTACGCTCTGCTGGCTTATCTGTTTCTTAAAAAAATAGTTAAAGGAGCAGTCCAATGAAATCCCTCTGGTTTTACTATCTGCAAAGCTTTAAGGATATTGTCAGTCACGGCACGATCTTTACCACGCTTATTCTATCCGTCTTGTTTTACAGCTTTTTTTATCCAACCGCTTATCAGGCACAGCAGGCTGAAGCCTTACCGATTATTATTGTCGATGAAGAACAAAGTAACTTAAGCACCCGTATTATTGGTCAAGTGGCACAAAGCCCCAATGTGGAGATTGAGGCGATTACCGGCAATTTTTCCGAGGCCAAACAATGGGTGGAATCACAAAAAGCCGATGGTATTTTACTTCTGCCGGACAATTTATCGCAAAGCTTAAGGCATGGTGAAACAGGTGGCATTGGCCTGTATTTAAGTACAGCCAACTTTTTAGTAACCAAACAAATTGGTCTGGGCTTAGCCACATCAGTCGAGCAAACTTTGGCAGATTATACTGAACGCTTTGGCAAGGTCTCGGATTTTTCACCTGCCCTTTCTGTGCATCAAATTCCTTTATTTAATCCGCTGTCCGGCTATGGCAGCTATGTCTTTCCTGCGGTTGCACCTTTAATTATCCACCAAACCATTCTTTTGGGTTTGAGTATGCTGATTTTGGTATATCGGGAAAGAAAAATAGAATTAAACACAAATGCATTGATTGGGATGTGTTTAGCGGTCTTCACCATTGGTTGTCTGGGATGTTTCTATTTATTCGGCTTTAGCTTCTGGCTATTTGATTATCCGCGCGGTGGCAACCTGCTCGGGATGCTGCTGGCTGTTGCGGTTTTTATCTACACGATAATTGGCATGACCTGCTTATTTGCTAGTTTTCTGGATCTGCCGGAACGTGCGGGGCATGTCATTGTATTCACTTCTATTCCACTGTTCTTTTTATCTGGTGCGGCCTGGCCGCATGCTGCCATGCCCACCTGGATGCAAGTCGTTGGCGAAATCCTGCCCTCTACCCAAATTGTGCAGATGTTTATTCAACTCAATCAGATGGGTGTGCCTACAACACTGATCTTGCCTAAATTGCTCTATCTTGGAATGATCGGTAGCTTGTGCTTTTTTTTGGCTTATCGACGTTTAATTTCTGGTCATCAAAGCAGATAGAGCATTATAGCAATGCTCCTATTCCACTTATTTACCCGATTCGCCAAAGACTTGAATATTGAAATTACGAATCTTGTTGCTACCATTCGGCTTGTCAAAACTAACATCATACTGAACCAGATTTTCCGGATAGGCAATTTCATAGCTGACCTTATATTGCCCAAGCTGATTGGTTGCTTCTTCAATCTCTTTGGTCATTAAAGTCTTAGACTTGTATTCACCTTGAGGAATTGAACGTGAAAAGCGTTTCATCAGCTTTTCATTGTCCTTAAACTGGGTTTGCAACTGCGGCTCTAACTGATCCAAAAACTCGTCATACTTCCCATCACGCAAATCCTCATAGGCTAGCTGTGCCGCCTTTTCCTGTTCAGGACTCGGATCTGGAATATTGTCCATTGAATTACAGCCACTCAATGCAACCGCTGCTGCCAACAACATTAATTTGGTTTTCATCGCTTACCCTTATGCAGTCAACGTTTATAAAAAAGGACGCCGAAGCGCCCTTTTTATCAGTAAAAAACCTATTCTTCTACTGAATTTTCACCGTCTTTTTCCACTTGCTCAGTTTCAGCAACTGCATCCGTTTCAGCCACTAAAGATTCTGCACCTTCAATCGCTTCAACAAACTCGTCTTCTTCAACAGCTTCAATCGCTTCTACACCCACCAGTGTTTCGTTTTCACCCAAGCGGATTAAACGTACACCTTGTGCATTACGACCTGTTTGCGCCACTTCAGAAGCGCGAGTACGCACTAATGTACCGCCATCAGAAATCAGCATCAGTTCTTTGCTTTCATCAATAGCAACTGCACCGACCAATTCACCATTACGTTCAGAGGTCTTAATGGCAATCACACCTTTACCACCACGTTTTTTGGTTGGGAAGTCGTCTACAGGTGTACGCTTACCATAACCATTCGCCGAAGCACACAAAACTTCGCCTGTTTCTGGTACTACGACTAGCGATACGATACGGCTGATGAGTGCTGAATCTGAACTGTCTTCATCATCGCCATCGACTTCTACATCTTCGACATCTTCAACTTGTGCTGAACCGAAGCTGACACGCATACCACGTACGCCTTTGGCCGCACGACCCATTGAACGTACATCGGTTTCAGCAAAACGAATCGCTTTACCTTCATTGGAGAACAACATAATTTGCTGTTCGCCATCGGTAATTGCAACACCAATTAAAGTGTCTTCTTCATTCAATTCAATGGCACGTAAACCATTCGAACGTACGTTACTGAATTGTTCCAATTCAACACGTTTCACTGTACCTGATGCCGTTGCCATAAAGACATAAAAGTTTTTACGCAAGGCTTCTGCTTGTGATGCAAATTCTGCAATGATCTCATCGTCTAAATCGGTTGCAGAAAGCTCTACACCCAATTGTTTCAATTGCACACGCAATGCATCAGATAAATCATCACCATCTGCTAATTCAGCAAAGGCAGCTTCTAATTCTGCATAATGTGCAGCAATGATTGCGTTGGTTTGTAGATGTGCCGCATTGGCTTTCACATAGCTACGGAAGTCTGCCAACCGCTCAGTAAATTTCTTCGGCGCATCAATGACAGGTAAAATCGCGGTGATGGTTTCGTTGGCATCTAACGGCAACAAGTTCACCATTGGACGACCTTTAGCACCACGCGATGCTTGCGGCACTTCAAACACTTTCAGACGGTACACTTTACCCACATCGGTAAAGCACAACACCGTTGCGTGGTTAGAAGTCACAATTAAATGCTGCACATAATCGTCTTCTTTCATCGACGTTGCAGATTTACCACGACCACCACGACGCTGTGCTGCGTAATCTGATAATGGCTGAGTTTTTGCATAACCTGTTTGTGAAACTGTCAGTACCACTTGTTCTTCTGGGATTAAATCTTCACGCGAGAAATCAATGCGAGATTCTACAATTTCAGTACGACGTGCATCGCCATATTGTTGCAAAACTTGCGCCAATTCTTCACGAATCACGCCCATCAAAAGATTAAAGTCATTCAAAATTGCAGTTAATTCAGCAATTTGTGCCAAAATTTCAGAATATTCCGCATGTAACTTGTCTTGTTCTAGACCTGTTAAACGATGCAAACGTAATTCTAAAATTGCGGTCACTTGCGCAGGTGATAAACGATACACCTGACCATCTAAACCAAATGGGCGATTAGGATCTTCACCTTCAATTTCGTCTGGACGTACAGAAACTGAACCAGCTTTTTCTAATAATGCGACTACACCGCCTGCTGCCCATTCGCCTAGCTGTAAACGCTCACGCGCTTCGGCTGGGTTGGCAGAAGATTTAATGGTTTCGATGATGGCATCAATATTGGCCAACGCGACGGTTAAGCCTTCTAAAATGTGCCCACGTTCACGTGCTTTACGCAACTCGAACATGGTACGGCGGGTCACCACTTCTTGGCGGTGACGAATAAATGCCGCAATAATATCTTTCAGATTCATCAATTTTGGCTGACCATTGTCTAGGCAAACCATGTTGATGCTGAATGAGTTTTCTAATTGTGTATTCAAGAATAGGTTATTCACAATCACTTCAGCGTTTTCACCACGCTTCAGATCAATTGCAATACGCATCCCTTCTTTATCAGACTCATCACGTAATTCTGAAATACCTTCGAGTTTCTTCTCTTTCACCAGTTCAGCAATACGCTCAATGGTTTTGGCTTTGTTGACCTGATAAGGGATTTCAGTAAAGACGATGGTGGTACGACCAGATTTTTGATCTTCTTCAAAATGGTACTTACCACGAATATGCAAACGGCCTTTACCTGTACGGTAAGCATCAACAATGCCTGATTTACCGTAAATAATACCGCCTGTAGGGAAGTCTGGACCTGTGATATGTTCCATCAACCCTTCAATTGAAATATTTGGGTTGTCTGCATAAGCCAAACATGCATGCACCACTTCAGTCATGTTGTGCGGTGCCATATTGGTCGCCATACCTACAGCAATACCTGCAGCACCATTGACCAATAGGTTTGGAATACGAGTAGGCATCACTTGAGGAATACGCTCAGAGCCGTCGTAGTTATCTTCCCAATCGACAGTGTCCTTTTCTAAATCGGCCAACAGTTCATGAGTAAGTTTGCGCATACGGACTTCGGTATAACGCATGGCTGCGGCACTATCGCCATCAATCGAACCGAAGTTACCCTGACCATCGACCAATTGATAACGCAAACTGAAATCTTGCGCCATACGAACAATTGTTTCGTAAACTGCAGAATCACCGTGAGGGTGATATTTACCGATGACGTCACCGACTACACGGGCAGACTTTTTGTAAGCTTTGTTGTAGTCATTGCCCAATTCGTGCATTGCGAATAGCACACGACGATGCACAGGTTTTAGACCATCTCGTACATCTGGCAGCGCACGTGACACAATCACGCTCATCGCATAGTCTAAATACGAGTGCTTGAGTTCATCCTCAATGGCAATCGGTCTAATTTCCGATACGCTCATGCATACTCCTTATTCTGCAAACAAATTTTGCTTGCATTTTATATGTCGTAAAACTTGCAAATGATTAGCCTGAAATGCAGGCTAAAAATAAAAACTAGCGAAAAATTATAGCATATACGCCTGTGTTTTTGTGCTTTAGAGATGATCTTAATCTTGTTAATTTACTTAAATTTAACGGTGATTTTTTAGGCAAAAAAATATTCACACCCAAGAAACAAAAGTGCTTCATATTTTTAAGAGTCACGTCAAAATATCTTCAACATATACTTGCTCGATATGTACCCACATATACGCTAAGTTCACATAATGTACTTAAAACCAATCACTGCATCTAAATTAAAAAAGACAATAAAAAACGCCCCTATGCTATTCACATAGAGGCGTTTTTGACTGTGTTCAGTAATTAGATTTTAGATACTAACTCTGGAACAACAGTGTTCAAGTCACCCACTAACCAGTAGTCAGCTACTGCGTTGATTGGCGCTTCTTCGTCTTTGTTGATCGCAACGATCACTTTAGAGTCTTTCATACCTGCCAAGTGCTGAATCGCACCAGAGATACCTACAGCGATATACAAATCAGGTGCAACGATTTTACCTGTTTGACCAACTTGCATGTCATTTGGTACGAAGCCCGCATCAACTGCTGCACGAGATGCACCTTGTGCTGCACCAAGTTTGTCTGCCAATGGATCAAGTACTTTGTGATAGTTCTCACCAGAACCTACACCACGACCACCAGAAACTACAATACGAGCTGCTGTTAATTCTGGACGCTCTGATTTCACAATTTCTTCAGAAACAAATTTAGAAATACCAGCATCACCTGTCACAGTAGCAGCTTCAACCGCAGCTGAACCACCTTCTGCAGCCACTGGGTCAAATGCTGTACCACGTACAGTACCTACCACAATCGCTTCTGAAGACTCTACAGTTGCAATCGCGTTACCTGCATAAATTGGACGCTTGAATGTCTTTGCAGAATCTACAGCGACGATGTCTGTGATCATGCTGACATCAAGAAGTGCAGCCGCACGCGGTAAAATGTTTTTACCTGTTGTTGTAGAAGCAGCAAGGATATGGCTATAACCTTTGCCTAATTCTGCAACAAATTTTGCTACGTTTTCAGCCAGTTGGTTTGCATAAGCCGCATCGTCAGCAAGTAATACTTTACTTACGCCTGCAACTTTAGCTGCTTGGTCTGCAACTGCTTGTGTACCAGAACCCGCAACCAATACAGTGATATCACCACCGATTTTTTGAGCTGCAGCAACAACGTTTAATGTTGCACCATTTAGTGCTTTATTGTCGTGCTCAGCGATAACTAAAATACTCATGATTTTTATCCTTCTGTATTAGATCACTTTCGCTTCGTTTTTCAATTTTTCTACAAGCTCATCTACAGATTTCACTTGTACGCCCGCTTTACGCTCAGCAGGTGCTTCAACTTTTACAGTTTTCAGCTTAGTACCTGTTGCAACGCCATAATCTGCAGGAGATTTGGTGTCTAGCGGTTTTTTACGTGCTTTCATGATGTTTGGAAGTGCCGCATAACGTGGCTCATTCAAACGTAAGTCAGTGGTGATGATTGCAGGAAGTGCAAGCTCAACAGTTTGTAAACCACCGTCAATTTCACGTGTTACCTGAACTTTGTCGCCATCTACTTTTACTTCTGAAGCAAAAGTACCCTGACCTGCACCAAGTAAAGCGCCTAGCATTTGACCAACTTGGTTAGAGTCGTCATCAATAGCTTGCTTACCCAATAAAATAAGTTGTGGTTGTTCTTGTTCAACAACACCTTTTAAGATTTTAGCCACTTCAAGTGCACCAATCTCATCGGCTGTTTCAACCAAAATACCACGGTCTGCACCAAGCGCCATTGCAGAACGAATTTGTTCCTGCGCTTCTTTAGGACCAATGGATACCACTACGATTTCTGAAACAGTTCCTTTTTCTTTTAAACGAACCGCTTCTTCCACTGCGATTTCACAGAATGGGTTAATTGACATCTTAACGTTAGTTAGGTCAACTCCACTATTATCCGGCTTAACGCGAACTTTAACGTTGGCATCTACCACACGTTTTACAGCAACAAGAGCCTTCATGTAATCCTCGGCTGTTTTAGCAAAAGTAAATATTGAGAAAAGTTAATAATAACTCTTCGCTTTAAATTTTTTAGGTGTCCTATCTTGCTATGTGATCGGCATTTCGGTCAAGTCAGAATTGTCTAAACAAGGCTAAAAATGCCGAAAATTAACTGAACGATGCGTTCATACTTTTTTATTTCTAAAAATTAACAAACCAAGCGACGATTATATAAGCAATTTTAAGCTTTGATTTATATTATGTTTTTTATCTATTTCCCTCATCAACAAGATTGATTGAAATGCAATTCAAATTGAGTTCCGCCTACAATTTAAGCAAAGTTCCTTACATAAAACCCCATAATCTGACTGTCATTAAAGATAGAAAACTTTATTTTTTGCAGTATTTTTCAGATATAAATGCTCTTTTAAAATGTGACTGCTGGTTCACAAAACTGTATTCAGCAGTTTATTGGGTATGAAATAAACAATCTGTTTTATTTTGATGGATATTTATGCGCTTTCACCACGCCACCTCCCTGATAAAGGGCATAAAAAAAACTCAGCTTAAACTTGCTGAGTTTCTAAAAAGTCACGGTGGATATGACTTAAATCTATCAATTCATAGGCCTGTAAATTAAAAATTTCCCAAACTGCAATAAAATCTTCTTTTACATCTATTTTACTGCTTGCATTTGGGCGTGCTTGCCACTGCTGATCTGAAATCCATAAATAGCTTTGTTGCGTTTGCGGATGAATCGCCTGCATTTTACCTTCAGCATTAATACCCTGCACCAAACAATCGGCAGGTAGTTCTTGCTCGATCATCGGCAAGCTTATTTCGACAAAATGTTTCACTTGACGCAAGCCATAACCTGCAAAAATTTCTTTTTGGCTTGGGCTTAATTGTTCATATTTTTCTTGAAGATTCGAAATCATGGTTTTGCCTATCATTTGATATCCAAAGTGTTATGCAGTGGAACAAAAAATAATGTCATCCATGTCTATTATTCGTGTGACCCACTCTTTCTGCTTCTTTATACTGCATAACGCACTTTTTTATTATTCTACAATAGTTGCAATGACATCTTGGTGAAAGCGCTTTTACTTAAAGTATTAAGTACAGCACAAAGGCTTTACAACTGACTGTGAGAAAAATATTTGCAGTATGAAATAGCTATATTTTAACTTGCAAAAATAATGCCGACTTTAGGTAAAGCTTTACTTTTTACTCGCACGTGGATGTGCCTGATCATAAACTCGCGCTAACTGATCAAAATCGACATGGGTATAAATTTGCGTGGTGCTTAAATTGCTATGCCCAAGCATTTCTTGGACTGCACGTATATCCCCACTATTCGACAGCATGTGACTTGCAAAACAATGTCGCAATAAGTGCGGATGCAAATCGACATTAACGCCCGCACGCTGCGCCTGAAACTTCACCCGATTTTCAATTTGGCGTGCTTTTAAGGGTTCACCTTTTTGAGTAATAAACAATGCTGCATCGGGTACAAAATCGCCCTGCCATAAAGGGTAAATCTGCAGCCATTGCATCACCGCATCTTTGGCTTTGCGACCAAAAGGCACTATACGGGTTTTATTGCCTTTACCCGTAATGCGCAGCAATTGACGGTTAAAATCTAAATCGCGGATACGTAAACTTTGTACCTCTGCTAGGCGCAAACCACTCGAATAGAGCAATTCTAAAATCGCTTTATCGCGTCGCCACATTTGTTGTTGTACTTCAGTTTCAGGTTCAGGCTGATCCAAAATTTGATGAATCGTTTCAATATCAATCAAACCCGGCAAAGGTCGTGGCTGACGTTTTAGCTGAAAATTATCAATTGGATTAAATTGTAAATACTGCCCTTGCTCGGCCCATTTCATAAACTGACGAATCGCTGACAACATGCGCTGTAAACTGCTGCTATTTAACTGTTGCTGTTCTACTTTTTGCGCTAAATAATGGCGCAAATCTGCAGCCTCTACATCATATAAGGCAAGTTGTTGTTGCTCACAAAAGCTAAAAAAATCGTTTAAATCGCGTGCGTAGGCTTTTAACGTATGCGGTGACTGCTGTTGTATTTCTCGTTCTTTGAGCCACATCTTTAATAGTTGCTGCGGATCGTACATTAGTCACGCTCCGATTGCTGAACTGCGGCAAACTGAGATAAATAAGCAGCAATGTGTTCAGCCGCCTGATCTGCATGTGTTTCTAAAAACAAATGATCACCATCATGCACAATTTTTAATACGGCTTGTGGAAATTGTTGTTGTAAAAACTCACCTACCGCCAGTGGACTTATCGGGTCTTGATCACCCCATAACAACAAAATAGGCATGTTGATTTTAGCAAAGTCTACCGTGTAATCGGCCTTTGCCTCTACAAACCAGTCAGGATAATTTAAATCACTTGCTTGATAGTCTTGTCGCCAATCTTGCACCTGAAAACTGCTTAAATCCATGCCACCAGATGTTGCAACCAATACTAATCCTTTGACTTTTTCTGGATATTGCAACGCGGCAGCAACTGCAAAAATACCACCCATCGACTGTGCAATGATAATGCAATCATCTGGGATATTCGCCAACACATAAGCCTGCAAACTTGCAAAATCATGTACCTGTGAATGTGCAGGTTGATGATTAAATTCAGGATAAGCCACAATTTTTACAGCATTCTGCCACGGCAATTTTTCAATTTTTTCGATTAGCGGATGAAAAAATGCGGTATTGCCTGAAGCGCCAGGTAAAAAAATCAGTTGCGGCATAATGAGTAGAAGTTTTTAGAGTGACATTCAGTACAGCATACCTAATCCGTGCTGCAAGATACAAAAAAGCACCATTCGTTTTGAAAAGTGCTTTTAAGTAAGATAAGAGCTGTTCATGTTAGAACGAAACATCAGCCCTGAAAATAATTTAAATCCAAACGACCGTGATAGACATTAGCAGTTGGCCCTGTCATCCACACCACATCGCCTTCACGCCATTCGATTTGCAACTTACCACCTGCCAGTTCAATTTCAACTGAATTAGACAATAAGCCACGGCGCATACCCGAAACGGCTGCAGCACATGCACCTGTACCACAAGCCAAGGTTTCACCTACGCCACGTTCAAACACACGCAAACGCGCATGTTTTTCGTCAATGATTTGCATAAAACCTGCATTGACGCGCTGTGGAAAACGCTCATGTGATTCCACTTGTGGGCCAATACCTGCAACATCGGCAGTCAATACATCAGGCACAATGGTCACAGCATGAGGATTGCCTATGTTCACCACATCAATGGTCAATGCAGCACCATCTTTCAGCGCAATGTCATATAAGTTATCAGGCTCATCGGCAATGAATGGAATCTCATGCGGCAAGAATTTTGGATAGCCCATATTCACCCGCACCCAACCGTTTTGCCCCAATTCAGGCTCTACAATGCCTGCCTTGGTTTGCACCTTGATTTTGGTTTTGGTCGTAAGCTGACGTTCATGCACAAAACGTGCAAAACAACGCACACCATTGCCGCACTGCTCCACTTCAGAACCATCGGCATTGAAAATGCGATATTTAAAATCGACATTTGGTAAATCGGGCGGTTCCACAATCAGGAGTTGGTCAAAGCCAATCCCGAAGTGGCGGTCTGCAAGGCGTTGAATAGTCAGCGCATCCAAATACGCACGCTGGCTGATGAGATCAACCACCATGAAGTCATTGCCCAGACCATGCATTTTGGTAAATTCTAATAACATCTCGAATTCCCCTTATGGCAATAAACGCTCTCTTTCCCACAGCGATTCAATGCTTTCACGTTCACGAATTAAATGTGCTTGATCTGCATCGACCATGACTTCAGCTGCACGACCACGGCTGTTGTAGTTAGAACTCATCACAAAACCGTATGCGCCCGCACCCATTACAGCTAAAACATCATTTTCTTTGATCGCAAGCTGACGTTCTTTACCCAAGAAATCACCTGTTTCACAAATTGCACCAACCACATCCCACTCTAGCGTTTCAACATCAGTACGTGGGGTTACGGGCTGAATGTCCATCCATGCTTCATATAACGCAGGACGGATTAAGTCATTCATGGCAGCGTCAATAATCGCAAAGTTACGATGATTGGTCGGTTTGAGTAAATCAACTTTTGTTAGCAGCACGCCCGCATTGGCAGAGATACTACGACCCGGTTCCATATACACTTTAAGACCTAACTTTTCTAAAGCGGGACGTAAAGCATTGGCATATTCTTCAACCGTTGGTGGAGTTTCATCTTTATAAGTCACCCCTAAACCACCGCCAATATCAATGTGTTTTAGCTGAATACCCATTTCTTTTAAGGTATCAATCATCACAATCACGCGATCTAAAGCATCGACAAACGGTTGTGTTTCGGTCAATTGTGAACCGATGTGACAGTCAATTCCAACGATATCTAAGTTTGCTAAAGAAGCCGCATATTCATAAGTGCTATATACCGAATCAGACGGAATCCCGAACTTGTTTTCTTTTAAGCCTGTAGAAATATAAGGATGGGTTTTGGCATCGACATCTGGGTTAACCCGTAATGAAATTGGTGCTTTGACATTCATGCTTGCCGCAACTTTTTGAATACGGTCTAATTCTGCATGCGATTCTACGTTAAAGCAGGCAATCCCAACTTCCAACGCTTTTTGAATATCGGCTTCAGTTTTACCTAAACCTGAAAAAACAATTTTCGATGCATCACCACCTGCTTTGAGAACACGCGCCAATTCACCGCCTGTCACAATATCAAAACCTGCACCCAACTTAGCCAATACATTCAATACCGCAAGATTCGAGTTTGACTTTACCGCAAAACAAATTTGATGATCGATAAAGTGGAAAGCACGATCCATATCTAAATAATGCTTTTCAAAAGTCGCTTTTGAATAAACATAGAGTGGTGTGCCAAATTGCTGTGCGAGTTGTTGTAGCGAACATTGCTCGGCGTGCAAAACCCCTTGAATGCGGGTAAAACTCATGAATGTATCCTTTATCTAGAAAGCGTTAAGGTGTAGTCGATGTAGATGCAGCAGGTGCAGCAAACTGCTGTTGCACAGGTACGGCTGTGTCTGACGATGTTGCCGATTGCGTTGCACGTTTAGGCGCAGCATCTGGATATAACAAATATTTTGCGCGTTTGTCGTAATTTGGGTCATTGGGTAACTGTAATGTACCTGACTGACCACAACCGACCAAAACCACTGTTGTAAGCAAAACACTCATGCAGCAAATGACGGTACGCATCTGACCACCTATAAAATATTTTCGATGAAGTATAACGCGATCACTGCCGCGACCAAAGTGCTAATGCAGAGAGATTATATTGAGCTTAGTAAAAATTCTAGCTTACTTACTATTCTGCTGGCATAGATTGACCTTATCAGGTCTGAAAAATTGCGACTTCTGACACAGATAAAGTCAATTTTATTTCAAGGCATCAATTGTCAAAATCTAAAAACTATGCAAAAAATATAACGTGCTTAAAACCAAGTTCTTTTAACAGGAAGTTTTAAAGACTGGCATATCACTTGCTTAATTTTTACAACTGTTCAACTACAGTCACAAACTAAGCATTTATACACTGCGTTTATAAGAAGAAATTTATGCAAAATTTACAATCGATGATGGAAACCCTAAGCGGTTGGGTCTGGGGTCCATACATGCTGGTTCTCATTGTGGGAACGGGCGTCTTCCTCACCTTCCGCTTATTGTTCTGGCAATTCCGCATGCTGCCACTGGCTTTTAAACAAGTCTTTTGCAAACACGACAAAGCGCAAAAAGAACCGGGCGATATTTCACATTTCGCATCACTGATGACTGCACTCTCTGCCACCATTGGTACGGGAAATATTGCAGGTGTTGCAACGGCTTGCGTCCTCGGTGGCCCGGGTGCAGTGTTTTGGATGTGGATGACTGCCCTGTTTGGTATGGCGACCAAATATGGTGAAGGTGTTTTGGCGGTTAAATACCGTATTAAAAACGAAAAAGGGCAAATGTCAGGCGGCCCAATGTACTACATTGAACGCGGACTAAAATGGAAATGGCTCGCGATTATCTTTGCCTTTTTTGGCACAGTCGCCTCGTTTGGAATTGGTAGTTCAGTACAATCCAACACCGTAGCTTTAGCAGTTGAAAATAGCTTAGGTGTAGAAACTTGGATTACTGGCGTGGTAATTACCGTATTTTCTGCATTGGTGATTTTGGGCGGAATTAGCTCGATTTCCAAAGCATCTTCGGTGATTGTTCCGATTATGGCCATTCTGTATGTTACAGGCGGTTTAATTATTATCCTGAATAATTTACACCTTGTCGTGCCTGCATTTGAGCTAATTTTCCGTGATGCCTTTACTGGTGAAGCAGTTGCGGGCGGTGCAATTGGTGCAGTAATTCGTTACGGGGTTGCACGTGGCGTATTCTCCAACGAAGCAGGGATGGGTTCTGCCCCAATTGCTGCTGCGGCTGCAAAAACCGACCACCCTGCGCGTCAAGGTTTAGTGTCTATGACAGGTACCTTCATTGATACCATTATTGTCTGTAGCATCACGGGGATTGTTTTGGTAATGGGCTTCATTATGGCAGGTAATAGCTTTGGTGGTGCAACAGGTGCTGTACTCACCACACAGGTTTTTGACCAGTTATTGCCAGGCTTTGGTGGTTGGGTCGTCACTTTCGGGATCATCTTCTTCGCCTATTCCACCATTCTCGGTTGGAGCTATTATGGTGAAAAATGCTGTACTTATTTATTCGGCGAAAAATACGTGTTGATTTACCGCTTAATTTATATTGCTTCAGTGTTCATTGGCACCATCGCCACCCTAGATTTAGTCTGGTTATTTGCCGATACCTTTAATGGTTTAATGGCTGTACCAAACTTAATTGCCTTGTTGTTACTGTCTGGTGTGATTGCCAAAGAATCTAAAGACTTTATTGCGAAGCGCAAATCTGGCGAGTTGTATTAGGGTCTGTTGACAATTCGTCTATGTTTGCGGCAACGCATATTTTTTAGCTGATATAAGGCATGGGACAGGAGATTTAGTCATTCTAAATGACTGGCGCATAACGCAATAGCAGCAAAAAATATGCTTGCCCTGAAAGGCTGTGGCTAAAACTTTCTCAGATTGCGTTATGAAACTTGGCAATAGTCTCGCTATTCCCTGCGTTTCATGCCTAATCTGCTCAGTTTTAGCCTACAGCGCAAGCCATTTATGAAATGTCAACAAACCCTAAATAAACCCAATTCATTGAATTATTCCGTTCAAATCATAAATCATACAATCACCCACGTGGTTGTATGATTTTCCATGAAAAATCCAGATAACATTCATTTCACGAACATTCCTCTGTATGCTGTAGTCAGTTTTTAATTGATGCAATGACTGGGTTATGGCAAAAGTAAAAAGTGTCTATCGCTGTGAACAATGTGGTGCAGATCATCCTAAATGGGCAGGTCAATGTTCAGAATGTGGGGAATGGAACTCACTTCATGAGGTCAGTATTGCCCCTGCGGTGACGCATCGTGCCCAACCTAAAATGGGCGGTGGCTATGCAGGACAAGCGGCCGCCATTACCACGCTTAATAAAGTGTCTGTATCGCACGAAACCCGTTTAACAACAGGCATTGGGGAATTTGACCGTGTTTTGGGTGGCGGTTTGGTTACGGGCTCTGTGGTACTGATTGGTGGAGATCCTGGTATCGGGAAATCGACCATTTTGCTACAAACTGCGACTCACATGGCGGCTGCCAATAACACCGCTTTATATATCACAGGTGAGGAATCTCTTTCGCAAGTGGCGTTACGCGCTCAACGCTTAGACTTACCCACCGATCAACTGAAAGTCATGGCAGAAACCTGTGTCGAACGGATTTGTGAAGTTTTGGCGCATGAACGCCCTGCGGTAGCCATTCTGGACTCGATTCAAACTTTATATACCGAAACGTTGCAGTCTGCTCCAGGTGGTGTTTCACAAATTCGTGAATCAGCTGCCTTGCTGACTCGTTTTGCTAAAAATAGTGGCACTGCGCTGTTTATTGTCGGTCATGTGACCAAAGAAGGGGCTTTAGCGGGGCCGCGCGTCCTTGAACACATGGTCGATTGCGTCTTGTATTTTGAAGGACAGTCAGACTCACGCTACCGTATGATTCGAGCAGTCAAAAACCGTTTCGGTGCAGTGAATGAACTGGGCGTTTTTGGCATGACCGATAAAGGCTTACGCGAGGTTGCCAATCCATCTGCGATATTTTTGAGCCGTTATGATGAGGCAATTCCAGGTTCTATTGTCATGATTAGCCGCGAAGGAACGCGACCACTTTTAGTTGAAGTACAAGCTTTGGTGGATGATGCACATGGTCAGCCTAGACGTGTGGCTTTAGGTCTGGAACAAAACCGTCTGAATATGCTATTGGCGGTGATGCATCGGCATGGCGGCGTACAAACTTCAGGGCAAGATGTGTATGTGAATGTGGTCGGCGGCTTAAAAATTACCGAAACAGGTTCAGACCTTGCTGTACTACTTGCCTGTGCTTCTAGCTTGCGTGGCAAAGCCCTGCCACAACAATTGGCAGTATTTGGTGAGGTCGGTTTATCGGGTGAAATCCGCCCAGTACCAAATGGTCAGGAACGCTTAAAAGAAGCTATTAAACACGGATTTAAATATATTATTGTGCCGCGTGGCAATGCCCCACAAAAAGCCATTGCAGGTGTGCAAATTATTGCGGTGGCGCGTTTGCATGAAGCCTTAACTGAAGCCATGAATTTAAGTGAAAACTTAGGTTAAATCCTTGGATGATATTTTTTCAGTTTCAAGAAAAAATATCATATTTATATTGAAATTCGCAGCAAATGCCTGCATAAATACACAGCTTAACTTTATTTTAATATAGGAAAATTTGATGGAAGTTCGACAGCGTGGTTTGATCGCAGCAATGCTCACAGCGACTTTATTGGTAGCTCCGTTAGCAGCAGAAGCAAAACGTGCAGGTGGCGGTAAAAGCCATGGCATGAGTCGTTCGGCTGCTCCAACTCAGTCTTACCAACAACCTCGTCAAACAACGCCAGCACAACAACCAACAACTGCACCAGCACAGCAAAAATCTGGTCCAGGCGTAGGTGGTATGGTTGCTGCAGGTGTTGCAGGTGCGGCAATTGGTGCGGTTGCTGCCAATGCCTTGGCCGATGATCAAGCTGCAAGTGCTGCCGAAGCGCAAGAGGAAAAAGGCGGTATTCCAAGCTGGATTTGGATTTTACTCGCTGCTGCTGTTGCCTTCTTCATTTTCCGTAAGATGGGCGCAAAAAAAAAACTAACGCCTAATCCGTATGCGCCAAATAGCGGTGCCAATCAGGCACCGTTTGCGCAAACACCACCTGCTGCAGCGCCACGTAACGACAATACCAATATTTTTGGTCAATCTGTTGGGGGGTCTGCCGCTTCTACCCAAGCGCCTTTTGGTCAAGCTGCCAATAATAACGCGCCATTTGGTGCAGCTTATACCAACAGTGGCAATCAATTGCCTGATGGTTCAGAGCCTGCAACCTTTTTACGTGTAGCGCGTCAGCGTTTTAACCATATTCAGTCTATGAACACAGCCAGTAATATCGCAGAAATTCAGCGTTATTTAACTCCTGATTTATATCAGTCGATGTATCAGGATATTATGGCGAACCAAGACCAAGATGTAGCAGAGTTTTCTAACTTGAATGCAATGGTGGTCGATTCAGCAACTGAAAATGGTCAATATGTAGTGAGTGTACGCTTTACTGGTACGGTCAGCGAAGACCTGAACAGCCTACCGCAGCCATTTACAGAAATCTGGCACTTTGTAAAACCTGCAGGTTCAAACCAAGACTGGTTAGTGGCAGGCATTCAACAAGAGCAATAATTGCAAAATAATTTAAAAACAGCGGCCTAGGCCGCTGTTTTTTATTTATATCTTTTATTAGACAGAGCTTCTATTCAAAAACTTTTTTGCAATTTAAATCTCTCTATTATTTACATCCAGCATAAATTAAAGAAAAAACTAGTAATTAAGGGAATGCCGTGTTGATACTGAATAAACACCATTAAACGGAACTTCAGTATTTTCCTGGTTCTGCTCTGGATTGAGGCAGGACAACATCCAAATATTTACAGATCAACCCATAAACTTAAATACGGCATAGCTTCGATTTATATAAAAGTGAATACATTTAGATGATTACAGCAACTTCGGTCAGATTCCTGTCACACAAAAAAGCCCTGCCAGTAGCAGGGCTTTTTTACGGATGATCAATACATTATTCAGGCAATGGAATAAATTGCTTATCGGTATTTTGAACTTTGCGCTCACCAACTACGACTTGCAAATCTAAGGCTTCTTCACCACGTTCCACTGAAACAGTCACCGTCGTATGCGGTGCTTGTGCAGCCACATAATTAATTAAATGCGAGGTTGAAGTAATCGCTTCATTATTCACTTTTAAAATTTTATCGCCACGTTTTAAACCAGCCTCTGCTGCAGGGCCGCCTCGTAGTACATCAGCCACCACTACACCGCCTTGTGTAGGTTCTAAAATATTGTCTTGTTGCACAGGCAATAAACTAATGCCTAACCAGCCACGAACCACACGTCCATCTTTTAAAATCGAGTTTAAAACCTGCTGACAGACTTTCGCAGGAATTGCAAAGCCAATGCCCAATGAACCACCCGATTGCGAGAAAATTGCGGTATTTACTCCAATCAAATTTCCTGCCACATCAATCAATGCACCACCTGAGTTACCTGGATTAATTGCTGCATCGGTTTGAATGAAATCTTCATAGGTATTAATACCCAGGTCAGAACGTCCTGTCGCAGAAATAATCCCTTGAGTCACGGTTTGTCCCACACCAAATGGGTTACCAATCGCAAGTACGACATCGCCCACTTCATTGCCACTCAGTTTAAATGGCAATACAGGCAGTTTTTCTAGATCAATTTTAATGACCGCTAAGTCTGTGTCTGGGTCAGTTCCAACAACTTTTGCAACCGCACGGCGTCCATCGTGCAAAGCCACGACAATTTGTTCAGCCTGCGCGATCACATGATTATTCGTTAAAATATAACCATCTGGACGAACAATGACCCCAGACCCCAAACTGTTTTCATTTGGGCCTTGCTTAAATTGATCGGGTAACTGATTGCCAAAAAATTCACGAAATGCAGGGTCATTTAACAATGGATGATCCATTTGTTTCACTTTTTGTGTGGTAAAAATATTTACCACCGCAGGCGCTGCCACTTTAACCGCAGCGCTATACGACACCACCCCACCTGTCCGTGTTGTATCAATTAATGGTTCAACTTTCTCGGCAGGCATTTTGACCCCATCGGCAGCCACAGGCGCTTTCGGTTTTTGCAGTTGTTGCCAAGTCACAAAGCCAATAATAACCAGAATGAGTAACACCCAAGGTAACCAGGTAAAGGTCCGGCGCACGTTTTGTACCTCTAAGTAAATTTTTTTTTGATGATTAAGTCATTGAATGAGCTATTGTAAAACGAAACACAAATAGAAACATAAAAAAGCCCAAGAGTTTTGTCTTGCTTTAGTTACAATACAAAATATGTTTTGATATTGGCTAAATATGAGCAATTTGAGAAAGTTATGGCGCAGCTAAAAGAAATTATTCAATGGTGTGATCAAACTTTAAATACACATGAATTTAAAGATTACGCGCCCAACGGTTTACAAATTGAAGGTAAGTCTGAAGTTCAAAAAATTTTATGTGCAGTGACTGCCTCTCAAGAGGCTATTGATGCTGCTATTGCCCAAAATGCAGACTTACTGTTGGTACATCATGGCTATTTTTGGAAAGGCGAACCTTACCCAATTACAGGCATGCGCGGTAAACGCATCAAAAGTTTAATCCAGCATGATATTTCTTTGGTGGGTTATCACTTACCGCTCGATTCACACCCAAGTCTAGGCAATAATGCTGCCATTGCTGAATGTTTGGCATTAGAAAATTTGCAAGCCCTAGACCCGAGTGAACGTCATCCTATTGGTAATATTGGTTTTTTAAAGCAAGCCATGAGCGCAACCGAATTTCGTGACTATCTCACAGCGCGTTTAGGCTTTAAAACCATTCATCTTCCTGCCGAAAAAAGTCAGATTCAAAAAGTAGGGTTCTGCACGGGTGCAGCACAAGATTTTATTGGCAAAGCGGCAGAACAAGGTTGTGATGCCTTTATTTCGGGCGAAGTCAGTGAACGCACCTATTATGAAGCCAAAGAACTAGGCGTGCATTATTATGCCTGCGGACATCACGCGACTGAGCGCTATGGTGTACAACGACTCGCAAAAGCTATTTCAGAACAGTTTAATATTGAGTATAGTTATTTTGAATTAAATAACCCAATTTAATACACCGTTTCACCCAACGATTTCACTCAAATGACATCTGTGTTTAACATAGTCTTTAGATGTATACATTCGAGTCTTATTCTGTATGGTTATTTATACCTAATGCGCAATTTGATCTCGAAATCTATTACAATAGAGCCACTTAATGTTAAAACCCAGCAAAATGCAAGGAATTGAAAACATGACAACCATTACTTTACCGGCTTTACCATACGGTTACGAAGATCTTGCTCCACACATCAGCAAAGAAACTTTAGAATTCCACCACGACAAACACCACAACACTTATGTTGTGAACCTGAACAACTTGATCGCGGGTACGGAGCTTGAAGGTAAAACTTTAGACGAAATCATCAAAGCAACTGCAGGCGATGCAGCTAAAGCTGGTGTATTCAACAACGCAGCGCAAGTTTGGAACCACACGTTCTATTGGAACTGTATGGCGAAAAACGGTGGTGGTAAAGCTACTGGTGCTTTGGCTGCTAAAATTGATGAAGCTTTCGGTTCTTACGAAAAATTTGCTGAAGAATTTGCTGCTGCTGCAACAACTCAATTCGGTTCAGGTTGGGCTTGGTTAGTAGCTGACGAAGTGAATGGCAAACTTTCTATTATGAAAACTTCAAATGCTGACACACCAATGGCACACGGCAAAGTTGCAGTATTGACGATTGACGTTTGGGAACACGCTTACTACATCGACTTCCGTAACGCACGTCCTGTTTACATCAAAACTTTCTTAGAAAGCCTGGTAAACTGGGATTACGCAAATGCGAAATACGCAGGTCAAGATGCTGGTGTAGAAAAATAATTTCTATTTTTCTGTAGAAAAACTGCTCTTTATGGGCAGTTTTTTTATTTTTACAGATGAAATGAATATTTATAAAGCAAACAATACATTTCTGATGATGAACGTGTTGACGACTTAAACTTTCATCCCTAAAATGCCCCACAGATTCTCCAATAGCTCAGTCGGTAGAGCGACGGACTGTTAATCCGCAGGTCCCTGGTTCGAGCCCAGGTTGGAGAGCCAATCTATTCTCCCATAGCTCAGTCGGTAGAGCGACGGACTGTTAATCCGCAGGTCCCTGGTTCGAGCCCAGGTGGGAGAGCCAAGATTCTAAAAATCCCACGCAGTATGACGTGGGATTTTTTTTTGCAATTTTTATTGTTTTTATAGTGGATATGATGTTCTAAACGAATGGAACAGGCCTCACTCTCCCCTTAAATCAAAATTAAAACCATACAGTGAAGATCGGGCTATCCCCTCTTGTGATGACTCTATTTTTTCGCTAACTTAGGTTCATCAACAACAATAAAACTTGAAAGCCCATGCAAGCGCCTTGGTTAAAATCCCTGATTTTTTGGACAATTCTGATTGTGGTGATTTTTGCAATTTTTCAATGTACGCAAAAATCTGAAAGCAATAAAACTGCTGCGACACTCATGTATGAACGTCTGTATCAATGCAGTCGTGATCTGAACGCACAACAACAAGCCACCTTAAAACAAATTCAAAGCCAAGTGAAAACAGAAATGACTCAGCAAGAGATGCTGCAATTAATTAACTTATGTCGTAAAACCAACCCACCACAGACACGCGAAGATTATATAAAAGCCATTCAAGCACTCTAAAAACTGCGTTGAAACAAAGCTAGATGATTATTTTTAAAGCAGTTAATCTATAATTACGGTTTTTTTTCAATTCCAGCTTGACCAAAAACAGATACCCACATAGAATGCGTGTCAGATTCTCCCATAGCTCAGTCGGTAGAGCGACGGACTGTTAATCCGCAGGTCCCTGGTTCGAGCCCAGGTGGGAGAGCCAAAATTCTTAAAAAACCCACGCATTATGACGTGGGTTTTTTATTCCTGCTGTTTAGAGTCTAACGACACCGCATCATCTATGTTTGAATCCAGTCAATCGACTTTCTTGCTTATTGGCAGCTTGGCTAGCCTTGCCCTGTTTATCTTAATTTTTAAGCAATTATTTTTCCCCAAGAAAAACTTTTATCCTAAACCGATGATGACTGCTTTTGAACGCAGAATGTTTATGCGTTTAAAACAAGCTTTTCCTGAGCATCACATCTTGGCACAAGTGGCGTTTAGCGCATTAATCACCAACAACCACTATAAAATTCGTGCGCTGTTTAATCGTAAAGTGACTGATTTTGTGATCTTAAATGCAGAAATGCAGGTCATTGCAATTATAGAGTTAGATGACCCCTCACATATTGGCAAAGAACAGGAAGATGCAGAACGGGATGCAATGTTTCACGAGGCAGGTTATCGCGTTGTCCGATACACCGAAATTCCGAGTATCAGACAATTGCAATCAGATTTGAGCTGAAATCATCAACTCGATATTAAGGTGTAGCTTCTGAAGCGGCTTGTATCTGACTGGCCTGCTTCGCTTGTTGTTCTGCAGCTTCACGCGCTTCAATACGCGCAATAATTTCTGCCTGCTGTTGTTTATATTTTTCCTGATTTTTAGCATCACTATTAACTGCTAAAAATGCCATGCTAACCAAGAAAATAGGAATCAACAAACCTAAGCTTGCCAAGATAATCATCTTTTTTAGACTTGGCTTTTTTTCAGGACTTTGCTGCTCAGACTGTGACATCATCTATTCCTAATTCAAACTTCAAAATGAGGCTCAATATATCAGAGTAATGCTGATTGTGCTTTGTGCATAAGTACGCACGTTCTAATGCTCAGTTTAATTTTTAACAGCAAAAATTGATCAGCGATCGAATAAAAAAGCACCTGACCAAACTACCATCAGATGCTTTGCTCAGTTTTTTATCGCACAGAAATATTTACATTAAAGCCAATACAATTCCCACAAAAATAATCAGCCCTACCCAACGGTTATGACGAAATGCCCAAAAACAGCGTTGCGGGTCTTTATCTTTGGTTTTACTCCATTGGTATATAAAGTCTGCAACCACAACCAGTAATGCCGCTAAACCAAACGGAATCAGTAAATTTTCTAACCACAATGCCGTACCAATCAAAAGTACACTGCCCGCTTGCAACAATGAAATAATCTGAATGTCATAGCGACCAAATAAAATTGCGGTAGATTTCACCCCAATTTTCAAATCATATTCACGGTCAGTAATTGCATATTGGGTGTCATAAGCCACAGTCCACGCCAAATTGCCAAAATACAATAACCAACAAGTAAGATCAGGCGTTGCACCTACAGCGGTATAAGCCATCGGGATAGACCATGAAAATGCAGCTCCCAAGAACACTTGCGGCAAATGAGTGTAGCGTTTCATAAACGGATAAATAAACGCTAAAAATAATGCCCCAAATGACCAATAAAAAGTTTCAATCGGTAAGAACAACAACATGGCTGCGCTAAGTGCAACCAAACCCAAGAATACATAAATGGCTTCTTTGGCACTAATCACACCCGTGGCTAAAGGACGTGTTTTGGTACGCTCCACATGACCATCCACCTTACGGTCAGCAAAGTCATTAATGGCACAGCCTGCAGCGCGCATAAAAATTGTGCCCAGAATCATAGGGATTAATATCCCGATAGACGGCATGCCCTGATTAGCAATCCACAAGGCCCACATGGTTGGCCAAAACACCAGTTCTGTGCCAATCGGTTTATCGAAACGACACAAATAATAATATGCTTCTAAACGCTCACGCCACGTGATCTGCTGTGCCAATGCCATACCAATCTCGTATCTTAATGTTGTTGAATAAATTGCTCAAAACGCGGTAAAAAAGTTTCTTGCACAATAAATTTACAGCCATGCCAAGTATAGCAACTCTGTCGTGTCCAGCCTTCATCGAGCAAAACCACACGCCTTTGACACAACGGATTGGTACGCTGAAATAAAAACCAGCCAATGGGTTTATTGCCAATATGCTGAAATAAACGGGCTTTGCTTTGCAAACTTAGAATCGGAAAAATACTTTTGGCTTTGACCCATGGCTGTTCATCACACCCATATAAATAGCTTTCACGCACCCATGAAGTGTGCCAATGTGGCATTTGCATCCACTGGGCATCTTGTAAATTTAAACGCTGAAAAGATTGCTGCAGTGGTTCAACTTTAAATTGTCCGCCTGCGAGCTGAGTCAGTTGTTGGGTCAAAGAACCTGCTGCATATAGCCATGTTTTTAATTCAGAAGGCAGATTTGCCTGCTTGGGAAAAATAGGCTGTGTTCGCATGTTCCGCCACCTTAACAAGATAGCCTAGTGTAGCCCAAATTTAGGCAAAGTTTTGTGACCGATGGCGCAATTCCCTGCAATTATCCAAAAAAATTAAGCGAATTCTTATATTTTGATAAAATCCATGCCAATTCAAAACCATGATTGCACCATCTAAAACAAAAAACCCGCCGAAGCGGGTTTTTCAAATTTAAGATTTTTGATGTATTACAAGCTGTAGTACATATCAAATTCAACTGGGTGAGTCGTCGTGTTCAAACGACGTACATCTTCAGTTTTCAATTCGATATAAGCATCAAGCATGTCTTTGGTGAATACACCACCTTTTAATAAATAGTCGTGATCTTCTTTCAAAGCATCAAGCGCCATTTCTAGGTTGTGTGCCACAGTTGGGATTTTTGCTTCTTCTTCAGGCGGAAGGTCATACAAGTTTTTATCTGCAGCTTCACCTGGGTGAATCTTGTTTTGAATACCGTCAAGACCCGCCATCAACAATGCCGCAAAACCTAAGTACGGGTTCATCATTGGATCAGGGAAACGCGCTTCAATACGTTTGCCTTTCGGGCTAGACACGTAAGGAATACGAATAGATGCAGAACGGTTACGCGCTGAGTAAGCCAACATAATTGGTGCTTCAAAGTGCGGTACTAAACGCTTATATGAGTTGGTCGATGGGTTAGTCAACGCGTTCAAAGAGCGGGCATGTTTGATAATACCGCCAATGAAGTACAACGCCATTTCTGACAAACCTGCGTATTCATCGCCTGCGAATAAGTTTTTGCCATCTTTAGAGATAGACATGTGTACGTGCATACCTGAACCGTTATCGCCTACCATTGGTTTAGGCATAAAGGTTGCAGTTTTTGCATATTGATGCGCAACGTTCCAAACTGCATATTTGAACTGTTGCACTTCGTCAGCCTTACGCACCATAGTATTGAAGCTCACACCAATTTCTAACTGGCAAGATGCAACTTCATGGTGATGTACTTCTACACGACCAGGCCCCATGATTTCTTCAATTTTTGCACACATATCTGCACGCATATCTTGAGAAGAATCTACTGGTGGTACTGGGAAATAACCGCCTTTCACACGTGGACGGTGACCTGAGTTACCAGCTTCGTAGTCTTTACCTGTAGACCATGCAGCTTCTTCAGCGATTAATGTGTGGCGCGCGCCAGACATATCGATGTCCCATTTTACTTCGTCAAATAC
The DNA here is from genome assembly GCF_013418565.1 of Acinetobacter sp. YH12135. NCBI lineage: Bacteria > Pseudomonadati > Pseudomonadota > Gammaproteobacteria > Moraxellales > Moraxellaceae > Acinetobacter > Acinetobacter sp. YH12135. Next base: position 302,277 of record NZ_VPBU01000001.1, read on the forward strand.
GAAGAATTCTGGTTCTGGACCAAAGAAAGCAGTATCACCAATACCTGTCGATTTTAAATATTCTTCAGCACGGCGAGCAATAGAGCGTGGATCGCGATCATAGCCTTGACCTGTCGATGGTTCGATAACATCACACGTTACAACCACTGTTGGTTCTGCAAAGAACGGGTCAATAAAACCTGTGTTGGCATCTGGGCGTAAGATCATGTCTGATGCTTCGATTCCTTTCCAGCCTTCAATTGAAGAACCATCAAACATTTTACCGTCTTCAAAGGTATCTTCATCGATACTGTCTGCAGGATAAGTTACGTGCTGCTCTTTACCCTTAGTATCTGTAAAGCGGAAATCGACCCATTTTGCACCACTTTCTTGGATGAGTTGAAGGACCTTGTTCGCCATGCTCATTTTGCTCCGATGTTTTTTGTTGCACCCGAAAGTGCGTGTTAGTAGTTGGCAGTTATTAAGCAATTAGCGTACCAACTTTTAAAAGCAAAGCTAAAACCATGAATTCCGTATGAGAATACATCATTTAAAAAAATTACTTTGTCTCTATTATACTGTCAGAAATACGATTTGCACCATATTCAAACACTGTTCATTTGATTTGATTTAAAACTGCAAAACATAGCACCATTTTAGTGCATTTATGTTTTATTTCTGTTGAATTGTAGATCAAAAAATAGCTCAAACAGTATCTATGCAAGCATTTTGCTGTGCCATGGTTGTATTGAGCAATTCAAATTATCCGACCAATCTTAAACAACACTTTATTTTTTATTGAGCAAAAATAATAAGATCGTTTAAAAATCCTAAACCTGTATTATTTTCGATCAAGCTGATTGAAAATATCTATACTGCAGATTTGTATTTTCTATCGAAACGCTGCACTCAAACTACCTGACGTGAACCGCTAATAACATGCGCCATGATGCTACTTTTTAGCGCATTTTTTACGTTATCTATAAGTGTGAAGCTAAAATATGACTGCTGAATGACCCTGTTTGATCATGTGTTCATTTCTTTCAGATCAAACTTGAACAATGTGTAATAAGCTTTGAAAATCTATGAACTGGTGAATGCGCTGATAAGCTTTAACAGGGATTATCATATAAATAGTCCGCAGAAAATGCTTATTTTTTGCTATGATGATAAGCGCTTCCTTATTCCACCTTCTTTTCGACAAGAAAAATAAAGTCCTTTCTCATTATAGGCGCAGGAATAAAGCAAATTATCTCAGACTCTTTAGCACTTAAAGTGTTCAATTTTCAATAGGTTAGCTCATGCTTTTAATGATCGATAATTATGACTCTTTTACCTACAACATCGTCCAGTATTTTGGCGAGTTAAATCAGGAAGTAAAAGTCGTTCGTAATGATGCCGTGACATTAGAAGATATTGAGCGATGGCAACCCAAGTATTTGGTGATTGGCCCAGGCCCTTGTTCTCCATCTGAAGCAGGGATTTCTATTCCTGCCATTCAGCATTTCGCAGGCAAAATTCCGTTACTGGGCGTGTGTTTAGGACACCAAAGTATCGGACAAGCCTTTGGTGGAAACATTGTGCGCGCTAAAACCGTGATGCATGGTCGTTTATCGGATATGTACCACAGCAACACAGGTATTTTTAGCAATCTGCCTTCACCATTTTCTGCAACCCGTTACCACTCTTTGGTGATTGATCAAGCAACCTTGCCAGATTGTCTGGAAGTGACATGCTGGACCAAAGAAGCAGATGGTTCGATGGAAGAAATTATGGGCGTGAAGCACAAAACTTTGCCTGTTGAAGGCGTGCAATTTCACCCCGAATCGATCCTGAGCCAACACGGTCATCAAATCTTTAAAAACTTTTTGGAAATTTACGCATAATGAGCGAGTCAAATCACATGAATATTCAACAAGCACTCAACCATATTACAAAACAAATTCACCTGACTCAGCCTCAAATGGAAGATGTGATGCGCGCGATTATGTCGGGCGAAGCAACAGACGCTCAAATTGGTGCATTGATGATGGGCTTACGCTTAAAAGGCGAAAGCATTGATGAAATTACTGCTGCTGCACGTGTAATGCGTGAATTTGCCATCAAAATTGATGTCAGCGATATTCCTTACCTCGTGGATATTGTCGGCACAGGTGGCGATGGTCAAAACCTATTTAACGTATCTACCGCCTCTTCCTTTGTCATTGCAGCTGCAGGTGCAACCATTGCCAAACACGGTAACCGTGGGGTTTCAACCAAATCAGGCTCATCTGACTTACTTGAGCAAGCAGGCATTAATCTTGACTTAAACATGCAACAAACTGAACGCTGTATTCGTGAAATGGGCGTAGGTTTCTTGTTTGCACCGAATCATCACAAAGCCATGAAATATGCGGTTACCCCGCGTAAAGAGTTGGGTATTCGCAGTATTTTCAACTTGCTTGGGCCATTGACTAACCCTGCGGGTGTAAAGCGTTTTGTCATTGGGGTGTTTAGCAATGAATTATGCCGCCCGATTGCAGAAGTGATGAAACAGCTCGGTGCTGAGCATGTCATGGTGGTGCATTCTAAAGATGGTTTAGATGAAATTAGCCTTGCTTCGAGCACTTATGTTGCAGAACTCAAAGATGGTGAAATTACCGAATGGGAACTTACCCCTGAAAGCGTGGGAATTGAATCTCAAACTTTAACAGGACTGATTGTAGAAAACTCTGCTGAAAGCTTGAGTTTGATTAAAGATGCTTTAGGCAAAAACAAATCAGACAAAGGCGAAAAAGCGGCCAATATGATTGCACTCAATGCGGGTGCGGGTATCTATGTTTCGGGTCTAACTACAAGCTACAAACAAGGTGTCGCTTTGGCACATGACATTATTTATGGTGGACAAGCTTTGGAAAAAATGGGCGTGTTGTCTGAATTTACCAAAACGCTCAAACAGTACGAAGCATAAAGCAAATCAGGAAGGTGCATCATGGTGGATATTAGCAATACCATTTTAGGTAAAATTGTAGAACGTAAAAAAGAAGAGTTTGCCGAGCGTTTAAAACAACGCAGTTATGCAGACCTAGAACAATTGGCACGTGCAGCAACACCTGCACGTGGCTTTGCACAAGCCTTGCATAACAAACGCCCAGCGGTGATTGCGGAAATTAAAAAAGCATCACCATCTAAAGGCATTATTCGTGAAAACTTTGACCCTGCCGAAATTGCACAGCAATATGAAGCCGCAGGCGCAGCCTGTTTATCTGTGCTGACTGATGTCGATTTCTTTCAGGGTGCAGATGAAAATATTCAGATTGCCCGTTCACACTGTAACTTGCCTGCTCTGCGTAAAGATTTCTTGATTGATCCGTATGGTGTGGTGGAAGCACGTGCCTTACATGCAGACTGTGTGTTATTGATTGTATCTTGCTTATCTGACCAACAGTTGGAAGAAATGTCGGAAACGGCTTTTGAACATCACTTAGATGTGTTGGTTGAAGTGCATGATGAAAATGAATTGGAACGTGCTTTGAATCTTTCAGAGCGTTGTATTTTAGGGGTCAATAACCGAAATTTAAAAACCTTTGAAGTCGATTTAAACACCTCATTGCGTTTAAAAAACTTGTTGCCGCCTGCGCGTTTATTGGTCACTGAAAGTGGTATCGCCACACCAGAAGATGTCCGCATGATGCAAGACCATGAGATTCACAGTTTCTTGGTCGGTGAAAGTTTTATGAAACAAGCACGTCCTGACCATGCCTTTACGGCACTGTTTGGTCAGCCTGAAAATCTATAATCCAATTTGAAATACCATGAGTAAACATGATTCTTCGCTTTCTAAAGAACAGTACAATTTACTAAAATCTTTTAAAAAGCAAATCACTCAGCCTCATACTTCAAGCATTGCCAAGCCGTCTGAACCCAAAGTTCAGACGCCTGAGCAACAACAGGAAGATGATCTCGCATTGTTTCGTCAGCAAATGCAAGGCGTTCAAAAAATGGACGCAGGCAATATTGCAAAAATCGAACACACTGCCAAGAAAAAACCAGATGCCCAAACGCTGGCCAAACGTGCAGCAGCCATAGGCCCTATGGAAACCGATGATACCTTGCTGTCCGATACGCAAGCCATGCTTAACCCTGTGGGCAGCCAAGCTTCGCTGAGCTATCGCATTGCAACTTTGCAACATAAAGTCTTTGAAGATTTAAAAGCAGGCAACTTACGCTGGTTTGAAGCTGTTGATTTGCACGGTTGTACGGTAGAAGAAGCGCGGGTAGCCGTTTTGCAAATCATTCAAATGGCTAAAGATGAAAACCAGAACGTGATTAAAATTGTGCATGGCAAAGGCCCTGAAGCCATTTTAAAAACTTATGTAAATGGCTGGCTGCGTCAGCATCGTGATGTTTTGGCTTTTGTGAGTGCGCCTGAAAAACAAGGTGGCACTGGTGCAGTTTTAGTGTTGCTTAAACGCAGCGAAAAGAACCCAAAGTTTAAACAGTAATCGGTTTCATCTTTTAAACAAGGCATTGCAATAGTTTTCTGTTACAATGCCGACCTTGTTCAATATCAGTGTAAGTGAACACGTCTTATGTCTATGCAGCAATCCTACGCAAACATCCTAACCGCCGTTGGTGAAGATCTTAATCGTCCAGGTCTAAAAGATACGCCGATGCGTGCTGCTAAAGCTTTTTCGTATTTAACTTCGGGCTATAGCCAAACCTTAGCCGAAGTGACCAATAATGCCGTATTTCCATCCGACAACCGTGAAATGGTCTTGGTGAAAAATATTGAGTTCTACTCACTGTGTGAACATCATTTATTGCCATTTTATGGTCGCGTGCATATCGCCTATTTACCTGAAGGTAATGTTTTAGGCTTGTCTAAATTTGCCCGTATTACCGAAATGTTTGCACGTCGTTTGCAAATTCAGGAAAATCTGACTCAGCAAATTGCGGAAGCTGTGGCTGAAGTGACCAAAGCACGCGGTGTTGCTGTGGTGATTGATTCAGCCCATATGTGCATGATGATGCGCGGTGTAGGCAAACAGGAATCGACCACACGTACCGTATCTTTTGTAGGTGACTTTAAAACAGATAAAGAAGCCCGTCGTGAATTTTTAAGTGCGGTGCCTGAGAGTTTTTAAATTGTGGCTAAGTTCCTCAATCAAATAAAAAATCCCGAAATTTATGTTCGGGATTTTTGGGTTTTAGATTAAAAAATTAGCTTGATACATCTTCAGATTCAACCTACAGACACATTGTTGCGTCCATTATTTTTTGCCATATACAAGGCTTTATCCACTTCTTCAAAAAAACGTTGATAGTCTGGATGCCCATCATATTCATGCACACCTATACTAATGGTAAAGTTAAATTCTTCACCTGTTGATGTTTTTAATGTGGCTTTTTCGACACGTTTACGAATATTTTCAGCGACTACCAAGGCACGATCAATGGTGGTATCAATCTGTAACAGTAAAAATTCTTCGCCGCCAATTCGGAAGGCATAGTCACTGCCTTTTGCATATTGCAAAATCACATCAGCTAAAAACTGTAATGCATCATCTCCTGCTGCATGTCCATAACGGTCATTGATTGATTTAAAATGATCGGCATCTATCGCCAACAATGTTAAAGGCGAATTATTTTTTCGTGAAAAATTAATTTCACGGGACACGATGGTATTTAAATAACGGCGGTTGAGCAGTTGAGTTAAGGCATCATTGCCTGAATTGATATATTCAGACACCTGAAAAATTTGATCGACTAAATGCAAAATTTCACGATTCTTGGCACGAATGGATTGAATCATTTCAATTGCCTGTGCCTGACTTTCACATTGACCAATTTTCTGAATTAATTCATCCACCTGATAAATAAATTCAGTAATAGTTTGTACTTGTTCCGAACTTGAAAATGCATAAGCCGCTTTATGAATAAACCATAAACCAAATTCTGTTTTAGATAAAATCGGTTGCGTCATTTTGGTGTGATCGGACACCACCTGAAACATCAGTTCATTTTCCCAATCCAGCAAAGTTCCGCGTTGTCGATCTTTGTGCACGGCAACATCTTGCATGGCAGAAAATAAGCGATAGGTATGTTTCATATCATTATGTACTTCGACCTTCATTTCATAAGATCGGCACATAATTTCTGTGGCAAAGCATAAAATTTGGCTTAAATAATTAAACTGATTTAAGTTGCTATTGGCTTCTGTTGCAAAAAACTCAAAAGCCTTTTTTATAATAACGCGCACACCACGAATAATCAGCCAAGATGGAATTTGTACACGTGCATGCACATCGCCCACTTTAAATTGCTTTTCTACAATCTCGTTATAATTGTGTTGAAACGGAACTTCAAAACTGGAAATTAGCCACTGATATAAAGAGTTTTTTAAGCGATTCTTCACCATCTCTGCAGACAAAAATTCTGTCGCATGTTCTTCAAGCAACATTTGCTGATAGAACTCGATCACAAAATCTTCTGCATGTGCTTGAATAAACTGGAATGTCGCTTGCAAATCTTCTGGCTTAAATTGCTCGCAAATTGACTTCCATTGCTCTGCAAGCTCATGCGTACACTCTTGATACATCCACAACAACCCAGCCAAAAGAAACTGCTAAATTTTAACGGGTTTCACCAGCAACTCAACTTGTTTAGCTGGTTTTTTACAATTCAGTATAAATTCAACAGCTCTTTAAAAAAAATGCACATAGCCTAAACTGGTCTTGTTCCAGTCCTGTTTGTCCTGTTGTTGATATTCCCAACCCAATCGCAACACATGCTGCGGGTTGAGTACATATTGCAACTGGCTGTTCAGCTTAAATTGCCATTGGTGACGATCTTCCCAATACGGTAATTCAAGCTGAACCAAACTATTCATGCGTGCTGACCAGATATTTTGACAACCCAGTGTTGGGCCAATTCCAACACGCCAGCCTTTGTCTAAAGCCTTACCCGCTTGCACATGATTTTGAATTTGCACATAACACAAATGTTCACGCGCTTGATTAGCCACGCTATAACCAAACTGTGTTTTTAAACTTAAAACACCATGCTGTTCCGTTTCGCTAAAAGCCCCGTGCGAATTCAGGGCTTCTTGCTGCCAACCCAAATTAAAGCCCCAACTAAGTGGTGTTTTAAATGCGGTCATTGGGTTATAAGAGTTCACCGAGAGTAAATCTAACTGATTCAGTTTTAAGCGGTCTTCACGATATTGCACAGAAGCTTCTAAAAAGTTGAGTTGCGTCCCTGTACGAAAACCACCTTGCGGATCAAGTAAGTCATGGTAAGCCTGTCGATGACTCAACTCTACAAAATGCTCGCCTTGCACCTCGCCAGTACGCACAGCAAAGCTTCGTGCATGATGCCCCTGCACAGGATCGACCTGAGGGCGTGCGACATCCTGACGTTGTTTTTCTAAATTGATCTGACTTCTTAAACTTAAAATTTGTCTCAGTCGCGGTTGTGCAATTTTGGCTTCAATTTTGCGTCCAATCAGTTTCAGATACAAATCGTCATAAGCCATTTCCAGAATTTTAGCTTGATCGATTTGGCTGTGATTTTGCAAAACTGCCGCCACATTTTCAGGTTCTGCTTCGGCCACTTGATGGGCAGTTTTTGCCAACGCTGTGCCATGTTGTCTAGCTTGCGCCAATAACTGAGTTTCCAAAGCAGGACGATAGACAACATCTGCCACTAAATTTTCCTGCTCTACAGCTTTTAGTGTTTCAATTGGAATAGATGCGACTCTAAACTGCTGCTGTAAATTCAGCTCAGGGCGCACCAAATCCATTAAACCCAATAAGCGATAGGCACAATTATCACTGATAAAATAATACGGAAATTGCACATGCTTCATTTCCCAAATGTGCTGCACTAAAAATGTGGTTTCCTGCTCATTCAGTGCCAGTTCATATTCCCACAAATCTCGGCTTTCTAAATCGCCATATTCTTTTACTTTGCGGTAATACGGCATCAGTGAATATTCACCCGGATATTGCCCTGTAAGTCCTTTCCATGCATAAGACCAACCTTCGCTGCCCGTTACCGTTGCTGCATAATTGACAGCATAAGAAATTAAATTCAGTTGTTTTTGATCTTTTGGGTCTAAGCGCAATAAAGTATGCCCAAACATAGAACTTGGATTGCCCATAAAGTCTGTGGCATAAATCAGCACTGCTTTATAAGGTTTAATTTGTCCAATCCATTCGTCCAATTCAGGACATTGCACCTGTGCCAAATCTTGTTGAGGAATTTGTAATTGTTCAATTAACCAGCGGCTACGTGCAGGAAATTTACACTGCACCGATTGATTGGCAGGCGCTGTTTCAAATAATGCCTGCACATTGCGAAGTAACTCTTGGTTTAAATTGCTTCCGCCTTGTTCCGACACAAAATAGCCTGCATATTGCACTTCACTTTTGCCTTGCTGCGCATACATTAAACGCTGCCAAGTCACCTGTTCTGCCAAGTGTAGGTCTTTGGCTTTTTGCACATAATGTGCGGAAGATATTGCTAATTTATTTGTATTTTGTACTGTAGAAGTGGCTGTAAGTGGCTGAATCTGTATTGGAGATATTTCAGGAGATAACGCAAAAACCGTAGGAGATAAAAAAACTAAACTACTTAAAATAATGGATTTCATGGACATTTTATAAATTTTATATACATATTCAGGCTTAAACGTATTCTTGTGCTATAAAAAAGCCCTGCGAATAATGCAGGGCTTTATTCAAACTTAAACGTATGCTTTTAAAACGTCATCATTCGCCATCACGCTCTGTAAAGATGCCAATACTTCTAAAGAAGTCTGGTTTTCTGCAGAATAAATAGATGCAAAGTTTTGCTTAGAAACCGCAAAGAAATGTGCTTTATCTTCTGCTTTAATGCTTAATAATTCAGCCAATACGTTCAAGCTTTCGCCTTCACCAACTGCCATATCGCGTGCCAATGTTTCAGCATTTTCATTGGTAAATGTCACAACTTGTGCAGTTACTGTACCTGTACCGCTACAACCTAAAGTACCAAATGTGATACCAAACAATTGGTTTGCAAAAATACCGTTTGTAGTTGCTGCTAAAATTTTTGCAACTTTGCCAGACTGACCTGCCCAAACTTGAGAACCGATACCACAACCTGCATCACGGTCTGCAAATGCTGCTGTAGAACCCACTGCCAAGACAGCAGCCAATGCTAATTTTTTAATCATCGCCTTACTCCAGAGATTTATTATTCGAAAAATTATGCTTCGAATCGTTATTCTTTATTGCTATGTGTAATTTTTATTACACTATTTTAAGATAGCGAGATGTCACTCAGAAGGCAAAACATTTATCACAAAATCAGGCATTATTTTTGTGCATTTTTGTAGCGTCGATTGGTTTTTAGCTTAAAGATTGGTCTTAAATTTGAAAATAGATTTTAGTGTTGAAGATAGCATTTAGATTTACAGCTGCTGTTGATCCTCAGTTTTCAGTGTCCACTGCCCTTCTGCATCGCGATAACCCAAAATTTTCATGACCAGAACCAGACTCAGTAACAGCAATAAATACCACGAACCGAGTTTGCCCCAGCCGACCATGTGCCACGCATCGACCTGACTTGGATACAACCATATTTGATAAAAGGTGCTAATGTTTTCTGCGACCCAAATAATAAAAGCCAAAAGCATCAATACAGGCAACATTGGCAGTTGTAATTGAGACCGTTGTAATTGAAAACGAATTTTGGTTTTCCAGAAAATCACAACGCTCCACGCAAACAAGCCATAACGAATATCGGGGATAAAAAACTTGCTCATGAAGTTGATGTACGACAACACTGCCAAGGCCATCATATTGCTAAAAGTCGGCAAATTCCGTAAAGATACCCGATACAAACGCAAAGAACGCGCAAAGAAACTGCCAACTGCAGAATACATAAAGCCTGCAAAAAGCGGTACGGTCATAATTTTAAAGACAGCAGGTTGAGGATATTGCCACGATGCAATTTGTGGATGAGTTAAAAAAATTTCCATGATCATCGCTAAAATATGAAACAAAGCGATGACTTTGGCTTCTGCCCAAGATTCCAGTTTTAAATATAAAAGACAAACTTGAATAATTAAGGCATAGAATAATAAATAGTCGTAACGGAAAAATCCGAAATATTCCTGACTGCCCATTGAAGCAGTCAGGGCAAATGCAATCAGCAATAAAATTCCAAATAAGGCAGCCGAAGCTGCCTTAGTCGAAAACTCAACTCCTGACTTTAGCCATGTTATCCACATGATGTGACAACCTGACTGAAGCTGAGATTACACCGATACATCTACAAATGATCCATCTATATCATTGTGCGATTATAGATATTTGGCACTGTATTCATGAACCGTGTCGATAAATACTTTAGGACGTTCAGGGTCTACCCACTGGGTAATACCATGCCCTAAGTTGGCTACATAACCTGTTTTTTCACCATTGGCATAGGCATCATCTAGCATCGCACGTGTTGCTTTGGCAATTGCTTCAGGTGAACCGTACAAAGTGGCTGGGTCTAAGTTACCTTGCAATGCGGCACGACCACTCACCGTTTGACGTGCGACATTTAACGGTGTTGTCCAGTCCAGACCAAAAGCATCTGCACCTGTTGCAATCATTGGCTCCAGCCATTGACCGCCACCTTTGGTAAATAAAATAACAGGGATTTTACGTCCATCTTTTTCACGTTGCAGACCTGACACAATTTTCTGCATATAGTGGAGTGAAAATTCAAGATATTCACGATGGGCCAATGCACCGCCCCAACTGTCAAAAATTTGTACTGCCTGTGCACCTGCATCAATTTGTGCATTTAAGTATTCGGTCACTGCATCGGCCAGACAGTCTAATAGTGCATGTAAAACTTCAGGCTGTGCGTACATCATGTTTTTGGTGAAACGGAAATCTTTGCTTGAACCACCTTCAACCATATACGTTGCCAAAGTCCATGGACTACCTGAAAAACCAATTAAAGGCACTTGTCCGCCCAAAGCAGAACGAATGGTCGATACTGCATTCATGACATAGTCTAAGTCTGACTTGGCATTAAATTTAGGTAAATTGGCAACGTCTTGCTCGGTACGCACCGTTTTATGAAACTTTGGCCCTTCGCCTACTTCAAAATACAGACCTAAGCCTAATGCATCGGGTACAGTTAAAATATCTGAAAATAAAATAGCGGCATCTAATTCATAACGACGCAAAGGCTGTAAAGTCACTTCACAGGCAAATTCAGTATTTTTGCATAGAGAAAGAAAATCTCCTGCCTGCGCACGTGTAGCACGATATTCTGGTAAATAACGTCCTGCCTGACGCATCATCCATACGGGCGTGCAATCTACTGGCTCACGTAATAAGGCACGAAGAAAACGATCATTTTTTAAGGTCGTCATTTACTTTCCCAACTCATTTTCAATCTTGCAGCCATCATATCAAAAAGGTTGAAGTTTTAATAACTTCATTTCTTGCTCGTCTTTTTTAGCTTATTCTCAGTGTTCAAATTCAGCTTACGTTTATGTGAAATACATCACACAAACAAAAGTCACTGTAAAATTGGGGTTATCTTGCATATTTACACAAAACAACTACTGCATCTCCTTAGTTTTTCTGCAATACTTGGCTAGTTTTTATCTATGTAAATGAATAATTCTCAAGGTTGAATTACATGTTGGTTCGCACAATACTCGCAATGAGTTTAAGTTGCATTTTTGCAGGGACTACTTTTGCTGCATCTACTGCTGAACAACCGTTAAATCCACAAGTGATTAGCAATACCGCTATTGAAGATCCGATTGATCCTTTAGCGACAGAAGCATCGGCTGCACAAAATAATCTAAATGCAACAGACACTGCTATTACGCAACAAGAACAAAATGATTTAAATAAGGCTTCAAAAACCTTAGATGATCTACACAAAACTGAAGATACCACTGCCGATGTAGGCACTGCACCAACAAAAAGCTCTGCAAGCCAAACTGCTACATCCAACACAGCAGCACCAAAAGCTTCATGGACTTTAGATGGTTTAAATAATGCCACTTGGTATGAAAATATTGGTAAAGGTCAGTTCCCTGTGTATGCACGTGCACACGTGATGCTGAACAATTCACATGCTTCTCCAGGTGCAATTGATGGCACTAGTGGTAAGAACACCCTAAAAGCAATTGCATCATTCCAGCAAATGAATGGCATTAGCCCAACGGGTATTTTAACCAAAGAAACTTGGGATGCGTTGGTTGCACGTCAAGGTTCACGTCCTGCATTTGTAGAATACACGGTTACTGAAGCGGACTTAAAAGGTCCTTATGCGAAATCTATTCCGCATGACTATGCAGAACAAGCCAAAATGAAAGGCTTGTACTACACCCGCGTAAGTGAAATGTTAGGTGAAAAATTCCACATGGATGAAAATTTCTTAAAGAAATTAAATCCGAATGCAACATTTAATAAAGTGGGTGAAAAGTTATTGGTGACCAACGTTCGCAATGACTTACCTGAAGACATTCACCTGATTGTGGCGCACAAAGGTGCAAAACAACTGTATTTGTTCAACAAACAAAACCAAATGGTCGGCTCATTCCCAGCAACCATTGGCAGTGCAGATACTCCATCGCCAACAGGTACTTATAAAGTGACAGGTGTTGCACCAAACCCATGGTACAGCTATTCACCAAGTAACTTTATTCAGGGCAAAAACTTAAAACCGCTGTCTTTACCACCAGGCCCTAACGGCCCTGTGGGGAATATCTGGATTGGTTTAAGTAAAAAATCATTCGGTATTCACGGCACACCAAACCCATCGACCATTTCAAAAACGGCGTCGCATGGTTGTATCCGTTTAACCAACTGGGATGCAAACGATTTAGGTCGTAAAGTACGTTCTGGCGTGACTGTAAAATTCCTTGAATAATCAGTGATCGCTTTAAACCGCAAAAGACCCACGTTTTTACGTGGGTTTTTTAATGCCGCGATAAAACTCTAAAATGTCTAGGTTCTGCAAAAAATCTACACATGTTGCAATTTTAGAACGGCATGTTGCAGTTCGCCTCTAGGTCGGCTGCGGTGAAAAGATTAAGATGAGTTCAAGTTAAAAAAATGATAGGAGCATTATCATGAATGCTTATTTACACCGTAGTGAAGATCGTGGTCATGTGAAAATGGGGTGGTTAGACACCAAACATAGTTTCTCTTTTGGTAATTGGTATAACCCGAAATATATGGGTGTTAGTGCCTTACGTGTCATTAACGATGACCGTATTGCCGCACATAATGGTTTTGGTACTCACCCACACGACAACATGGAAATTTTGACTTGTGTATTAAGTGGTACGATTTCCCACCGCGACAGCATGGGCAATGAACGCCATATTACTGCAGGTGAATGGCAGTTAATGAGCGCAGGTACAGGCGTTCAGCACAGCGAAATTAACAATGGTGATGAAGAAGTACACATGCTGCAAATTTGGATTCAGCCGAATGTACGCGATGCAGAGCCGACGTATCAGCAAATTCAACGTGACCCAAATACAGCACCCAACCAGTGGCATTTAATTGTCGGCCCGAATGACAATGCCCCAATGCACATTCGTCAACAGGCAGAAGTAAAAGCAGCTGTTTTAGAAACTGGACATCGTTTAGAAGTTACAGCAACACAAGCGGTAAACTATGTGCATGTAATTCGTGGTGAAATCACCATTGGCGAGCAAACAGTTAAAGCGGGCGATGCTTTGTTATTTGCTGATAATGCTGTGATTGAAGCAAAAGAAGACAGCCAGTTCATTTGGTTTGATTTACCAAAACAGTAAGTCCTGACTGTCACCTTATTATGATTGAGCATCTTTAATTTTTTGAGTTACCCTCTTGCCCTCTTCTACAGAGGGCTTTTTTATGGCTGAAATTGCATGATTCATTTTTTAAACACAGTTTTTGTCACGTTAATGACTTTACGCTGTTGTCTGCAAATACGCAGCAATTTGCTCTGCCACATTCCGTGCGGTTCGGGAAACACCAATTAAAGTTGCCGAGGCTGCGCCTGTCCAATCGCCATAACCAACCAACCATAAATTTTGCTGTTGTAACGCTCGATTTTCTAACACATCGACTGTGCCTTGTGCATTAACCACATTCAAACTTTGTAAATGCGACAATGCTGCCTTAAAACCTGTGCACCAAATAATGGCATCAATTTCCTGTTCGCGCCCATCTGCCCAAACTGCACTATGTTCGGTTAAATAGTCAAATGGCGGCAGACCATGTAATACATCACGTTGCCGTGCTTCTTTGACACTTGGAATCATCACAATATCGCCCAAACCACCGATCGGTTGTTCAATACTGCGACCTTCCTGCTGGGCTTTTAAGCGCTCCGTGGCACGTAAAAATAAAACCCGTCCATCTACATCATCGGCTAAAAAACTTGGCGGTTGCTGTGTAACCCAAAAAGTTTCGGCCACTTTAGACACTTCTGCCAAAATTTGTGCGCCTGAGTTACCCCCGCCGACAATCATGACTCTTTTGCCCTGAAAAGCATTGGCATTGCGGTAATGAGCCGAATGAATTTGTGTGCCTAAAAAGCGTTCGCGTCCTGTATAAGCAGGAATAAAAGGCTGACTCCACGTTCCAGTAGCACTCACAGCGGCTTTGGCTCGCCAGCTTTGCTGTGCCGAACACACAATTAAATCATTGCCTTCCTTCAGGACTTTTTCGACCTGCACAGGACGCAGCACAGGAAATTGATAGCGTGTTTCATACGCTGTTAAATAGTCAATCACTTCTAATCGTTTCGGATATTCCTGTTCGGTTTTTGGCATTAACCAGCCGGACAAAGAACTCCATGTATTTGGAGAGAACAGCTGTAAAGAATCCCACGCATGTTGCCACGCACCGCCCGACTGCGTTTGATTATCCAAGATCAGAAAATTGATTTTTTGCCGTTTTAAAAAGTAAGCCGTGGCCAATGCTGCTTGTCCGCCACCAATAATAATTACATCGGCATCCATTATTTGATTCAAAATGGCTCTCCTGCTCGCAATACGCACCCTGTTGCTATGCCTAATCTTAGCGCATAAGTGCAACACGTGAGAGATTAAAAATTCAGTCCACCAAACTCAACTTATGGAAGCACGTAATTAGAAGCAAGCCATCTTGAAAAATGATGCTGCAAAAAAGCCAAGTCTTTCAACTTGACTTTGTTTTGTAAGATAGCTTGATGTGCAACACTGCAGAATCAGGTTCGGGCTTTAAAAAGCCCAAACCAATTTCAAAGTCGAAGAGTGTCCTTCAGGACGATGTTCCACTTCGGTTTCTTTCAAAAACTTTGCTTCCAAAGACCAATTATCACGTTTGTATTGAATCGCGGGACCAAAAGATAGAGCCTGTCCTTTATTGCCAATACTGACACCATTCACTTCATCATCTGTGGTTTGTTTAAATACATAACCTTCGAGTGCCAATTTGACTTGATCATTCAATTGATAACCGATTGCATAATCTCCAGCGAAATAATCCCCCGACTGATAATTTGTGTCGTCATTTTCACTGTTGAAGCTATAAGACATTTTGGTGGAAAACTCCCAACCTTGCGGCTGCAAATAAGAATACGCAAAGATAGGACGAATGGTGTTGTAGTTCTTACCTAAGTTGGCAACTACAGGACGTTGTGGATTGGCATCTTCATAATCGCCTGTTGCGAGCACACCTTCTAAAGCAGCTACACTGTGATGATTGCCTTTATGCCAACCCAACATGCTGCCAATAATCAAATCGCCCAAACCACTGTTAGAGTCTGACATGCCCATCACATTTAAACGCAAATCGACCAAAGGCTGTGCAGCATATAAACCCAACTGACCGCCTGCAATGTGTTGGGGGGTCATCCATACCAAACGTGGAATATAGACATTCACATCGGCATGGAAATTGTCTGGGCCGTCTTTAAACTCACTGGCATGATAGTTCTGATAGTAGTTGAGTAAGTATACCCCAGCTGGTGGTAAAGCCCCTGCTGCAATGCCTTCTGCGCCTAATCCAAATGTATCTAAACCGTTTTCTGTTGCATTGACGTGTGTCGCCATGACACCCAAAAGCATGAGTGCCCAAATTTTGTTATTCATAGAACATCCTATTCAATAGAAGTTTTGATGAAGTCTGCCTGCTGCGCCTGAATCATTCATGCGCGAACAGCCAACTTTTAAGGGCAGCATCAACAAAGAACTTGCTGATGCTGTATTGGCGAACGTGTTAAAACTTTGTGTTTTAAGGTGTGGGATTAAGCACTTGCACGACGACGTTCAACTTCAGTCGATGGTGCATTTGCAGTGTCTTTGACTAATTCAAAGTTAAAGGTGATGTGCTTAAATGGTTTGTCTAAACCACGGCGCTGAATTTCTGCAGCATCGGTCACATCTACCGCTGTTGCAACCAGACCTTCACGGGTCGCAAATGCGAAGTCATCCCACAGGTATTGATCACCTTCAATGTTAAATTGCGTAGTGAGTTTGCGGTAACCTGGTGCAGAAATGAAGTAATGCACGTGAGATGGACGGTTGCCATGACGACCTAGTTTGTTTAATAAAGCTTGAGTCGTGCCGTCTGGTGGGCAGCCATAACCGACTGGCATGGTCGTTTGCGCCACATATTTACCATTGGCATCACTGAAAATAGTACGGCGTAAGTTAAAGTCAGACTGAGATTTATCAAAGAATGAATAGTTACCTAAACCGTTGGCATGCCAAACTTCGACTTTGGCATTTTCAATGATATTGCCATTGGTGTCAGTGACTGTACCTTCAATAATTAACGTATCTAAATGGTCTGATTCTGAACCATCATCCATACGCGCAAAACCGACTGATTCAGGCGCACCTGCAACATAAAGTGGCCCTTCAATGGTACGTGGTGTACCGCCTGTTACGCCTGCTTTGGCATCGGCTTCATCGGCACGTAAATCTAGATAATGTTCTAAACCCAAACCTGCTGCAAGTAAACCAAGTTCATTGGCTTTGCCTGCATCGGTAATATATTCCAGACCTTTCCACACTTCTGAAGGCTGAATGTCTAAATCTTCAATGGCTTGAAATAAATCTGCCACTAAACGCACCACTATTTGCTGCACACGCTGATCGACAGGGCGTGTAGCGGTGTCTACGTTCATTTCCTTCACTAAAGTATCAATTTGTTGACGGTCCATGTAACTCTCCTTGGCTATTTTGGCTTTGCTGGTTGTCGCATTGCTATTTTGGCTTTTGACACTGCCTTACTGTGTTGATGATGGTGTCAGTGCTGAGCTAAATGCCTCAACACTGACCGACTTCCTTGGAAACTTTTTATCTATTGCAATTCGATAGGCTCAGTACAATATTGCAGCACCTATCCACTTTTAAATATGTGTTAAATATGTTTAAACAATGCTGAACGTGACTGACCACTTGCACCATCGGCAGCACTCAAGAAGCGTTCAGTGTGAATATCACGTTCAAACAAACGGCTTTGCATTAAGGTCGAAATTGCTGCATCAATCATGACTGGTGGGCCGCATAAATAGGCTTTGTGTCCACCGCAACGCTGCTCAAAATAATCGGCAACCGCTTCATGCACATAGCCTGTAAATCCTGTCCAATGGTCTTCTGCTTTAGGTGCATTTAATGCAGGAATGTAGCGGAAGTTTGGATAGTCTTTGACTAACTGCTCAAACAGTTCTCGGTTATATAATTCCGCAACATCACGCGCACCTTGGAATAGGTAAATGGTGCGGGTATCACCCGACTCTAGTAAGTCTAAAATCATAGATTGCGGGCTAGATAAACCTGAACCACCTGCAATAAAAATCGCATCCTGATCATCCGATTTACGTACAAAGAATTGTCCGTATGGCCCTGAAATTTCCAGTGCGTCGCCTGCCGCAAGCTGCTCATGCACATAGGTCGTAGCACTGCCGCCCACAACATGACGAATATGCAATTCAATAATGCCTAGTTCGCTTGGTGCATTGGCAATTGAGAAGGCACGAGTGCCTTCAATACCCGGGAATTGCACGTTAATGTATTGCCCTGCCTGAAACTCCATCGGGCGGTCTAACTGCAAGCGCACACCTTTAATGGTTGGAGATAAGTCCTTTACCTCAAGGACTTTGGCCTGATAATCCTGAACCAAATATCCCAAGAAATCTGGGTCTTCATCAACATCGGCTTCAATGGTCATGTCTGATTCAGGCTTACAGCAGCACGCCAACACTTTGTGTTCTTCACGTTCCAAATCCATCAGCGCGAAAGGTGACGCTTCGCCGACATCATAATAACCATCGGTGACTTGGACTTTACAAGTGCCGCAAGTGCCATGCCCACAAGCAAATGGCAACCACACGCCTTGACGTAACGCGGCATCTAAAATGGTTTGATCTTCTTCAACCTCAATGGTTGTGCCAATTGGCTCAATTGTGACTTGATAGCTCATCTGCGACCTCCTGTCTTGTACTTACTGACTGTGCTTTGCTGTCTTTATTTTGTTGTGATCTTACTGTTTTAAACGTGTGCGCCCTTGTACCCATTCAGTCCTGGGGTCACAAAACGCAGTAGTGATTTTTGATCGAAGCCAATTTCTGCCAAGGTCTGTTCAGGGCGTGGCTGAATTACCTGTTTGTTTAAAGTAAATTGCACTTCATCCCATTTAATGTTTTCAAAGTCAGGATGTTGATGGAAACCCGCCTGCATTTGCTGATCCAAAAATTCCTGAAAGGTTTGCTGCGGCGAAACCAACATGGCGTGTGCAGAACAATATAAAGTGTGATGATCCCAACCCACATACACCAAAATGTTGTCACCATAGTGTTTTTGTAGGTCGCGTGGTTCAAAGTCGTAATCTGGGCGAATAGCGCGTACTGACATGGTCATTCTCCGTATTGGGGTGGTTTGAGCCGCAAATGACTCAAACCGAAATCCTTTTAAATTTGAATCTTGAAATAACTTAAATTTTAGATATTTACTTTAGATAGTGAATGAGCGTTAAGCCGCATCACCTTTCCATTTTTTCCAGCGTTGCTGGTCTGGTGAACCTTCAATATCCAAGTTATCTGCACCGACATTGAAGCGATAATATTCGCGCAGCATGTTTTCCAAATCTAAGCCACCACAGTTGCCTTGTAGAATTTGGTTCACTGGCAACCATGCCTGCACATATTTTTCAGGTTCACGTTCAAAAATATCGTGACAACCATCTGAACAGGTGTGGTAACGCTCGCCTTTATAAACAGACTCACGATACGTAAACATGGTCGGATCGCCATCCATTTCGGTGAAAGTCATTGGCACTTGGCAAATTTGGCACAATTGCGGTAAGCCTGCGCTGTAGAAACGCTTGCCTTCTGCTTCCATCTTGCGTGCTAACTCCCACTTTGGACGGTAGTATTTGTCAAAGGTGTCTGGATATTTTTCAGATAACCAATCCATTTCCTGATCGGTTGGAATCCAAGTATGGAAACCTGCTGCATGACCGAAGTTATAGAAAATCCACCACGCTTGATGCGACACGTGTTCTTTTTCTTTGGTAATTACTTCTGAATATTTCGGCATACGAATACCGTAACGGCTCAAGTCTTTAAATAACGCACCGCCCGCTTCTTCAAAGTAGGTTTCCCACGCTTCTTTCCACGACATCACTTTGTTTGGCAGCATGTAGTCCATCATCATGCCAACTATAGATAACAGACGAGTCCCACGCCAGAACCACTTATCAATCCATTCCTGTACGATTGGCACGTTATCTTCGTGTTGTTCTAACAAGAATTTCACGATTTCTAGACCTAAAGTCATGTGACGTGCTTCATCGGACTGTGCACTAAAACCAAAGGTGACCGTTGCCATATCGCCATTGTGTGCTGCACCTGACATGAACGGTACGAACAACAAGTTGGTCAATACATATTCAAAGGCAAAGCTAATGGCTAACAAGAACTCAAACGGCCCTGCTGAACGCGCATCTTCAAAGAAAGATTTTGGTACAGACAAGTACCAAACGCGGTCATGCATGTGCGACCAATCCTGAAAACCATCAAAGAATTTGTTGTAATGGCTCATGGCATGAATTTGCGTCTGCACGTGACGTAATTCATCAATCGACTGCATTTGTGATGCGATACGTGCGCCTACACCACTGAACTGACGCCCTACATGTGCATAACCTTGGAATGCCTGATATTCAAGCGGAGTTACCGCAGTTAAAAACAGTTTGATGGCATTCAAATAACGCTCATTGGTCACGTTCATTTGACCGTTGTTTTGTGCAAAAGCATCAAAAATGGCGTAAAGTTTTTTCTCTTTTTCTGCCTGATACTTCCAGTAAGCATCCATGGTTAAACGGAATGGATCTTCCCATTTAGACCAGTCTGTAATTTTAATGCCTTCAAATTCTTCGTATGGAAAGGCTTCTTTGCGGTCTGCATAAGAAAAGTCCCAATCCAAGTCACGAGTAAGTGCGCGATAACGGTCTTTGGCATTCAGTTTTTTTGCTGGGGTTTTAACTTGTGAATTCATGCTCATCATCCTTAAATTTTTTAGCGGCAATCTATGCAGCAATATGTTCTGGCGGCACTGTACTCAAATTGGCTCAGTGCACATCCTTATTCCTAGTTCCAGTGCAAACGGAAACTGTCATCATCTTCTTCGACGTTGCCGCCCAACGTAATCATGTTGAGTTGTAAAGACTGAATATCCCAATCTTGTCCAAGTTTTTCAGATACCGTTTCTGCTTTAACAATCAGACCTGTTTCGCTTTCTACCCGAATCATGGCTGGCAGATATTGAATCGTGGCATCTGGGTTGTCTTCTTCAATCGCTTCAATGATGTAGCGCGACGTGTCATTGTCCTGTAATGCGAGATAAACCTTAGACATGCTGCTTCTCCTTAAGCCTGCAAAATTTGTTCGAGTTCGATGCCAATTTTTTTACTGCGTTCCAGCAGTTTTTGTTCTGCAATGTCGACTGCATCTGCAGACAACGCCTCAGCTGCCCACGCTGCAAATGCCGCTTTCACTTCAGGTAAATATTCGGCTAACCACTGGCTCAACAATTGTTTGTTATGTGCAGATTCTGCAGCTGCGGTTTTAAATACGCTGTCTGACCATTTGCGTAAATCTGCCATGGCTTCCTGCATAAATTCCATCAGCATCGCCAAGTCACGTGCTTGATGCTGTGCCAGCCATTGATCAAATTGGGTGTAAACCAATTCGCTCATAAAGCTGTCAATCACCAAGTTTTGTAATAAAAACAGTTTGAAATAGTCCTGCTCGATCAAACTGGTTTCACACAGCTTGCGCAGTCCTTGCCATGCTTCATCCTGCATCCATGCTTGTTTGGCTGGAATTAAAGATTCGCCCGTGTTGCCATCGAGTGCCAAACCAACCCGTGAGATGTACTGCGCCATCCCTAAACGATCCATCGCAGCATAAATACAGGCTTGGGTCAGCACCGTGCCATAACCATAAGCACTGCCCGACATCATGTGTAAATTGGCAGTCTGTTCGATATGACGAAACGGCAAAAACAAGGCAATCACTTTGGCTTTGACATCTTCAGAAATATGCTCTGCCAACTGACGCTTTTCAAAAAAGCTAAAGTTACTTTCGGCAATGTCCTGCAAACGCGCACGATGCTGCACATAAGTTCCGTAATAAAACTGACGCGGGTCTTTAAATGCGTACCAATCCTGCATTTCAATTGCAGTATGGGTTTTATCATTTAAGGTTTTTTCAGGTTTCCACAGCGGACGATAGTGAAAGTTGGTTTCCGCCTGAATATCAAAACTGACTTCCTGATAACGGGTGGCTGGCTTGTTGCCAAAACGGCGCTCAATATAGGCATAGTTTTGACGAATTGGCTCAATACCCGCTGTTTTAATTTCTAAAGTCATCGCTTATCTCCTTAAGCATTCAGTGTTGATCTTCATGATCAATGTTGTATCGCTGTGCACCGACTAAAGTGTCGTGTTCAATGCCGTAACGCCATTTGTCTTCTTCAGCATCATTCACGGCTTGCTGTTGTTCGCTCATTTCCACCACTTGATTGGTTGCGCAGAACTCGCGGAATGCTTGCTGCGGTAACACCAACTCCACATATAAAGTGGGATCGTGAATGGCAAAGTCGAACTCGACAAATGCGGCATTAATATCGCCCGTTACCCGAATATATTTGGTTAAGGGCAATGCTCCTGTTGCATCCTTCATATTGTTCTCCTACAAGATCTGATTCATTCAGAACTTGCTTCAGTTGCTTCATGCATCTGTTGCTTACTTTTACTATTACAACAAGCGTGCCAACTTTATAAAAACATTGAAAAACAGCAACTTAAAAAATCTGAGTGTTTTTATAAGAATTTGGATTTCATGATTTGATGAATTTTGATGTTTAAAAAATTTAAGATTTCATGATTTGATGAAATACAGCCCGTACAGATACAAAAATTTACCCTTGGGCTTTATGCAATTCGCTTATGATAAAGACGGAATAAAAACAACAAAAACATATAGATACAACTAAATACCTTTAAGGTTTGGCATGATGCTGTTTAGGTATTATTGAATTTTCACGAATTTGCATAAGATGGCTAAACAGCCTCGAATTTAATGGATTAAACACGGCGCATGGTACGAGTAAAATACGACAGCAGCGGCAAATATGCAGGTCATCCTCAGGAAATTCACGACCTGCTTTCCAAACTACATTTTGACACTGAGCGTGGACAAATCTGGTTTGATGAATATCGCATGTTGCTGATGCATACCAGCATCATGGGCTATTTGCGTAAAGACCTTGCCAATATGATTGGAATGGAACGCACCAAACGCTTTTTTATTCGTTTGGGCTATCAGGCAGGTCTGAAAGATGCAGAAGTCACTACTAAAATGCGCCCAGGTTTAAATGAAGAACAAGCTTTTATGGCAGGGCCTCAAATGCACGGTATTCGTGGCATGGTGCAAGTTTCTGCCAATCAATTGATTTTAAATCAAAAGAAAAAACAGTTTTATGCAGACTTAAACTGGCATAACTCTTTTGAAGCCGATGTGCATGTTGAGCAATTTGGACTGAGTCACGAACCTTCCTGCTGGATGCTGCTGGGCTATGCTTGCGGTTACAGCAGTTTTGCCACAGGCATGACCATTATTTATCAGGAAGTGGAATGTAAAGCCTGCGGGCGTGAGCATTGCCGTATTATTGGTAAACAACTCAGTGAATGGGAAAATGCCGATGAGCTGATTCAGTTCATGTCGCCTGAACCGATGGAACAGGAACTCATTGCACTGCAAGCCGAATTGTATGAACTGAAAAAGTCGATTTATGCCACCAGTAAAAATGACTACAGCATGTTCAGCTCAGTCGGACAATCGGCGGCTTATCAGCGGGTGTGTGACTTACTCAAAAAAGCCGCAGGTGCCAAAGTGTCGATTTTGCTGCAAGGTGAAACAGGGGTCGGAAAAGAAGCCTTTGCCCGTGGTGTGCATGAACTGAGTCAGCGTAAAGAACATGCTTTTGTTGCGGTCAACTGCGCGGCAATTCCACCTGAACTGATTGAATCTGAACTGTTTGGTGTTGAAAAAGGTGCATTTACAGGTGCACATCAATCACGCTTAGGTAAATTTGAACGCGCCCATGGCGGTACTATTTTTTTAGATGAAGTGATTGAACTTTCGCCACGCGCTCAAGCGGCTTTGCTGCGTGTGCTACAAGAAGGTGAAGTGGAACGCGTTGGAGATTCGCAAACCCGTCATATTGATGTTCGCGTGATTGCTGCAACCAATGAAGATTTAGAACAAGCGGTTAAAGCAGGTCGTTTCCGTGCCGATTTATATTACCGTTTAAACATTTTTCCTGTGCAGATTCCACCGCTGCGTGAACGCCGTGAAGATTTACCATTATTGGTTGCACATTTCTTAAAACGCTTTGAAAAAATGTATGACAAACAAATTCAAGGCGTCAGTGAAAAAGCCACTAACTTTATGCAAAGCTATGCGTGGCCTGGCAATATTCGTGAACTGGAAAACCTGCTCGAACGTGCGGTACTACTGACGGAAGATCAACAACTGATTAAACTGAATGCCCTGTTTCCGCAAATGCACAGCGACCATACTGTAGATGAGCAAGACAGCGTAGATTTAGACACGCTTTTAACCGAAGGTTTTGATTTAGAACAGCATGAGCAACAACTGATTATCACCGCGATGCAAAAAGCCAAACACAATGTATCTGAAGCGGCACGCTTATTGGGAATTTCCCGCGCTGCACTGGATTATCGTTTAAAAAAATACGCCATGCGCTAGAAATTCCGCAATAAAAAAGCCCTGTTTTTCAACAAGGCTTTTGCATTTCAAGCAGCCGAATTACCAGCTCAGTGTCTGAGTGCCTGGACGGAAAATTGCTTCACCCATAGCATCTGGATTGGCATATTTCAGACCTTTCATTAAGTCACCTTCAACAACACCGTACTGCTCCATACACATTTTGCAGATATACACATCACCACCTTTGGCGATAATACTTTTCAGCATGTTCTGATGCTCTGCATATTTATGTTCAAAGCGGTTAGATGCCAACATTACGCCTTGATCGACCAAATAAATCGTCAGTGGATGACCTTTGCCAAATTGGTTATTGCTCATGCCAATTGCCATTTTGGTGCGGTGCGCATCACTGCTGGTAAGCAAGACAAAAAGTGGATCTTTTTTGCTCTCTGCCATTGCTGGAGATAGACTGGCAAAGGTCAGCAAAACCGATAAACATAACAACTGAATCAATTTCATGGCAGAACTCACACTCAATTTAAATCTGGTCAAAATATTAGCATAATAAATATACTATATTTAAATAATAAATTAAGACGATAGTCTGTATGCAATAAAGCCAAGCACTAAACTTTTTCAAAAATCAAAAATTGATCACTGTAAAATGACCCCAGCATCAACAATCACAATTCAATACGTCCAAAAAACAAAGCGCCACCGAAAACGGCAGCGCCAAGCATGTATTTAAGAGCAATCTTTTCTAGTAGAAATGAAGGGTTAAGCCGCTAAATTTTTCTTGAGTTCATCTTCTACAATACCAATTTCCAACTCACTGAAACGACGGATTTCCCCTTCTGCATGTTTTTCCAACATGCCGCCAATCAATGGCACTTTAACCTTAATTGTCCAGTTTAATTGAATATCAATTTTTTCATGGTTGCCTGTCACACTACGCTCGCCTTTAGCTTCTAAAGGCAAGTTTGCACCAAGCTCCACGGTAGAAGTAAGCGCCGTTAAATGGGTCACATCATTGCGTTTTAAACGAAATGCATCTTTTAATAATTTTTTAGCCATATCTTGAATATTCACATCTAAATTATAAGCACGGCGTAAAGTGTAAATATCACCGTTCTTTTTAGATTCTAAAATTTCCAAATTTTCACCAGGAATACGCTTGCAGACTGCTTCATGCAAAGCAACATCTGCCACTAAACGCTTAAATTCGTCAATTGAAACGCCATGAATGGTGGCGTTTACAGTAAATTGATGAGCCATTTGAGTTCCTTTTATTTTGTTTATTGATGGAGTAGGTCTAGCATCATCGTGCAATATAATTTGGCTGATGCTCAACGGGTATAAGTTGTTTTATATCCTACATACAACTTTATTTTCAGGCTATTAAAGTGTTTTTTCCGCCTGCTGTCATTGACTCTATTTTGTCTATTCTGTGTGAATGATGCCAAATTCAGCGGCATAGGTTTCATGGCTATAAATAGTTAAATAATGCCCATAAAATTCAATTTTGGCATAAAAATGTTCTGCGCCATCATCTAGTCCTGTGGAACACCATGTCGTCCCTTTGGGGAAATCATCTAACCACTGGGCTTGGTAAAAATCTGCAATCGAATCAAACTGTAAATAACGCTCAGGATACGCTAAAATATCCAATGCCAATAAATCAAATTGTTTAAGCTGCGCCTGTTTAAAATCAATTAAATTGCTCATCGCTACACGCCATCACACCGCAGAATGTGCCGCATGTTGTTGTCGGATTTTATGCCATTCACGCCAGCCCAAATAAGCAAGAACCACAAAACCTGCATATAACACAGCCGTTAACAGCAACTCTTTGTAAATAAACATGCCGATATACACCAGATCGACCACAATCCATAACACCCATGTAGCCAAGTATTTACGACTGGTCCAATAGGTTGCCAATAGACTCATAGCTGCCAGTTGTGCATCCAATAAAGGCAGTGAAGCCTGCGTCCACCACTTTAAACTTAGCCCAAACAGTAAACCCAGTATGCTACTCAGTGCAATTTGCAGCCACATTTTAGAGAGTGGCAAGCTTTGAATGATGATATGTTGTTTTTGCTGCTGTGCAGTTTTCCACTGGAAAAAACCATAAACAGCCATGCCCATAAATAGGGTTTGTAATACCGTTTCGCCATACAATTGATATTCAAAGAATAAATAGGCATACAGCAAACAGGCAATAAAATTCACCACCCAGCAAGCTATATGTCGCTTAATGGTTAAGGTCACGCCTAAAACACTAATCAACACAGCAATGATTTCTAAAACTGACATTGATGCTGCCTATGTAAAAGAAAAAGGCATGATACCTCTTTTCGGGAAAATAGCGCAAAACTCAACATTTAACCAAACACTTAACTGACAAGAAGATGCTGCAATTAATTTTCAAGAAACCTCTGTAAAATCATAAACAGAAAATCAGGCATGAAAATCAATCTGTTTGAAACTGCTCTGAATTATTGTATTTATGCTCTTGCCCAAAGCGGTCTACATGGGTAATAAAAACTCCGTATTTGCCGACAAAATATTCAAGGGATTGCTCGTAAAAACTCCAGTAAATTGACCACTCCCCCAAGTCTAACTGACGAATTTGCGTATGTGCTTTGGCAGGCATTTTATTCAGCACTTCTTGTTGAATAGTTTCGGCATCTTCAGGGTCACGACTAGATACTTTTAAGCTTAAAAATATTTCTGCGATATCATCAAATAATTGCTGTTCGTATTCGGCAACTTCTTCCACCACCTCTTCTACAGGGCGCGGTGCTTTGTGGGTAATCGGGTCTTGGACAATATTGGCAATATCTTGACAGCTTTGCTGAAAAGTACGATTAATTTTTATTTTGAACCAGACTTTCCAGACTGCATATACGGCAATCAACAACAAAATCCATAACAATAGTTTTGCCATCTTGGTCTTCGCTCTTATTTCAGGCGTTTCAATAAAGTATAACCATTTCAGGGCTTAGCGTCTATTCGCTGCTGCACGCTTCAACGCTTATGCTTTAACAGATGATTCCATCCATGCATCGCTAAAAAGTGCAATGCTCAATTACACAATGATACCGATTGCCTTAAAAATAGGACTTGTGCTGCAGTATAACGCAGTAAAACACAACAATTTTCTGCTATTTCTTTAAACACTTTTCGCTTCCAATAGAGCCTTGTTTTTATCTATCACCCTAAGCCTAGATGATTAGAGCTGCACACATTCAAGATGTCGCCAATTTGGTTGCGGTATTACACGCCAGTATTCGCTCTTGTATTCAAGATCATCAACGCAATGAAGCCAAAATTCAGGCATGGCTAGAAAATAAAAGCTATGAAAATATTTTAATGCTGCTGCATTACAACAATTGTTGGGTCTATGTCTTACAGCATGTGGTGGTTGGCTTTATTATGATGAGTGATCGCGGGCAAATTTTACAACATGCCATTGCCCCCGAAGTACAACAACGCGGTATTGGTCAAGCCTTGTTATTTGAAGCAATAAGCGATTTAAAGCGCAAAAATGTATCGCACATGAGTGTATTTAGCACACAGACTGCTTTAAGTTTTTATGAAAAAAATGGCTTTGAAATACAACCTCAAAAAATTAACTATGGACACTTCACGCCCATGCTCAAACATCTCAATAGCGAACCCTTAGATCGCACTTAAAAAACAAACTTTCCAATATAGTGAACGCACATAAAAAAACCGCTTTCAGGTGAAAGCGGTTTTTTGGGGATGTGGATTCGATTTTATAAACGAATCTAATTTTATAAGCGAACTAGGGCAATAATTTTTTCTGCCAGTTCTTCTGTAGCTGTCGCAGTCAACTCTGCATCTGCACCACTGTTTACATCACTAATGACCACAATGCCCGTTTCGCGGAGTAATGCAACCTGCGCAGCATCTAAACCTGCTTTGGCAATGGCAACAATACCCTGCTGAATCAGCAAGCTTTCAAGTGCTTGTGCCTGTTCAAGTGCTTGGCTTGGTACACATACCGCTGCAGGTTTTTGACCCAAACGTGCAGCACGGTCTTCGGCTGTTACAGGTGTACTGTGTGCAGTCCATTCTACGCAAGCTTCAACCATACCTGCGCCAATGGTCACGTTATTTAAACGATCAATGAAAATAAACGAACCCGTATAACGACTGTCTTGATAACGGTCAAATACCACAGGCGCATCAAATTCGATGGTGACATTGGCAATTGCATTCAGTTCAAGCTGTTCAACCTGCACCTGTTCCAAAGTATTCACATTGGTACGGTAATGAATGGCTGTGACTTTTGCAGGCACAGTTTGTGTACCCACTTTTAAGTTATACAGCTTGCCAATAGATAGTGGCTGATCAGCCATCCACACCACAGTGGCATTTACAGCACGTGAAATTTCAGGACGCACTTGATCTTCACGCACCAACACATTACCACGTGAAATATCAATTTCATCGTTCAGTGTTAGGGTAACTGCTTGACCTGCAATTGCATGTTCAAGATTGCCATCAAAAGTCACAATCTCTTTTACTGTCGAGCTTTTGCCCGATGGCAATGCCACAATGCGGTCACCCACATGAATATCGCCCAAAGCAATCGTGCCGCAGAAACCACGGAAGTCAAGGTTTGGACGGTTGACATACTGCACAGGGAAACGGAAATCATTTTGAGCCGAGTTACGGTTAATTTCTACCGACTCCAATGTTCCCATTAAAGTATCGCCTGTGTACCAAGGGGTATGCTCAGACTTGTTCACCACGTTATCGCCATTTAAGGCAGAAATTGGCGTGAAAATAATATTCGATGGTTTACGATCACCCAGTTGATTCACAAAGTTCGCATATTCCGTCTGAATTTCGTTAAATCGTGCTTCTGAATAATCCACCAAATCCATTTTATTGATAGCAACCACAATATTGTTAATGCCCAATAAACTAGAAATAAAAGTATGACGACGGGTCTGAGTTTGTACGCCATAACGCGCATCAATCAAAATAATCGCCAAGTCACAAGTCGATGCACCTGTTGCCATGTTACGTGTATATTGCTCATGCCCAGGTGTATCGGCAATGATGAACTTACGCTTTTCAGTAGAAAAATAACGATAAGCCACATCAATGGTAATGCCCTGCTCACGCTCGGCTTGCAAACCATCGACCAATAAAGCTAAATCAGGTGCATCGCCCGTAGTGCCGACTTTTTTCGAGTCACGAGTCACGGCTTGTAATTGATCTTCATAAATCAATTTTGAGTCATACAACAAACGACCAATTAATGTCGATTTACCATCGTCTACGTTACCGCAAGTTAAAAAGCGCAGTAGATCTTTGTTTTCGTGCTGTTTTAAATACGCCAAAATATCTTGGCTAATTAAATTCGATTGATGAGACATTGCTCAAAGCTCCACATATTTTTTAGAAATCGGTTTTTTAATCTTTAATCCCTCTAAATCTCCCTTTTATAAAGGGAGGCTTTGCTCCGCTTTTTATAAGTCCCTCTTTATAAAGAGGGGTTTGGGGAGATTTTTCAGGAGAGATTAGAAGTAACCTTCTTGCTTTTTCTTCTCCATCGAGCCAGCTTCATCGTGGTCAATCATACGACCCTGACGCTCTGAACTGGTTGCCAATAGCATTTCCTGAATAATTTCAGGCAAGGTATTCGCTTCTGATTTGACTGCACCCGTAAGTGGATAACAACCTAAAGTACGGAAGCGTACCGATTTCATTTGTGGAACTTCACCTTCTAGCAACGGCATGCGTTCGTCATCGACCATAATTAAAGTGCCGCTACGCTCAACGACAGGACGTTCTGCAGCCAAATACAACGGTACTAATGGAATACTTTCGAGGTAAATGTATTGCCAAATATCCAATTCAGTCCAGTTAGACAATGGGAACACACGAATACTTTCGCCTTTATTGACCTTGCCATTATACAAATTCCACAATTCAGGACGCTGATTTTTCGGGTCCCAACGATGTTTTGCATCACGGAAAGAATAAACACGTTCTTTGGCACGTGATTTTTCCTCATCACGACGCGCGCCACCAAATGCCGCATCAAAACCGTATTTATCTAAAGCTTGTTTTAAGCCTTGGGTTTTCATGATGTCGGTATATTTAGAACTGCCATGATCGAATGGGTTAATGTTGGCATCTACCCCTTCTTTATTTTGATGAACAATCAAGTCAAAACCGTGCTGTTTTGCCATGTTGTCACGGAAAGTGATCATGTCTTTGAATTTCCAGCCTGTATCCACATGTAACAGTGGAAATGGCAGTTTCGCTGGATAGAATGCTTTTAAAGCCAAATGCAACATTACCGCTGAATCTTTACCAATCGAATACAACATGACTGGATTTTCAAACTCGGCTGCAACTTCACGGATAATATGAATACTCTCAGCTTCAAGCTGTTTAAGATGAGTAAGTCTTTCCTGATTTATTGACATTGATCACACCAGATGTACTTAAACTTGTGTACGAATAACACAGATAGAATTTGATTTTCATTATAGTGACTTAGTTATGCAGACTATTGCTTGTTTTATTATATTTATATGCAAAAAGCTCATATAAAAGAAAACCAATAAGCAGTATAAGTTTTATTTAATCAATAGTTTATTCCATCATATATTGAAATTTAACGTCATTCTCGCTACGTTTGATACATACAAATCGCGCTTACAAGCTGCTCATTTTTGAATAACTTCATAGATTATTCATCTAATTCAGTGCTTCAAGCATGAACAAAAAATGCTTAAAGTAAAAACATATTTTTTTATTTTTAAGATGCTCCCATGCCACAGATTGAACAGATCAAATCCAAACTTGAACAGGCGCAACTGGCTGGTTTTTTGTATCAGCACAGCCCTGAGCTACTCGTCCTACAAGAGCCTTTAAACGATGATGCTTCAATGCTGAATGTTTTTGTGCAACATGAACTCAGTGCAGATCAGATTGGGCTGCAATTTGGTTTGCGTTGCCGTGATCAACAACTCTCCTTTTTAATAGGCGTGACGCATAGCAATCAAGACCGCAGCTATGAAATTGGTGCGGGCAATTTAAAGGCCGAACAAAAAGCCTTTAACTTAATGTATGCATTTTATAATTATCCTAAAGGTTTTTATTTGGTAGATGTGCCTTTAAATGCAACCACGGCAGAACTGCATCAAGCGATTGAAACGCAATTATTTTCGCAAGAAAAACTGGATTTCTTAAACACTGCTATTAAAACCAACCCCATGGGTACACAAGTAACTTGGATGAAAGCGCATATTTTGCAGCAAGCTTTAGAGATGAAAGTACGGATTCAAACGGCGTTGTTATAAGCATCATCACTTTAAGTTTCTGCGGATTACGCAAGATGCACTTAAACCCCGCCAAAACTGGTTGATTGATTAAACTCGAAATTATCGTATACTGTACATATACACAATACACTTGGATACTAAGGCTTGATTAAGAGTTTTAAACATAAAGGTCTTCAGGCTTTTTTCCAAACTGGTTCAACAGCAGGTATTCAAGCAGCGCATTCTACAAAATTACGTTTAATACTTGCAGCACTACATGCTGCATCTACGGTGAATGATTTGCGAACTCCACCCAATTGGCGTTTACATAAATTGAGTGGAAATCTACAAGATCAATGGTCACTAACAGTAAATGGTAATTGGCGTGTAATTTTTAAATTTGAAGATGGTGATGTCTACATTGTAGATTATTTGGATTATCACATAGCTTCTAGCGCAGGAGTACAAAGATGAATATGATGTTTAATGCACCTCATCCGGGCGAAATGTTGCGCGAATATATTGGTGAAACTTCTGTGACTGAAGTGGCTCAAGCACTTGGAGTGACACGTGCAAACCTATCTCGCATTTTGAATGGTCATACTGGAATTTCTGCAGATATGGCGATTCGTTTGAGTGAAGCCTTAGAAACCTCACCAGAGTTTTGGTTGAATTTACAAATGCAGCATGATTTATGGCTTGCCAGTCAACGCCAGCGACCTATGATCAAAAAATTGGTGGCAAGTGTTTAACTTTAAGTTACAACAAAAAAACAACCTGCATTTCTGCAGGTTGTTTTTTATGTCGTCAACGATGCGCTAAAACTTAGTTTTTATGACGCATGTGTGGGAATAAAATCACATCACGGATACTCGCAGCGTTGGCAAACAACATTACCAAACGGTCAATCCCGATGCCCTCACCTGCAGTTGGTGGTAAGCCGTATTCCAAAGCTTCAACAAAGTCTGCATCGTAATGCATCGCTTCATCATCGCCTGCGTCTTTTTCTGCAACCTGTGCTTGGAAACGCTCAGCTTGGTCAATCGGGTCATTTAATTCTGAGAAACCATTCGCCAATTCACGACCACCAATAAAGAACTCAAAACGGTCAGTAATGTGTGGGTTATCGTCATTACGACGTGCCAAAGGCGACGTTTCTGCAGGATATTCTGTAATGAAAGTCGGCTGACGTAATTGAGTTTCTACGGTTTCTTCAAACACGATGGTTTGTAGTTTGCCCAAACCAAAACCAGGCTTCACCTGTTCTTTCAATTCTTCCTGCACAAATTTAGCCAAGAAATCACGGTCATTAACATTTTCTGGCGTGAATTGTGGATTATGCTCAAGAATGGCATCAAACATAGAAATTTTCTTGAATGGGCCTTTGAAGCTATACACTTCATCGCCATACGGCACATCGGTAGTACCCAAAATATCCAAAGCCAGTTTTTCTAGCATTTGCTCAGTCAATGCCATCAAATCTTTATAGTCGGCATAAGCTTGGTAGAATTCGATCATGGTAAATTCAGGGTTATGACGTGTAGACACCCCTTCATTACGGAAGTTACGGTTAATTTCAAACACACGTTCAAAACCGCCAACCACTAAACGCTTTAAATATAATTCAGGCGCAATACGCAAGAATAACGGCATATCTAAAGCATTATGATGCGTTTCAAATGGACGTGCCGATGCACCGCCAGGAATCACATGCATCATTGGCGTTTCAACTTCCATAAAACGCTGTTCAGTTAAAAATGCACGAATACCCGAAACCACTTTGGCACGAATTTCAAAGGTTTTACGGGTGTCTTCATTTACGATTAAGTCTAAATAACGCTTACGATATTTCGCTTCGGTATCGCTTAAACCATGATATTTGTCTGGTAATGGACGTAAAGATTTGGTCAACAATTCAAAATGTTGAATATGGACATATAAATCGCCTTTGCCTGAACGACCAATATAGCCTTTCACTGCGATAATATCGCCCAAATCTAGGCTCTTGATCGTCTCTAATGTTTCAGCACTAAGTTCTTTACGCGCCACATACAACTGAATACGACCTGTCATGTCTTGAATTACGATGAATGAACCGCGGTTCAACATCACACGACCTGCTACAGACACATACACTTTTTCGCCTGCTTCAATTTCTTCTTTAGAAACTTCTGCGAATTGTGCCTGCAAATCTTCTGCGTAGTTTTCACGCTTAAACGTATTTGGCCAAGGGCTAGTTCCCTTCGCCTGCGCTTGTTCTTGAATTTGCTTTAACTTGGCATGACGCTGCGCAATTAAATCGTTTTCGGAAATAGTGGGTTCAGAAGTCGATTGAGCGTTATGTTGCGTCATCTCTGCCTCGAATAATTACTAAAAAAAGAAGTTCAATAGAATAGCAGATTTAGACACGATTTCGTATGCCTTCTCTGACTCGAGCAATTTATTTTTTAAATTGCCACTTGCTTTTGTGATTTTTTGTAGACTTAGACCAAAAGCTAACTTCTTTCTCAGGCTAAGCGCACTACAATATTGTTCAGAAAATAGATGAAAAAGACCGTATTTTGCTGTTTTTAAACCTGCTGATGTATCAGTCTAAATATTTTATTTTCTATCCACTTTATCTTTAGGCTCAGTTTGACTCAAGATGTTTAACTTTGTGAATCTGGCAATGAATACATGTGCTTTAAAAGTCTTGTTTTTACATGGATTAGATTCCTCGCGGGAGTCGACTAAATTCCATGCCATAGATGCAAAACAAAAATTTTGTATCAATGTCGATTATCGCAACTTAAATTATCAAACTGTTGCCGATTTTTATCACAATATCATTCAAAAAATTAAGCCTGAAATTTTGGTGGGACATAGTCTAGGCGGCTATTGGGCACTCAAAATGTCTTTGTCGCACCATATTCCGTGTGTGGTGGCAAATCCAAGTTTAGCTCCCACGTTTCGCAATGACTATCCTGCAATTTCAGATGATGACTTGCAGCACGATATTCCACAATTGGCTTATTTAGAATTGGGCGATGAAATTTTGGATATGCATGCCGCGCAAGCATTTTTAGAAAACTATATGCAGACCTCTACTTTTGAGTCTGGGCATCATCGCTTATTGCATCCAGAAAATATTAATTCTTGTATTCAGCAAATCGAACAAGCTTATCTTGCCAAATAAAGTCAAAGCTATCCATTAAAAATAATCAATTAAACATCACCCATTAAAAAAGCCTGATCACAACTATGGAGATCAGGCTTTTTTACAGCAGTTACAATAACTTAAAAGGATTAAGCCACTGCTTGTTCTGGTTTAGATTTATTGTCCAATACGGACCAAATATCTAAACCTAAATTTTTGTGTAAATCTGGTAAGTCTAGGAAAATGCTTGCACCTAAAACTTGATGATTACATTTTTCAGCCAATTGTTTCACTGCTTTTAAAGTGCCACCTGTCGCCAATACATCATCTACAATAATGACTTTTTGCGCTTGCACATCGGCAGCCATTTCTAAACGGTCTAAACCGTATTCTAAGCTATAACCCACACCCACAACTGGTGGTGGCAATTTACCTGCTTTACGCACAAGTACCAAACCTTTGCCTGTACGCTGTGCCAAAAGGCTCGCCAATACAAAACCACGTGCTTCTACTGCAATAAAGCTTTCAACTTCAGCTAATTTTTCTGCAGGAATGCTGGCAATTAAAGCATCTGTTAATGAATCCAAATTATTCATAAACAAAGGCGTTAAATCATAAAAATCTACGCCTGGTTTTGGAAAATGAGGAACTGTACGAATATGCGACCACAAAAAAGTAGACAAATTGCTCATGGAAGATCAGAAATGTGACTAAAGAATGGTTGAATTTTACCGTTTATTTTCACATAAGGCTAGTGATCGAATCGGCAAGACTGCCATCAATCACGCATCAAAACACTACAAGGTTTTGATTTTTATAAACTTTAATATACTTAAAAATATTAATATATATTTATTCCATAATAAAATAGCAAAAATATAAGACTTTTACTGTACGACCAAGGTCTTAAATGGCATTTAAACGCATAAAAACGTGATTTTTCCTGCAGCCATTCTCTCATTACAATGCCGTATCTATATCAAAAGAGGTCTTTTCTGCGCGGTTATGTCCCATGCAGCTATTCATTCTATAAAAGCACAGATTAAAATCGCTTATTTACTTTACTTTAGCCGTATAACTGCGTAAAAATTTAATCAAATAGATATATCATACAACTAGTCGTAGATAAGTTTTTTGCTGATCTGGAAATTTAAAGATCGGTTTATGGAGAATTGAATGAAAAAGTATCAATGCATCGTTTGTGGATGGATTTATGACGAAGCAGAAGGCTGGCCTCAAGATGGTATTGTGGCAGGTACATTATGGGAAGATATTCCTGATGACTGGACTTGCCCAGACTGCGGCGTTTCAAAAGCTGATTTTGAAATGATTGAAGTTTAAGACCACGAAAAGACCATGTCCGATGGTCTTTTTTTAACGCCAATTTCTATGCCCTCATTTGGAGTACACCTTATGCATCCTATCGTTATTATTGGTTCAGGCATGGCAGGTTATACTGTTGCACGCGAGTTTCGTAAGCTAAATGCAGAACAAGAGTTAGTCATGATTTGTGCAGATGATGCTGCCAATTATGCCAAACCAACTTTATCTAACGCATTGGCGGGCAATAAAGCCCCTGCTCAAATTGCATTGGGCGATGCAGCTAAAATGGCAAGCCAACTCAATATGCGTATTGAAACCCACACTTGGGTTAAAGCAATTGATGCAGAAGCGCATGTACTTGAATTAGAAAAAGAGGGTGTAAGCAGCCAACAACCTTATTCTAAATTGGTTTTGGCAGTGGGTGCGAATCCTGTACGTTTAGCCATTGCGGGCGATGGCAGTGATGACATTCATGTGGTAAATAATTTAAGTGATTACACCGCATTTCGCCAACAGCTTGAACAACGTCAAGACAAACGTGTGGTGATTTTAGGTGCAGGTTTAATTGGTTGTGAATTTGCCAATGACTTGCAGCAAACAGGACACCAAGTCACGGTGATTGACCTTGCACCACAACCACTAGGTCGTTTATTGCCGGATTATGTAGCCAGTGCTTTTAAACAAAACCTAGAAGAAACGGGTATCCATTTTGTATTGGGTACAACCGTTGAAAAAGTTTCGAAAATTAAAAATGACGACTATTTAGTGACCATTACCAGTGGTCAGTCTTTAATTGCCGATGTGGTACTGTCTGCCATTGGTTTACAACCAAACATTGCTTTGGCTAAAACAGCAGGCATCGAAACCAGTCGTGGGGTCTTAACCAATGCGCAACTTGAAACCAGCCAAGCTGATATCTATGCAGTAGGTGACTGTGCGGAAGTGAATGGTATTTTATTGCCGTATGTGATGCCAATCATGCAGCAAGCACGTGCCTTAGCCAAAACCTTAAATGGTGAAACTACTCAGGTACACTACCCTGCCATGCCTGTTGCAGTGAAAACACCTGCTGCACCACTGACCGTTTTACCTGCGCCACTAGGGGTAGATGTCAACTGGCATACCGAAGAATTTGACGATGGCATGATTGCCAGAGCCTATGACCAAACCGATACCTTACGTGGCTTTGTCCTATTAGGCGCAACAGCGGCCAAACAACGCTTGAGTTTGACCAAATTAGTGCCAGACTTATTGCCTGTATCGGAATAAAATAAAAACAATAAAGGGCGATTGATTTCGCCCTTGCCTGACATGAGGATCACAACATGAATAGTGCACTTCAGTTCACCACATCGCCCTATACGGCATTTATGCACGAAACCAAAGTCGATTTAGGCAACGGAATTCAGCTGCATGTCGAAGTGGGCGGCAAAACTGAAGATCCACCTATTTTGCTGATTATGGGTTTAGGCGCACAAATGTTGTACTGGCCCGATTTCTTTTGTAAATCACTGATTGATCAGGGCTATCGTGTCATTCGCTATGACAACCGCGATATTGGTTTGTCATCCAAAATTCGCCACAAAGGTCCACGTCTGAACACCTATAAAATGATGGGGCGTTTTAGCTTAGGTCTGCAAAACCACGGTGCGCCTTATAACTTATTTGATATGGCGGATGATGCTGCATTGCTATTAGAGCGCTTAGGCATTGAAAAGACCGAAGTGATTGGTGCTTCTATGGGCGGCATGATTGCCCAAATTTTGGCTGCCAAATATGCAGATCGCGTGAATAATTTAGGCTTATTATTTACCAGTAATAACCAGCCTTTTTTACCACCACCATTTCCGAAACAACTGTTCAGTTTGCTAGAAAGACCAAAATCGCAAGATGAAAATGGCATTGTTGATCATAGTTTAAAACTCTTTAAGGTGATAGGCTCGCCAGGCTATGTGAATCAACTCGAAGCGATGCAAACTGCACGCAAATTATATCAGCGAAGTTATTACCCTGCGGGTGTACTTCAACAGTTTTTAGCAATATTATGTACAGGCTCGTTGCTACAACTGGACAAACAAATTCAGCAACCTACCCTTGTGGTACATGGTTCGCAAGATCGTTTGCTCCCACCAGGGCATGGTAAGGCTGTTGCGAAAGCGATTCCGGGCGCTAAGTTTGAATTAATCAAAGGAATGGGGCATGATATTCCTCCACACTTTATTCCTCATCTTAGCGAACTGTTTGCTCACCACTTTAAATCATAATCATTAGGACACTATGGCTGCATTACCATCTTTAAGACAGCTGTCATACCTCGTTACACTGTCTGAAACGTTACATTTTACAGAAGCGGCTCGCCGTTCTTTTGTAACTCAGTCGACTTTGTCTGGCGGGATCATGGAACTGGAGCGCCTGCTTGGCGGCGTACTGGTAGAACGTGATCGACAGAATGTACGTTTAACCCCATTGGGTGAACAAGTCGTAGCACGCGCCCGTGTTCTGTTAGCAGATGCACAGGACTTAATGCGTTTAAGCCGTGAAATGAGTGAGCCTCTCACAGGTGATTTACACTTAGGCGTGATTCCAACCATTGCCCCATTTATTTTGGCGCAACTGTTAGATGAAGTGCATAAGCAGCTACCTAAAATTCAATTGCATTTACACGAAGCGCAAAGTGAAAAAATTGTCGAAAAACTGGAACACGGCAATTTAGATATGGTGGTGTTAGCCCTGCCATTCGATACGCGTGGTTTGAAAGTGGCTGAAATTTCTAAAGAAGATTTGTTCTTGGTTTATCACAAGGGCGATCAAAAATCGGCGCAGGCCAATTCTTTAGATGATTTGGATTTATCGCGTTTAATGCTGCTTGAAGAAGGTCATTGCTTACGTGATCACACTTTAAGTGCTTGCCCGATTGGTGAACGCAAAAACGATCATCGTTTAAAAGCCAGCTCTTTGCCGACCTTGGTTGAAATGGTGTCTGCAAATTTAGGCTTTACCCTATTGCCTGAAATTGCAATTCATAATGCCATGATCAAATCGAATCCAGATTTACAGATCAAAAGTATTGAGGCTGCACCAAGCCGTACTTTGGCTTTAGTGACGCGTAAAAGCACGCCATTACAAAGTGAATTTGACGTTTTGCTGCAGATTTTACAGAAAATCACTCAAAACGCAGTCTAAATTTAGACACACGATCCAACATTTCATTAAGGAGCCAACATGGCTCCTTTTTTATTTTTCGTTCAAAAATGCGTATTGTTTTTGCAGTTCACTATGATTTAAGTGACTTATAAATATGAATAAGTTTTAAAATGTGAGATTCATCACAAATTCAACAATTCACTCTTACCACTGAACGAAAGAACGGTATCGAGTTACATTACTCACATTTTCAACACATTTCAAAAAAACATATTCAGCAACAATTACTTATATTTACCCTTTTTATATAAAAATCACTATATTTAAGGATATTCAGTTACAGCAATATCACGCACAATCTATTTATCAAAATTATTTATAGAACAGCACAGGAGTATTTGTCATGATTCACAGAGATCTCGTTTTACCTGTGCCTGTTCTGCTGATTGATGATCAGGTAGAAGCATCACAAAATTTAAGCCACATTTTACAAAATTTTGGCTACCCTAAAGAGGTTCTACTTTGCAGCCCATCGCTCGCAAATGCAGTGCTGATGGTGCAGCAACATTTGCCTAATTTGGTATTTATCAATTTACAGTCTTGGTCAAAAGCTCAAATTGATTTTATCCAAAATCTCAAACTTTTCCGTAAAGACACCTTAATTGTGGCGGTGCTGCCTTCAAGTATGCCAAAACAATTGCTACAAGCTATTCATTTAGGCATTTCAGCCTATGTCTTTAGCGACCAATCTGCAACAGGCATGCAAAACCAGATTCGCACCATTTTACGTGGCGGCTCACCGCTAGACGGCAACTTAGCCAATGAAATCTTAGCCTGCGAACAATCCATTGTCGCACATGGTCATTCTTTGGCACTCTCTAAAACTGAACATGAAATATTGGCGCTTTCAGGACAAGGTTTACCTTCACAACAAGTTGCTGCCAACCTGAATGCTTCAGAACAACTGGTGCATGGTTATGTGAAAAGTATTTATCGCAAAATTATGAATGCGGATGATGCGATGTGCTGTTTTTCTTAAATTATTGATCAATAAATATCAATCAAAAATATAAGTCTTAAATAAATATTAGAAACAAAAAAAGAGCGATGTCTGGCATCGCTCTTTTTACCTGTTATAAATGTTTGAAACTAAACAATACTATCGGTCAGGATACGCTGCGCATTGTGTGGTTCTTCACCCTCAGCTGCTTTTACACGCACCCAAGTTCCATCACCCTGCAACAGCCACGCCTGTTGATTGTCTTGCATGTAGGTCAATAAACCTTGCTCATAAATACGCTTTTTCAAAGCTGGATCTTCAATTGGGAAACACGCTTCAACGCGGTTAAATAAGTTACGATCCATCCAGTCAGCACTTGAACAATAAATACGTGGATTGCCATTATTAGAGAAATAATAGACACGGGTATGTTCAAGGAAACGTCCGACAATCGAACGCACACGGATATTTTCCGATAAGCCCGGCAAACCTGGGCGCAAGCAGCAAATTGAACGGATGATGAGATCAATTTGCACACCCGCCTGAGACGCCTCGTACAATTTATTGATCAATTGCATTTCAGTCAGTGCATTCACTTTCACAATAATTTGTGCGGGCTTACCTGCTTTAGCATTGGCAATTTCTTCATCAATATAATTCACCAACTGTGCGTGCAGGGTAAATGGTGCATGCAACAACTTTTTCAGTTTTGCCATTTTACCCATGCCTGTTAGCTCTTGGAAAATACGATGCACATCTTCACACAGCTCTTTGTCTGTGGTCAGTAAACCATAGTCGGTATAAATACGCGCATTGCCTGCGTGGTAGTTACCTGTGCCTAAATGTACATAACGCACCAATTTATTATTTTCACGGCGCACCACCAAAATCATTTTGGCGTGGGTTTTATACCCCACAATACCGTACACAACCACAGCGCCCGCTTCTTGCAACACGTTAGCCACAGCAATGTTAGATTCTTCATCAAAACGTGCACGCAGTTCAATCACCGCAGTCACTTCTTTACCGTTTCGTGCAGCCTCTGCAAGCACTTGTACAATTTCAGAATCTGCGCCACTACGATATAAAGTTTGTTTGATTGCCAAGACTTGTGGATCACGTGCAGCTTCACGCAGCAAGTTAATCACGGGTGCAAAAGATTCAAACGGATGGTGTAATAAAATGTCTTGCTTTTGCATCGCTGAAAAAATATTTTCAGACTTTTTTAACACCTTTGGAATGGCGGGTGTATGTGAATCATAACGTAAATGTGGACGTTTAAAATTAGACAATAAACGCGCCAAGTTCACTGGGCCATCTACTTTATAAAGTTGTTCTTCTTCAAGATCGAACTCATCTAGCAAATAATCATAAATGGCTTTCGGGCAGTTGTGCGTTACTTCTAAACGTACCGCACGACCAAAACGGCGTGAGTTTAATTCGCCTTTTAGGGCTTTGGCCAAGTCTTCTACATCTTCATTTAACGCCAAATCTGCATTACGGGTCACACGGAATTGATAGCATCCAGTCGCAGTCATGCCCGGGAATAAGTCAGACACATGCTCATGAATAATTGCTGAAAGCATGACGTGGTGCTCTTTACCGCCTGTAAGTTCATCGGGTAAACGAACTACACGTGGTAATGAACGTGGTGCAGGAACAACCGCCAAATCAATTTGACGACCAAAAGCATCTTTCCCTTCTAAAGTCACAATAAAATTCAGACTTTTATTGACCAAACGTGGAAATGGATGTGCAGGGTCTAGGCTAATTGGGGTTAATACAGGGGCAACTTGCTCTTGGAAATATTTTTTCACCCATGCCGATTGTGCAGGGGTTAATTCACCACGACGTAAGAAACAAATGTCTTCTTCACGTAATTTTGGCAAAATTTCCTGATTTAAAATACGGTACTGGCGTTCAATAGCAGCATGTGCTGTTTTAGAAATTTGATCTAACACCTGCTTAGGGGTTAAACCATCTGGACTACGGCTTTCATTGCCCAAGTCCAATTGTTCCATCATGCCCGCAACACGAATTTCAAAAAACTCATCCAAGTTACGTGAAAAAATCAGCAGGAAGTTCATGCGTTCCAACAAAGGATGCAACGGATCGACAGCTTGCTCAAGCACGCGCAAATGGAAATCTAAAATAGACAGTTCGCGGTTAATGTAGCGATCATTATATGTATATTCTGTTTGCGCAGGAGTCGCGCCTGTTGCCGTATTCATACCCACCTATGCTTTTTTAAAATGTTTGGCACTGCTACAAGTATGCTTCAATTTTGTGACATTTTCATAAAAAAAGCCTAAAAAATTAGGCTTTGTGGATATTTTCACATTTTATAGTTTGTTTTCGCTCAATTTAGGGAATTTCCGCATAACGCATATAGCGCTGCACCATCTGTTTACGGGCTTTTAATGCCCCCGCATTACGATGTTCCTGAAAATATTTTGGATTGGTTAAAATCGCAGCCAAGAAAATTGCTTGATCACGGCTTAAACTTTTTGCACTTTTGCCAAAATAATGCTGTGCCGCAGCTTCGGCACCATAAATATTATCGCCAAATTCTACCGAGTTGAGATAGACCTCTAAAATACGCTGCTTTGACCACATGCGTTCCATCATCCATGTCGCCACAACTTCTTGGCCTTTACGCAAAAAAGAACGCTTATTGTATAAAAACAAATTCTTGGCGAGCTGCTGAGAAATTGTAGAACCACCTGCAACAACCTTGCCTTCATCTTTGTTCCGTTCCAGCGCAGTTTGAATACCTTCCCAGTCAAAACCATGATGCTGCATAAATTTGCCATCTTCGGCAGTCACTACAGCACGTTTTAAGTTGTCACTGAGTTGGTCATAGTCGCGCCATTGGTGTTGAATAGGCTTGCTCGGTTCAGCCCAATAATCCAAACGCATCATCATGGTCGATTGCACAGGCTGCGTACGCCACCACACCAAGCTGCTAAAAATCCATAATTGAACCAAAAGCACCACACTAACAAGAATTAACAAAGTTCGTATAAAAAAAGCTTTCATCTTGGTGCATGGCTCCTGAAGCGTTATTTTTTCGTGTTAAGCTTAGATTGATCACTACGACACAATATTTAAATATATGTCCCAACATCCCCCAAACCTGCGCAACAATAAAGTTGAAATTCACCTGTGGTGGATTACCGCAGCCCTGATTGCAATCAATGTGGCTTTGTTTGCATGGCAAGTGCTCAACGGCATGAACATTAGCAATCCTAGCCCGCAAGATGCAATACGCTGGGGTGCTGATTATGCACCTTTAACCTTTTTGGCGGAACCCATTCGCCTGTTCAGCAGCATGTTTTTTCATTTTGGTTTAGTACATTTAATGTTAAATATGTGGGCCTTGTATATTTTTGGCAGCGTCAATGAACAATTGTTTGGGCGTGTCTATTTTATAGTGTTATATGTTTGCGCGGGTTTGATGGGTAGCCTGCTCAGTGGCTATGTCAGCATTCAGGACAGCTATACCCTGCTCGAACAAGGTGTCGCTAATCCAAAGCTGTTACCTAGCGTGGGTGCAGGTGCTTCAGGTGCGGTGATGGGACTTGGAGCTGCACTGACGGTATTGGCGTTATTGCCCCAATTACCGCGCCAAAAATTTCTCTTGGATGGTAAAACCTTAGTGATGGTAATGGCACTAAACTTAGGTATGGGCTTTATGATCAGTGGCATTAATAATGCTGCACATATTGGCGGCATGCTCATGGGCGCAGCCATGACACTCATTTGGTATATTGGACAACGCAGCAAACACAGTAACTTAGTGAACGGTTTTGCGATGCTCCTTGCACCATTGGGCTGTGCTGCATTTTACTGGTATTGCCATCAACTGCTTGCCCCAATTCAACCCCTTTGGCAAGAACTGCTTAGCATGATGCAACGCAGTCTGGGTTAAACAATCAACCTTTACAACAAGTAAAACAACATCAACTAGAGATGAATCAGGACTGATTCATCTCCCTTAAACTTTGCAGTGGCGGAATATCGCATAAATAACTT
This sequence comes from Acinetobacter sp. YH12135, assembly GCF_013418565.1. Taxonomy (NCBI): domain Bacteria; kingdom Pseudomonadati; phylum Pseudomonadota; class Gammaproteobacteria; order Moraxellales; family Moraxellaceae; genus Acinetobacter; species Acinetobacter sp. YH12135. Next base: position 346,483 of record NZ_VPBU01000001.1, read on the forward strand.
AAACGATAACGTCCAATCAAGGCACACAGCACGGTCATAAATACAGGCAAAATCAGCCAGATGTCCCAATGTGGTTGCAGCATTAAATCCATGCGGTAACTGGCAACAGCACTAATGACTTCGGCAAATAAACACGCCACTATTCCCGCCATAAAGCCCATAAAACCGATTTCCAGACTCAACATACGTTTGAGTTTTTGTTTAGAACTACCAAAAGAACGCAGTAATGCGACTTCGCGTTTGCGCTCATCCATCAGCAAGTTTAAACACGCGATTAATACCAACAGCCCAGACACACTCACCAAAATGGCTAAAATGGTGATGATCTGCACCAACACATTCACAATGCGTTTAATTTCATCCAAAATTAGGCTGACATCAATAAACACTGTGTTGGCAAATTGCTGAATCAATTGAATTAGTTTCGGTTTATCTGCTTCAGGCACATAGAAACTGCCCAAATAACTGCCTGCATTTTCATCCATAGTGTGCGGTGAAAAAATAAAGAAAAAATTTGGACTAAAGCTTTCCCACTCCACCGTACGCAGATTAATCACTTCGGCTTCAAGTATGCCTTCAGGCAAACTAAAACTGAGTCGATCACCAATTTGAATGCCCAACTCGGCAGCCGTATCTGCTTCTACTGACACTTGTCCCACTGCACTGAAATTGGCTTGCCCATTTACAATGATATTATCGGCAGGATAACGGTCAGACTGTGTCAGGTTGAGTTCGCGTCTTAACGTATTGCTTTGCTGAATTAAGGCGTCGGCAAAAGGTTGATCATTTTTGGCGACCAAACGCCCACGTATATTTGGATAAAGTGGCGTGCTGTGCCACTGCTGCTGCGTTAATTGTTGTTGAAACTCAGGCATATCAAACGGTGGCAAGCCGTAAACAAACTGATTGGGTGTTCCTTCGGGCAATTGCTGCTGCCAACGATCTAGCAGGTCGGTACGCAACACTGCAAGTACCGTAATTAAACTTAATCCTAAAGCCAATGCAGTAATTTGAAATGCCGTGACAGCAGGCGCACGAATATACGCTGCGAGTCTGCCTTTAGAATGACGCAATAATTTTAATAAACTCCACACCACTCCATACAGCAATACGCACAGCGCAATAATCGCACCAATCACCCATGTACTAAGCACTAAACTTTCGGTCAAGACCACACAAAATACGATTAGACTTAGCGTCCCTGTAAGCAACATCCACCACCAAGCGCGCATGCTTTTGTCTTGTTGGCGAATCACGCGAATCGGTGCGGTATTCAGCAATTGCAATAAATTAGGCAGCACAAAACCCAACAACACCACAGCACTGGTGAGCATGGCGATTGGCAATGGCCCAAGCAACATTGCCATGGCTGAAAATTGAATTTCCAGGTGCGGAATCAGTTGCAGCATGATTTGCAACAAAGCATAGCCCAACGTCACGCCCAAAATACTGCCAATGCCCATAGCGATAATTAAGACCAAAGCAAGCAAAGCCAAATAAGCGGCTAAAATTTGTCGTTTACTTGCACCAATACAACGTAATAAGGCGATATGATCCTGATTTTGTTGCACATAGCGCTGACTGGTCAAACCAATCGCAATCCCACACAATAAAATGGTCAGGATATTCGCTAACTGTAAAAAGGTATCTAAATTGGCAATGGGGCGCATTAAGCGAGTATTGCCTTCACTGGCATTGCGTAGTCTTAAACTACTTTGTTCTTCAAAGTTTTGTTCAGGGCTGGCCGTTTGCTGTGCCTGTGCAGGCTGTTGTGTATGTGTTTTAAAATACTGCTCAAAATTTTGTGTATCTTTGGCGCTGCCTGCCAACAACAAACGGTAATCTATGCGGCTACCCACTTGAATCGCGTGGGTACGTGCTACATCGGCCTGTGAAATTATCACTGTCGGCGAAAAACCTGAAAAACCGAGTTCCTGATTAGAATCGTGTTCAATTTTTGCAGTCACGGTAAATGCTGCATCGGCAATATTCACCGTTTCACCCAGTTTAACGTGAAGTAAATCCATAGCACGTTGGCTCAGCCAAATTTCGCCAGACTGAATCTTGTCCGCTGCAGGATTGACCCGCAACTCACCGCGTAACGGAAAATTATGCTCAATCGCTTTGACATTCACCATCACAAATTGCGCTTGAGTATGTGCCATCGAACTAAATACAGTCACATGCGACTGTTGTAACTGATGTGCAGTCGCCTGATCCCGCCAGTCTTGTGCAATGGGTTCATTGTCACTCAGTACTAAATCACCCGCCAGCATTTCTGCCGCTTGCAATGCCACTGCATTTTGAATTTGCTCATTGCTAAACTTTAAGGCCGTGGTCGCACTAATCGCTAAAGTCAGCGCAATAATCAGTAAATATACACCACTGCTTTTAAAACTCTGCTTTAACAGCGGATGAAATAATGCGTTCATTTCATCCTCCTGTTATGGCAGCAGTTGGCTTAGCTGCAAATTGCTCAACCAATTGCCCATCAATTAAGGCATAGTGACGCTGACATTGTGCCGCCAGTTTCGGGTCGTGCGTGACCAACACCAAGGTTGTGCCCAACTCGCGGTTCAATTCAAATAACAATTGCTCAATTTCAGTTGCAGTTTCCCCATCCAAGTTTCCTGTCGGTTCATCGGCAAAAATAATTTTAGGTTCACGAATTAAAGCACGTGCAATGGCGACACGTTGTTGCTCACCTCCCGAAAGCACTTTCGGCGTTTGCTGTGCTTGTCGTTCTAAACCCACACGTTTCAGCAAGTTGAGGGCTTTTTGTTCTGCCTCTGCATATTTAAATTTTTCCTGCAAACGTAGTGGCAACATCACATTTTCCAGTGCCGTCAAATGCGGCAATAACTGAAATGACTGGAACACAAAACCAATATGCTTTAAACGAACTTCTGCACGTTGTTCTTCGTTTAATTCTGCAATTGACTCACCACATACCACCAATTTTCCACTGCTGGCCTGATCTAATGTTGCCAAAATACCCAATAAGGTCGATTTTCCTGAACCCGAACGACCTGTAATGGCCACTTGTTCACCTTCCTGAATATCGAAGTTTAAATTCTCAAAAATGGTCAATTGTTTTTGTGCAAGTTGTATCTTTTGTGTCAAATTTTGGGCAGAAATAATCGTTTGTGGCATGATATTAGATTCTTTAGTGTTTTGAGTCATACGTTTCCCATTATGCAAAATCGCAATCTAACTAGTCGTGTCTTCCCGCGTGTGTTGCTGCTCGGACTATGTTTCAGCCCACTCGTGGTATCTGCAAAAACCATTATGATTGTAGGTGACAGCTTAAGTGCAGGTTACGGCATACAACCACAACAAGGTTGGGTTCACTTATTGCAAAAACGTTTAGAACAACAGTATCCGAAACAGCATAAAGTGGTCAATGCAAGTGTCAGTGGCGAAACTACCAGCGGCGCTTTGGCGCGTCTGCCTAAATTGCTGCAGACCCATCGTCCAGACGTTGTAGTCATTGAGTTAGGCGGGAATGATGGCTTGCGTGGACAACCACCACAAATGATTCAAAAAAATTTAGCAAACTTAATTCTGCACAGCCAAAAAGCCAAAGCGAAAGTGGTGATTTTTGGGATGAAAATGCCGCCCAATTACGGCTCGGCGTATAGCAAAGCATTTGAAAATAACTATAAAGTGGTGAGTCAGCAATATAAAGTCAAATTACTGCCATTTTTTATGGAAGGTATTGCGGGCAATAAGCAATTGATGCAAAAAGATTTAATTCATCCAAATGCCAAAGCTCAGCCTATTTTGCTAAATAATGCTTATCCATATATCAAAGGCGCTTTATAAAGCGCCTTTGAGGAAAATCTAATTGCTGTGCGGTTCAGATTAAAAATCAAAAAAAACCACTTCACCTGTTTCCAGTGAATATTCCGCACCAACCACTTTCAACTGACCTTGTTCAATCAGGTTTTCTAAAACCGCTGAACCATGACGCAATTGATTTACCGATGCAAACACATTAGAACGCACCGCATGCTTAGATAATTTCGCCAAGTCATTTTTCAGTTCAGTCTGCATTAAGGTTTCAACTGAAGGACGAACACGGTTTACAATCGACATTAAATTTGCCGATGGTGGACAATCTGGGCACATTAAAGTATCAATTGTGGCTTGAATCGCACCACAATGGCTGTGTCCTAAAACCACGACAACCGCACAGTCATAGCGCTCTGCTGCGAACTCAACGCTACCCACTTGTGATGGCGCAACCACGTTGCCCGCAACACGAATTACAAAAAGATCACCCAGTCCTTGGTCAAATACCATTTCTGCTGGTACACGTGAGTCTGAACAACCTAAAACAATCGCAAATGGATTTTGGTCTTCTGCCATTTCTGCACGCTGCTGGTGCGACAATTGTTTAGGATGTTTAGTGTCACCAGAAACAAAACGTTGGTTTCCTTGTTTAAGACGTTCTAAAGCTTCTTGAGCTGTTAGCATTCTTGATTTACCACCGATCTTTGAAGTTGCAATATTCTAAAGCCAGACTGGGTGAATGTCACTTGCAAAAAAATTAGCTTATGCTTTTTTATTTCAAGATTTTTGTTATAAATTTTTTCCATTTTTCTTGAGATGTATCACATTTTCTACCATTTGTTTCCATACCTTCAAAAAAGTAAGGGGTGACTTTCTAGGTGAAATATCTACAATAAAAGCAATAATCTTTCGCAATTAGACCTAAGATCTAATGCCTTAATCATTGGAGCCTGTTTGGGTTCGTCAGGGGAAGACTTTTCATGTTGCAGTTTATACGATCACGCTATCTACAAGTGGCTTTGCTCACTTTGGGTCTAAGCGCGTCCTGCTTCGCTCAAAGTGCCAATCAAAATAAAAACATTCCTGTAAATACCAACAATTCAATCAGTGCCAACAGCATCGAATTACAATTGCTACAGCAACACTTTCAGCAACAGCGTAAACAAGCTGGACTCACCGCTAAAAATATTCGTGTGGGCGATGTGGTCTGGAGCTATAACGAGGGCGGTTCACGCAGCAAACCGACCATTTTACTGATTCATGGTTTAGCTGGCACACGTGACAATTGGAACCGTGTGGCACAATTTTTAACCCCAGATTATCATGTGATTATTCCAGATTTACCCAATAGCGGTGACACCAAAACCCCATCACATTTTGACAATTCTGTACCCAACGTCACCTCGCAATTACGTCAGTTTATTGAAGCGATTGATTGTGAAGAAAACTTACACGTTGCAGGTCATTCTTTAGGTGGCTCCATTGCAACAGTCTACGCAGCACAATACCCTTTTGACACGCAAAGCCTATTTTTACTCAACAGTGCAGGCATTTATAAACATGCCAATACGCCTTATACCAAAAATCCGTTATCTTTAAATGATTTAATTGTGAGCAAGCATGGGGATTTAGCCGATGTTGCCAGACAGGTCATGCAAAACCCGCCTGCCATGACCTCACAAATTCAACATGCGCAAGAAGAAGTGTTGATTTCTCGCTCAGCGCAAACCCGCAAAGCAATTGAGCAAATTGTCAAACTCAACCGTATTTATACCCCAGACTCTTTTGCCCGTTTAACGGCATCAATCGAAGCACCCACCCTAATTTTGTGGGGCAAGCAAGATCGCATCATTAATGTTGAAGTGGCCAAAGAATTACAATCATTATTAAAACGTGCGGAAACACCTGTTATTTTGAATAATGTCGGACACATGCCTTTACTGGAAGCAGAAAAACAAGTAGCACAATATTATTTGCCGTTTCTGTCTAAAACACAGAACCTAAAAAACCCACTTGCTGATAAACTGATTCCTTTAAATTAATTATTATATCAACCATCATGCAAAAACATTCGATGATTGAGCAACTGATTGATGCTCACCTAGATTTTTTGGATCAGGAATTTGCTCAAGCCGAAACTGTGCAAATGGAATTTGTGCAATTTTACCAATGGTTCCGCAAACAAACATTACAGGACTTATGGCGCTCGGAAGCAATTTACGCACTTATTCAACAACAAATTTTAAATACCCCAGCTAGCTCATTTTTAATTGAACAAATTGCAGAGCATATCCGCTTTGCCTTGGTACACCCTGCGAATGACAACAGCAAAATTTCCGATGTCATCCCAGTTTTGACCATAGATAAAATTGCCCAATACGTTGCCAGTAAAAGTGGGCATCGCCAACGCCTAATTAAAACTGTGGTAAATAATCCTGCCTTTGCCGCCATGATTACCCAACTCATTCAACATTCCATTCAGGATTATATGGATAATTCGGTGATCGCCAAAAGCGTGCCTGGCGTATCGCGTTTTATGAAAATGGGTAAATCGGTTTTGGAAAGCGTTACCGATACCAATTTAGACCAGACCATTCAGCATTATTTGCAAAAAAATGTGCAGAAGCTGACTCAAATGAGCGAGTCGGTGCTTAATCAACATTTTGATGAGGAAAAACTGTATCACTTCCAAGCCAATTTATGGCACAAAGTTAAAGACTTGCCACTTTCCGTTTTAAAAAATTATATTGAAGTACAAGACCTATCCCAAACTGTCAATTTAGGACATGAAATTTGGGATCATTTACGCCAAAGTGACTATTTGAAACAGCAAGTGCATGATGGGGTTTATGCGTGGTATGTACGCAATCAGGCGCGCCCTTTTGACTTGTTATTGCACGACTTAAACATTGATGAAGCGCTAGTCCAACAACAATTACAACAACTGTTAAATCCAGTCATTCAAAAAATGATCGCTGAAGGCTATTTAAAGCAACGTGCGCGCCATTATTTAGAGAAATTTTATTATTCTGAAAAAACACAACAAATTTTAAATCTACAAACGAATGAATAGGGTCTGTTGACAATTTCAGATAAAAAATAACCTCCTAAAATTTAGGAGGTTATTTTTAAGCGAGGCTTAGAGCTTATTTAAAATAAGCACCTTCAGATTGACTGTGGTCAGTCTGATCCACCACACGCATCAATTCAGGTACGTGTTGTTTCAAGGTTGTTTCAACACCTTGCTTTAAAGTCACATCAATCGCTGAACATCCTTGGCAACCGCCACCAAATTTCAATACTGCAGTTAAGCCGTGTTCTTCATCTTCAACCACTTCAACCAAAGCACAGTTACCACCATGCCCTGCTAAACCTGGGTTAATTTCAGACTGTAAAACATAAGTAATGCGTTCTTCTACCGAAGCATCTGGGCCTACGCGTGGCACTTTTGAGTTCGGTGCACGGAAAGTCAATTGACCACCAAAACGGTCTTTGTTGTAGTCAATTACGGCATCCAATAAATACGGAATAGACGGCGTATCAATAAATGCAGGAAAGTCTGGATATTCCTGTTTGTAGTCTGTAGGTACAACTTCATCGGGCGCACTATAAGCCATGCAACATTCAGCACGCGGTGTACCAGGATTTTCCACAAAAACACGCACACCAATACCCGGTGTATTTTGCTTTGCCAATAAATCCTTCAAATACTCTTGAGCAGTTGGCGTAATCAATAAGTTTGGAATTTCATCTACAACTGCTGTGCTGCTGTTCTCAGTCGACATAACAATAATTTCCTCAAGCTGAAGTGGCTATTTTAACTGAAGATGCGGGGGAATAAAAAAAAATCAACCAAAATTGTCGGATTTATTCCTAAAGTTCGACTCAAACTCAGTTTTGATGCATTATTACAGCAGAATTCAAGTAAAAGAATAGGCGTTTATGCTCGATTTACCTTTTAATCATACCGTGACCATTATCATTATTACGGTCATTGTGTCTATGTTGGCGTTTTCCAAACAAGAATTAATGAATCGTCTGATTTTTTGGCCGCCTGCTATGCAACGTGGTCAATATGACCGCTTCATTACCCATGGTTTTGTGCATGCCGATGGTGCGCATTTGCTGTTCAATATGATTACCCTGTTTTTCTTTGGCAGCATTATTGAAAGTTTTTATCGCCAATACGTCTATGATTTAGGCTTTGTTTTATTCTATTTGGGTGGTTTAATCGCCGCGATTATTCCAAGTTATTTAAAGCATAAAAATGACCATCGTTGGGCCAGCTTAGGCGCATCTGGTGCTGTATCTGCGGTGTTGTTTGCCTATATTTTGTTTGAGCCGTGGAAGTTGATTTTCGTGTTCTTTATTCCAGTGCCTGCCATTATTTTTGCAATACTGTATGTAGCGTATAGCATTTGGTCGGGTAAACGCGGCAATTCCAATATTAATCACAGTGCGCATTTATGGGGTGCGGCCTATGGTGTGATTGTGACTATTTTAATTGAACCACGCATCTTGCCTCACTTCCTGAATAAACTGGCGCAACTGCCGTTTTAACTTTTGAAACTATAACGACTCGGTACATCTACCACTGAGTCGTTGCTACTTTAAAGAATTTTCAAATCCGTCAATAGACTGCTTTCATAAATCCGCTTAACACCATCATTTATTGCCTCTCATCTTCAGCCTCTCTCATTGGGAAAAACGACTTTCAATCGTCATTTTATGAACTGCTGATAAGTATTTTTGATTGATGAAAGCATCTGAATGATCCAATACAGCATAAAGCACACAACAAATAACATGCAGTTACTCGACAAGCACTTATACTAAGAATATAAAGACTAAAACTATCAAGCAATCAGGAGTCAGCCATGAAAAAGTTTGCACTTCTAAGCGCCCTGTTACTCAGTCTAGGATTAAGCGCCTGTGCCGTACATACCCCTGAAGGCAGTGTGGTGATTGATCCTGACCGCACGATCTACCCGAAAGGCTATTATCCACACCAACATCCGCATGGTGATGGTGATTTTTGTCCTCCAGGTCAGGCGAAAAAAGGACGTTGTTAAGCTGTTGGTCTGAGTGAATAAAACATTGTTGATACAGCATCAGACTCATTTATGATTCGAACCTAGACATTTAAACACTAACCTTTAAATCTCAACAACATTTCATTCACATTAAAAACCTTTACACTTCGTGAAGGTTTTTTTATTCAAATTTCACTCAATTTTGGTAGTTTTTGCTACCCCATATCGCAACTTGGCATAGATAATGTATACATCTGTATATTAATTTCAATTTAGTTTGCGAGTTTTTGCATGTCCACTTCTTACGATGGCTTACAGTTTCCAATTCATCCAGAAAACCATAAACCCAGCACCTCAAGCACAGGCAAACAAATTATTGCCGAAGCCTTAGCCACAGTCGATCATCAAAGCTCAGTTGATGCTTTGGCAGAAAAAAACTGGCGTAAGCACTATCCAAAATACTTTAAAGCCCTCGTGACCAATGGTATTCGTGAACAAGCTAACGCAATTCAAATTGCAGAAGATGGATTAAGAAAAGCCCATCAATGTTTTGAGTTTTATCGTCATGAGCAAAAATATGTGCTGAAAGATGTCATGCTCTTGCCTACTGAAACTTTACATACCTTTAAATTACAAGGCAGCAGCCAAGCAGCACCCGAATGGTATGTGCCGTATCGTGGGCAAAAGTTACAAGGTCAAGCTCTACTAGATCAAATTGCAATTTGGCTAGCAGCAGGCATTATTGAACCAAGTCATGCCGAAGCGTTAAATGCTGCAATGGCGCATCCTGAATGGTTTGATTTGTCTGACCGTAACATGGTGCTATTTGGTGCAGCTTCAGAAGCAGGGCCACTCACATGGTTAGCCAAATGGAAAGCCAATATTATTGCAGTCGATTTACCAAATAGCCGTGTGTGGAATAAAATTTTAAGCACTGTGCAACAAGGCAATGCCACCTTATATGCACCCAGTACAACACAACTCGCGGCAGATACCCCACTTGATATTTTAACAGAACAGTTGGGTGCAAATCTACTGACACAAACCCCAGAAATTGCACAATGGTTAGCTCAAAAACCTGAAACGCTAGATTTAGCAGCCATTGCCTATTTAGATGGTGAAAAACACGTGCGTGTTGCGATGGCGATGGATGCCATTATGCAATATGTCAGCGAACACAAAGCTGATAGCAGCATTATGTTTATGTGTACCCCAACCGATGTTTATGCCGTTCCTGAAGAAGTGATTAGCGCATCGGCAGAGAAGTTTCAGCAGCGTTCACAAGGGCAAAAGCTACTCACCAAAAGTATTGAAACCATTTCACGCAGTCATTTCTTCCAAAAGAATCTGCATAATTTAATTGCTTCAGACAATGGTCAACATTATGGTATTGCCGACTGTTTGGTGGTTGAACAAGGGCCAAACTATGCTTTAGCAAAACGCATCCAGCAATGGCGTGCAATTTTAGCGCGTCATCAAGGACAGCATGTCAGCATCAATATTGCACCTTCGACCACCACACACTCTGTGACCAAAAATCCATTACTCAAAGCAGCATTTAGTGGCGCAAGTTTGTTTGATGTTGAAGCATTTAGCCCTGAAACCACCAATGCGATTATGGCGGCATTGTGGATTCATGACTTACGCAATCCAAACTCGGCAGCCAATCCTGAAGTGAAACTTGAGCATCCGCTCGAATTGATGATGGAAGGTGCGAACCATGGTGGATTGTGGCGCGTGGCGTATTTGGCACGAACGGCCCTACCTTTCGCTGCGCTCTATGGCTTTGCTGCAGATAAATTACCACTGGACAAAGTCATCCAAAAATTTAAAAAGTAATGTAAACCGCTAATCTATCTATTCAAAAACTTGCCTGCAAATATTTCTCTAGACTGATCTGCAGGTATAAAAAAAGCGCTGTATCATCACAGCGCTTTTTTCAACCACTCAAAAAAGTTGAGAATGGATTAAAACACTTTTAAGAACAACCAGAACAAGCTACCCGATAAACAAATTGTCGCAGGTAAAGTGAAAATCCAAGCCGAAAGAATTGTACGCACCATTTGGAAATTCAGACCCGATTTATTTGCCACCATGGTACCTGCCACCGCACTGTTCAGTACGTGTGTAGTTGAAACTGGCATCCCCAAACCATCTGCAGCAGCAATAGTTGACATTGCCACAAGCTCGGCAGACATACCTTGACCATAAGTCATGTGCTGCTTACCGATACGTTCACCAACAGTCACCACAATACGTTTCCAGCCGACCATCGTACCCAAGCCTAGTGCTAAGGCAACGGCAACTTTGACCCAAGTTGGAATGTATTGTAAGAATGAATCTAAATGGCTGCGGTAGCTTTTAACCACTTTTTTCTGTTCTTCCGACATTTCAGGCAAGGCATTGGCTTTGTCTAAACGCTTGAATGAAGTCGTGCTTAAATACATATCATTACGCATTTCTGCTACTTCAGCTTCAGGCACATCTTTCAAGTTGCCATATTGACCCACACGCTCACCCAAATGGTCAGTTAAGCTTGCCAAAGCAGGCACGACTTCAGGGGTAATTTCTTTGGTCTGAATATAGCTAGTGATGACCTGACGTGCTTTTTCATCTGGCATATCGACATGTTGTGCATAAATCACATCAGCTGTTTGCGTTGAAAGCTGTTGGAACGATTGAATGTGGTTTTGGTCTAACTCTTTATTTAACGAGTACGCCAACGGTACAATCCCGATCAAAATCAACATGATTAAACCCATGCCTTTTTGACCATCGTTTGAACCATGCGCAAAACTTACCCCAGTACAAGTAAAAATTAGAATGGCACGAATCAGTGGTGGTGGTGGCTTATTGCCTTCAGGCGGCTGGAACAACTCCATTTGTTTCTTGAAGATTTTTTTCACCAAGAAGAACAAAATCGCAGCAAAGGCAAAACCAATCAGTGGCGAGAACAATAAAGCCTTGCCCACTTTCATGACTTGTTCCATGTCTACGCCACTTGCACCCGCACCTGAGTTCAGCAAGTAGTTCATAATCCCCACACCTAAAATCGAACCGATTAAAGTGTGCGAACTTGAAGCAGGAATACCGAAAAACCACGTTCCTAAGTTCCAGACAATCGCGGCAATCAACATGGCAAAAACCATGGCAAAGCCTGCGCCTGAACCGACATTCATAATCAATTCGACTGGAAGTAAGGCAATAATACCGTAGGCAACTGCGCCACTGGCGACCATCACCCCAAGGAAGTTACAGAAACCCGCCCACATTACTGCCACAGGTGCAGACAGGGCATTGGTATAAATAACCGTTGCCACTGCGTTAGCTGTGTCGTGGAAACCATTCACAAATTCAAAGCCTAAGGCAATGAATAAAGCGGTCGCCAATAAAATCACCGAGTACATGCTTAGCGCAGGCACGTGGGATAAGTCCGCAGACAATTGGAAACCAATATAAATAAGGGTAGAAACGATGATCGTTAAAAACACCGGCATAAAAAATTTCGGTGTAGGCACATGAACATTGGTCGATTTAGTGGTCGACTTGTGTGCTGAATCTACAGGAGTTGGATTAGAATTCATGCAAGCAGAAAAGAGGATTTAAAATCCCCTTATTGTTCAATTAAATTGTGACAATTATATGACAAAGAGCTGCTATATAAAGCAACTTTCATACTTTATTTTCACACTTTAAGCTGTTTTTTTTGTGCATAAAATTAAAATTAACATTTAAATTTAAACACTTAGAATAAATAAACCTACTTTTCTTATGCCATTCTCTCAAATTTAGATTGTTACACCTTTGTCATATTTGCCTAAAATTTCAGACAAAATTTACCGTGAGCCAATTTTGCCTGAGCAATATGACAAAGCGATGACGCATCAAAGTAAAATCAAAATTAGAATGTTCCTCATCACAACTTTTATTTAGGTTCAAAAGCTACAGCAAAATCCTAAAAATACTGCTTTATGCACTATTTTTACGACTTCCACTCTCTCTGGTCGCTTCAAGTGCACGAAAGCCGTGCGAACTCTGCTAAAATAGCGCTCATTTCGGATTCAGTCATAAAGGGTTTTTTATGTCCACGCTTACCACCCTGAAAGCGCTTCTTGCCCAAAGAATTTTAATTATCGATGGTGCTATGGGTACTATGATTCAACGCCATCAATTGGAAGAAGCCGATTATCGTGGTGAGCGTTTTGCAGATTGGGCACATGACCTCAAAGGCAACAATGATTTATTGGTACTGACCCAACCGCACATTATTCAGGGTATTCACGAAGCCTACTTAGATGCGGGTGCAGACATTATTGAAACCAACAGCTTTAACGGCACACGCGTTTCTATGTCTGACTATCACATGGAAGATTTGGTTCCAGAAATTAACCGCGAAGCAGCGCGTTTAGCCAAAGCTGCCTGTGAAAAATATTCAACACCAGACAAACCACGTTTTGTGGCAGGTGTACTTGGGCCAACATCGCGTACCTGTTCAATTTCACCAAATGTAAACGACCCTGCATTTCGTAACATTAGCTTTGATGCACTCAAAGAAAACTATATTGAAGCTGCGCATGCCTTAATTGAAGGTGGTGCAGATATCCTGCTCATTGAAACTGTATTTGACACCTTAAACTGTAAAGCTGCGATTTTTGCGGTCAAAGAAGTGTTTAAACAGCTCGGGCGTGAATTGCCGTTGATGATTTCAGGTACCATTACCGATGCTTCAGGACGTACCTTAACGGGTCAAACTGCAGAAGCTTTCTGGAACTCGGTACGTCATGGCGATTTACTTTCAATTGGTTTTAACTGTGCTTTGGGCGCAGATGCCATGCGTCCACACGTTAAAACCGTTTCAGACGTTGCCGATGTGTTTGTTTCTGCACACCCGAACGCGGGCTTACCCAACGCATTTGGTGGTTATGATGAAACGCCTGAAGAAACCGCAGCTTTCCTCAAAGAATTTGCTGAAAGCGGCTTGATCAATATTACAGGCGGTTGCTGTGGTACAACGCCTGATCATATCCGCGCGATTTACAATGCGGTAAAAGACATTCCACCGCGTAAAATTCCAGAGATTAAACCTGCATGCCGTTTAAGTGGTTTAGAACCATTTAACATTTATGATGACTCTTTATTTGTAAACGTGGGCGAACGTACCAACGTCACAGGTTCTAAAAAATTCCTGCGTTTAATTCGTGAAGAAAACTTTGCCGAAGCCTTAGATGTTGCTCGTCAACAGGTAGAAAGCGGTGCGCAAATCATCGACATCAACATGGATGAAGGCATGCTCGATTCAGAAGGTGCGATGGTGCACTTCCTGAACTTGGTGGCATCTGAGCCTGATATTTCTCGCGTACCTATCATGATTGACTCCTCTAAATGGGAAATCATTGAAGCAGGCTTGAAATGCGTACAAGGTAAAGCCATTGTCAACTCTATTTCCTTAAAAGAAGGTTATGACGAGTTTGTCGAAAAAGCCCGCCTCTGCCGCCAATACGGCGCAGCTGTCATTGTTATGGCCTTTGACGAAGTCGGACAAGCCGATACTGTGGCACGTAAGCGCGAAATTTGTAAACGCTCTTATGACGTTTTGGTCAATGATGTTGGCTTCCCTGCCGAAGACATTATTTTTGACCCGAACGTGTTTGCAGTTGCGACAGGTATTGAAGAACACAACAACTACGCAGTCGATTTTATTGAAGCCACAGGCTGGATTAAACAAAACCTGCCGCATGCCATGATTTCAGGCGGTGTATCGAACGTATCTTTCTCATTCCGTGGTAACGAACCTGTACGTGAAGCCATTCACGCGGTATTCCTATATCACGCTATTCAGCAAGGCATGACCATGGGGATTGTCAACGCAGGTCAGTTGGCAATTTACGATGACATCCCGAAAGAACTGAAAGAAGCAGTTGAAGCCGTTATTCTGAACCAGAACCAAGGTGAAAGCGGTCAGGATGCCACAGAAAAACTGCTAGAAGTGGCAGAAAAATATCGTGGTCAATCAGGCGCACAAAAAGCCGAAGAAAACTTAGAATGGCGTAGTGAATCTGTCGAAAAACGTCTTGAGTACGCTTTAGTTAAAGGCATCACCACCTTTATTAATGAAGACACCGAAGAAGCGCGCCTGAAAGCCAAACGTCCATTAGATGTGATTGAAGGCCCGTTGATGGATGGCATGAACGTGGTCGGTGACTTGTTTGGTGCAGGTAAAATGTTCCTGCCACAAGTGGTGAAATCTGCCCGTGTGATGAAACAAGCCGTTGCATGGCTCAACCCGTACATCGAAGCTGAAAAAACCGAAGGTCAGTCTAAAGGTAAAGTCTTGATGGCAACGGTAAAAGGTGACGTTCACGACATTGGTAAAAATATTGTGGGCGTAGTCTTGGGCTGTAATGGATACGATATTGTCGATCTCGGTGTGATGGTACCTGCAGAAAAAATCCTGCAAACTGCCATTGACGAAAAAGTCGATATCATTGGCTTGTCTGGTCTGATTACCCCATCTTTAGATGAAATGGTTTTTGTTGCCAAAGAAATGCAGCGTAAAGGCTTTAACATTCCATTGTTGATTGGTGGCGCAACCACATCTAAAGCACATACTGCAGTTAAAATTGATCCACAGTTCTCAAACGATGCTGTCATTTACGTTGCCGATGCTTCGCGTGCCGTTGGTGTTGCGACAACCTTACTCTCTCCTGAAATGAAACCTGCTTTTGTTGCAGAGCACCGTGCGGAATACGCTAAAATTCGTGAACGTATTGCCAATAAGCAACCAAAAGCTGCGAAATTGTCGTATGCAGAAGCCATCGACAATGGTTTGAAAATTGATTGGGACAACTATACGCCTGCAGTACCAAACTTAATTGGAACTCAAGTGCTGACTAATTATCCGCTTGAAACCTTGTTGCCATACTTTGATTGGACACCATTCTTTATTTCTTGGAGTTTGGCGGGCAAATTCCCGAAAATTTTGGAAGATGACGTGGTGGGCGAAGCTGCAACCGACTTATATAACCAAGCGCAAGCCATGCTCAAAGATATTATTGCAAATAATCGCTTTGATGCACGTGCAGTCTTTGGGATTTACCCTGCCAACCGTTCTGCGGCAGATTCAGTACAAGTATATGATGCAGCACGTAATCAAGTAACGCACACCTTCCATCATATTCGCCAACAGTCTGACAAAGTCACAGGCAAACCAAACTTGTCTTTGGCAGACTTTGTTGCAACTGCAGAGCAAGGGCAAGATTACTTGGGCGGCTTTACCGTGTCGATTTTTGGTGCGGAGGAAATGGCCAATGAGTTTAAAGCCAAAGGGGATGATTATTCTGCCATTTTGGTGCAGTCTTTGGGTGACCGTTTTGCAGAAGCATTTGCAGAGCATTTGCATGAGCGTATTCGTAAAGAATTCTGGGGCTATCAGCCGAATGAGCAGCTAAGCAATGAAGAGCTGATTAAAGAGAAATATGTAGGGATTCGTCCTGCACCGGGCTATCCTGCGTGCCCTGAGCACTCTGAAAAAGCCACACTGTTTAACTGGTTAGGTTCGACTGAAAAGATTGGCACACAGCTGACCAGCAGCTTTGCGATGTGGCCGCCTTCATCTGTGAGTGGCTTCTACTATGCCAACCCTGCTTCTGAGTACTTTAACGCAGGTAAAATCTCGTTAGATCAGCTTGAAGATTACGCACAGCGTAAAGGCTGGAGTTTAGATGAAGCGAAGCGTTGGTTAGCTCCAAACTTGGATGATTCGATTAATTAATTGCTTTATGCCGCTTGGGTAGTACATCGGCCCATGCGCTCTACATAATGTCATTTCAAAAACCAGTGAATTGTAAAATTCACTGGTTTTTTGTTAAAAGGAAGTTTTAGCTAAATTGCATCAAATTATTGGAAGATCGTAATCCCCCTAAAATAAAATAATGAACCGTACCGGGTTTGTCGGAGACTTTTTTATTTAAGTTAGGCCACCTGACCTAACGGGTTAATCTTATCATAGTACATTGCTTCAAACTCAAAAGGTGATACATAACCCAGTGCACTGTGTACA